>NZ_AEJC01000493.1 GCF_000317595.1 Streptomyces ipomoeae 91-03 | reverse complement strand
GGGCGGCGGCTACGGCAGCTGCGCCGCCCTCGCCTCGCGGCGATTGCCGCGGAAGTTGTTCACCCGGCGTGCCGTGGCGAACAGCGGAATCACCGCACCCATGACGAGCTGCAGGGCACAGCCGGTCTGGAGGAGGAGCTGGCCGCCGGGGGCGTCGAAGGCCCAGGCCGCCAGCAGGCCCATCGCGAGGACGATCCAGGAGAGCATCGCCACCGCGAGGGGCCCCCGCGGCTTCGGGTACTCGACGCGGCTCACCATCAGCCACGCGGTGCCGACGATGGCCAGCAGGGTCGCCACGAAGGGCAGCTCGAGGAGCACGATCGAGACGACCGTCAGGGCGCCGAACGGGGACGGCATGCCCTGGAACATGCCGTTCGTCGGTGTCACGCACGAGAAGCGGGCCAGGCGTAGCACCACGGCCAGCAGCACCACGATCGCGCCCACCGCCGCCACCCGCTGATGCGCGTCGTCCGCGACCATGCCGTAGACGAGGACGAAGTACGCCGGCGCGAGGCCGAAGCTGATCAGGTCGGAGAGGTTGTCCAGCTCCGCGCCCATCGGCGACGAGCGGAGCTTGCGCGCCACCAGCCCGTCGAACAGGTCGAAGATCGCCGCGCACAGCATCAGGATCACGGCGGTGGCCGCGCTGTGGCGGGCCATGCCCGTCTCCTGGCTGCCGGTGAGGTGCGGGATCAGAATGCCCGTGGTGGTGAAGTACACCGCCATGAAGCCGCACGTGGCGTTGCCGAGGGTGAGGGTGTCCGCTATCGACAGACGGAGCGACAGCGGCATCTCCTCCGCGTCGTCCTCCACCTCGTCGGCCTCCGGCACCCAGCCGGTCGTCGGGCCGGTCTGGCCGGCCTGTGTATCAGGATCAATCACGGTCAATGCGAGTCACCCCAGCCACGGTCTTCTGACCCACCTCGACATCGACCTCGACGCCCTCGGGCAGATAGATGTCCACGCGTGAACCGAAGCGGATCAGCCCGATCCGGTCACCCTGCTCGACCTTGGTGCCCTCGGGGATGTACGGGACGATGCGGCGCGCGACGGCGCCGGCGATCTGGATCATCTCGATGTCACCGAGTTCGGTGTCGAAGTGCCAGACCACGCGCTCGTTGTTCTCGCTCTCCTTGTTGAACGCGGGGACGAACCCGCCGGGGATGTGCTCCACCGACGTGACCGTGCCGGAGAGCGGCGCGCGGTTCACGTGGACGTTCAGCGGGCTCATGAAGATCGCGACGCGAGTGCGGCCGTCCTTCCACGGCATGATGCTCTGCACCACACCGTCGGCGGGCGAGATGACTCGGCCCTGGGCGATCTCACGCTCGGGGTCGCGGAAGAACCACAGCATGCCGGCCGCGAGCGCGGTGGCGGGGACGGCCACGGCCCGGGCGGCACCGGAGCGGCGCGAACGGGCGAGGCTGAGTGCTGCGGTGGCGACGGTCGGGAGAAGCCACGGCGATGCTCCGCGCGCGAGGCGTACGCCGACTCGGCTGTCGCGTGGTGCAGAGGTTTGGCTGTGGGGCATGGATGACCTTCGTAGCGGACGATGCCGCGCGGTGACTGGGGACGGCGGCTTTCTCGGGATCGTACCGGTCGCGGACCGCAACTGGGCAAGCCAGGAAGCCGAGTCAACGGCCGAAGAGTGCTGACGGGGTGTGATCTTCTTCTCGATGAAAACACCCCGAAACAGACATCCGTCCCTGGGTCAGCCCTGGAATCGGTACTCTTCGAGCAGTCGGCGACCGATGATCATTTTCTGGATTTCGGCGGTACCTTCGCCGATCAGCAGCATCGGTGCCTCGCGGTAGAGGCGCTCGATCTCGTACTCCTTGGAGAAGCCGTAGCCGCCGTGGATCCGGAAGGCGTCCTCGACGACTTCTTTGCAGTATTCGGAGGCAAGGTACTTCGCCATTCCTGCTTCGAGGTCGTTTCGTTCCCCGGAGTCCTTTTTGCGTGCCGCGTTCACCATCATGGCATGAGCGGCCTCGATCTTGGTAGCCATCTCCGCCAGCTTGAACTGGATGGCCTGATGCTGGGCGATCGGCTTGCCGAAAGTGTGCCGCTGCTGGGCGTACCGGACGCCGAGCTCGAAGGCGCGCTGAGCGACACCGCAGCCACGCGCGGCCACATTCACGCGGCCGACTTCCACGCCGTCCATCATTTGGTAAAACCCTCGGCCGGTGACGCCGCCGAGTACACGATTGGCCGGAATGCGCAGTCCGTCCATGATGAGTTCGGTCGTGTCGACGCCCTTGTAACCCATCTTGTCGATCTTCCCGGGAATGGTGAGGCCGGGGCGGACCTCTCCGAAACCGGCCTCCTTCTCGATCAAGAAGGTCGTCATCGACTTGTGGGGCGCCGTGGCTGTCTCCGAAGGGGAGTGTCCTTCGTCACTTCGGACGAGAACAGCGACGAGTGTTGACGTTCCACCGTTCGTCAGCCACATCTTCTGACCGTTCAGGACGTACTCGTCGCCGTCCTTGACCGCCTTCGATGTGATCGCCGACACATCGGAGCCGAGGCCCGGCTCCGACATCGAGAAGGCCCCCCGGATGTCACCGGCCGCCATCTTCGGCAGGAAGTAGTCCTTCTGCTCCTCGGTGCCGTGCTGCTTGAGCATGTACGCCACGATGAAGTGCGTGTTGATGATCCCGGACACCGACATCCAGCCCCGGGCGATCTCCTCCACGCACAGCGCGTACGTGAGCAGGGACTCGCCCAGACCGCCGTACTCCTCGGGGATCATCAGACCGAACAGACCCAGTTCCCTGAGCCCGTCGACGATCTGCTGCGGGTACTCGTCGCAGTGCTCCAGCTCCGTCGCGACCGGGATGATCTCCTTGTCCACGAAGTCCCGGACGGTGGACAGGATCTCCTGCTGGACGTCCGTCAGGCCGTGGGTCTGGGCGAGTCGTGCCATGGCTACTTCTCCTGCTCCTTGAGCTGGGGGCGGCCGGGCTGCTCGCCGCCGCGCTCCTTGATGTACGTCTCGGTCGGCACCATGACCTTGCGGCGGAAGACGCACACGAGCGTGCCGTCCTGCTTGTAGCCCTTGGTCTCGACGTGGACGATGCCGCGGTCGTTCTTCGACTTCGACGGCCACTTGTCGAGCACGGTCGTCTCGCCGTAGATCGTGTCCCCGTGGAAGGTCGGCGCCACGTGCTTGAGCGACTCGATCTCCAGGTTGGCGATCGCCTTGCCGGAGACGTCCGGCACGGACATGCCGAGCAGCAGCGAGTAGATGTAGTTCCCCACGACGACGTTCTTGCCGAAGTCGGTCGTCTGCTCCGCGTAGTTGGCGTCCATGTGGAGCGGGTGGTGGTTCATGGTGAGGAGGCAGAAGAGGTGGTCGTCGTACTCCGTGACCGTCTTCCCGGGCCAGTGCTTGTAGACGGCCCCGACCTCGAACTCCTCGTACGTACGTCCGAACTGCATGGCCGTCACGCCTCCGGGATCTCGAACTTGCCGGTGCGCCGCATCCCGGCGGCGCGTCCCTTGCCCGCGATGACCAGGGCCATCTTGCGGCTGGCCTCGTCGATCATCTCGTCGCCCAGCATCGCCGAGCCCTTCTTGCCACCCGCCTCGGACGTGTAGTAGTCGTACGCGTCCAGGATCAGCTCGGCGTGGTCGTAGTCCTCCTGGGAGGGCGAGAAGATCTCGTTGGACGCCTCGACCTGGCCCGGGTGCAGCACCCACTTGCCGTCGAAGCCGAGCGCGGCGGCGCGCTGGGCGACCTCGCGGTAGCCCTCGACGTTGCGGATCTGCAGGTAGGGGCCGTCGATCGCCTGGAGGTTGTTGGCGCGGGCGGCCATCAGGATCTTCATCAGGATGTAGTGGTAGGCGTCCGCCGGGTAGCCCGGCGGCTGCTCGCCCACGACCAGCGACTTCATGTTGATGGACGCCATGAAGTCGGCCGGGCCGAAGATGATCGTCTCGACGCGCGGGGAGGCCTGCGCGATCTCGTTGACGTTGTTCAGGCCCTGCGCGTTCTCGATCTGCGCCTCGATGCCGATCCGCCCGACCTCGAAGCCCATCGTCTTCTCGATCTGCGTCAGCAGCAGATCGAGGGCCACGATCTGCTGGGCGTCCTGCACCTTCGGCAGCATGATGCAGTCGAGGTTCTGGCCCGCGCCCTCGACGACGGTCACGACATCGCGGTACGTCCACTCCGTCGTCCAGTCGTTGACACGCACGACCCGGGTCTTGCCGGTCCAGTCGCCCTCGTTGAGGAACTTGACGATGGTGTGCCGCGCCTCCGGCTTGGCGAGCGGGGCGCAGGCGTCCTCCAGGTCGAGGAAGACCTGGTCCGCCGGGAGGCCCTGCGCCTTCTCCAGGAAGCGGGGATTCGAGCCCGGAACCGCCAGGCAGGAACGCCGGGGGCGAAGGCGGTTGACGGTCGTCATGCGGGGACCTCCAGGGGGTCGAGCTTGTTGGCCTTGCGGATCTCGTCGACGATACGGCCGATGATCCCGGTGATGTCGAAGTCCTTCGGGGTGAACACGGCGGCCACTCCAGCGGCCCTGAGCTGCTCGGCGTCCGCGTTCGGGATGATCCCGCCGGCGATCACCGGGATGTCGGCGGCGCCGGCGTCCCGCAGCCGGTCGAGGACGTCCGGCACGAGCTGGGCGTGCGAGCCGGAGAGAATGGACAGCCCCACCGCGTGCACGTCCTCGGCGAGGGCCGCGTCCACGATCTGCTCGGGCGTGAGCCGGATGCCCTGGTAGACCACCTCGAACCCGGCGTCACGGGCCCGCACCGCGATCTGCTCGGCCCCGTTGGAATGCCCGTCCAGGCCCGGCTTGCCCACCAGGAAGCGGAGCTTGCCGACACCGAGGTCCCGCGCGGTCAGCTCCACCTTGCGGCGCACCAGGGACAGCGCCGAGCCCTCCTCGGCGGCGACCGCCACCGGCGCGGACGAGACCCCGGTCGGCGCCCGGAACTCCCCGAACACCTCGCGCAGGGCCCCGGCCCACTCGCCGGTCGTGACCCCGGCGCGGGCGCAGTCCAGGGTGGCCTCCATGAGGTTGTCGGTGCCCTTGGCGGCCTCCTTCAGCCGCTCCAGGGCCTTGCAGGGGCGCGGGTGGTTGAAGGGCGGCTGGTAGCGGGTGTCGCGCCAGTTCCGCAGCGACTCGATCACCCGGGCCTCGACGGCCGGGTCGACCGTGTGGATCGCCGCGTCCAGGTCGGCGGTGAGCGGGTTGGGCTCTGTCGACTCGAAGATGTTGACGCCGACGATCCTCTCCTCGCCGGACTCGATACGGGCCCGGCGCTCGGCGTGCGAGGCGACGAGCTGCGACTTGAGGTAGCCCGACTCGACGGCGGCCATCGCGCCGCCCATCTCCTGGATCCGCTCGATCTCGGCGAACGACTCCTCGACCAGCTTGCTCACCTTCGCCTCGATGACACGCGAGCCCTCGAAGATGTCCTCGTACTCCAGCAGATCGCTCTCGTGGGCGAGGACCTGCTGTATCCGCAGCGACCACTGCTGGTCCCACGGCCGGGGCAGCCCCAGCGCCTCGTTCCAGGCCGGCAGCTGCACGGCACGCGCGCGTGCGTCCTTGGAGAGCGTCACCGCCAGCATCTCCAGCACGATCCGCTGGACGTTGTTCTCCGGCTGCGCCTCGGTCAGGCCCAGGGAGTTCACCTGGACGCCGTACCGGAAGCGGCGCTGCTTGGGGTCCTCGATGCCGTACCGCTCGCGCGTGATGCGGTCCCAGATACGGCCGAAGGCCCGCATCTTGCACATCTCCTCGATGAAGCGGACGCCCGCGTTCACGAAGAAGGAGATACGGGCGACGACATCGCCCATGCGCTCCTGCGGTACCTGCCCGGAGTCCCGGACGGCGTCCAGCACGGCGATCGCCGTGGACATCGCGTACGCGATCTCCTGGACCGGTGTGGCCCCGGCCTCCTGGAGGTGGTAGCTGCAGATGTTGATCGGGTTCCACTTCGGCATGTGGGAGACCGTGTACGCGATCATGTCCGTCGTCAGGCGCAGACTCGGCCCCGGCGGGAACACATGGGTGCCCCGGGACAGGTACTCCTTGACGATGTCGTTCTGGGTCGTGCCCTGGAGCCGGCTGATGTCCGCGCCCTGCTCCTCGGCGACGACCTGGTAGAGCGCCAGCAGCCACATGGCGGTGGCGTTGATGGTCATCGAGGTGTTCATCTGCTCCAGCGGAATGTCCTGGAACAGCCTGCGCATGTCACCGAGATGGGCCACCGGCACGCCGACCCGGCCGACCTCGCCACGGGCGAGGATGTGGTCGGAGTCGTACCCGGTCTGCGTCGGCAGGTCGAACGCCACCGACAGACCGGTCTGGCCCTTGGCGAGGTTGCGCCGGTACAGCTCGTTGGACGCCTCGGCGGTGGAGTGACCGGCATACGTGCGCATGAGCCACGGCCGATCTTTCTGACGCTCAGTCATGTACGCCTCTCAGATGTTCCGGAAGCGGTTGATGGCGTCGATGTGCTTCGCGCGCTTCTCGTGGTCGCGCACGCCCAGGCCCTCCTCGGGGGCGAGGCACAGGACGCCGACCTTGCCCTGGTGGAGGTTGCGGTGCACGTCGTACGCGGCCTGGCCGGTGTCCTCCAGGGAGTAGGCCTTGGACAGCGTCGGGTGGATCCTGCCCTTCGCGATCAGCCGGTTGGCCTCCCAGGCCTCGCGGTAGTTGGCGAAGTGCGAGCCGATGATCCGCTTCAGCGACATCCACAGGTAGCGGTTGTCGTACTCGTGCATGTAGCCCGAGGTCGAGGCACAGGTGGTGATCGTGCCGCCCTTGCGGGTGACGTAGACGCTCGCGCCGAAGGTCTCGCGGCCGGGGTGCTCGAAGACGATGTCGATGTCCTCGCCGCCGGTGAGCTCGCGGATGCGCTTGCCGAAGCGCTTCCACTCCTTCGGGTCCTGGGTGTTCTCGTCCTTCCAGAACTTGTAGCCCTCGGCGTTGCGGTCGATGATCGCCTCCGCGCCCATCGCCCGGCAGATGTCCGCCTTCTGCTCGCTGGAGACGACACAGATGGGATTGGCGCCACCCGCGAGCGCGAACTGGGTGGCGTACGAGCCGAGTCCACCGCTCGCGCCCCAGATGAGCACGTTGTCGCCCTGCTTCATGGCGGCGCCGTTGCGGGAGACGAGCTGCCGGTACGCCGTGGAGTTCACGAGCCCCGGGGCGGCGGCCTCCTCCCACGACAGATGGTCCGGCTTCGGCATCAGCTGGTTGGACTTCACCAGTGCGATCTCTGCCAGTCCGCCGAAGTTGGTCTCGAAGCCCCAGATCCGCTGCTCGGGGTCGAGCATCGTGTCGTTGTGGCCGTCGGACGACTCCAGCTCGACGGAGAGGCAGTGCGCGACGACCTCGTCACCGGGCTTCCAGGCGTTGACGCCCGGGCCGGTGCGCAGGACGACGCCCGCGAGGTCGGAGCCGATGATGTGGTACGGCAGGTCGTGGCGCTTGGCCAGCTCGTTGGTGCGGCCGTAGCGCTCCAGGAACCCGAAGGTCGACAGCGGCTCGAAGATCGAGGTCCACACCGAGTTGTAGTTGACCGAGGAGGCCATGACGGCCACCAGGGCCTCACCCGGGCCGAGCTCCGGCACCGGCACCTCGTCGAGGTGGATCGACTTGCGGGGGTCCTTGTCGCGGGTGGCGAGGCCCGCGAACATCTCCGTCTCGTCCTTGTGCACGGTGATCGCGCGGTACGACTCGGGGAGCGGCAGAGCGGCGAAGTCGGCGGGCTTGACCGCGGCGGAGCCGCCAGATGTCACAGCCTGCGACTGGATCGCGTCCAGGATTTCCTTCACGGTGGTGCCTCCGGCGAGGAGCGTCCTGAGGGAAGACGCTGTTGAGGGTTACGTCGGGTGCTGCTGAACGATGGGGGAAGTGGTGCCGTCGGTTCGGCGGAGGGTGGTGCTTTCGGCGGCGCTTTGTGGCGCGGAAGGTGCCTGTGACGCAGGCGTCCGGGCGCGCAAGCACCTGGCTTGCGGGGACAGCCGGCGTACGAAAGGTCGCTGCACGCCGGCCGCCCGGACTCCTTCAACGTATGGCACGCCGTGACACCGTGCAAGGCACGGAGTGCCAGAAAGTTCGCTCAGGTGAAATCTTTACGTAACAACTGAGCGATGATCGATCAGGTGGGGGTCGAAAAGAGCCTCTGACATGCCAAAACGGCCACCCGATGGGGTGGCCGTTCTCACAGTTACCGATGAGTAAAACGGGGTTTCGGCGGGCCTTCTCGCGAGGATCGCCGACCCCGCCGCAAAGCCCGGTGGCGTCGTCGCGAGGTCTCAGCGGTCCCTCAACGCCTCCTCGATGGTCCGCATGACCTCGTCGAGGGGAGCGTCGGTCCGGGCCACCGCCACCAGGACCTCGCCGTTGGTGGAGGCCGTCGCCGCGGCCGGCTCCGGGGCCAGGGTCCGGCCCGCGCCGATGCCGGTGCCGAAGGTCCTGCGGACGATCGCGAAGGCGTGGTCGAGCTGGGTCTCGACGTCGCCCTGGCCGCCGGACCTGAGCCAGCGCCGCAGCACATGGTTGTGCGCGGTGACGACCGCCGACGCGGCGACCTCCGCGAGCAGCGGGTCGTCGCCCACGTCGTCGTGGTGGGCGTGCTCGTCGAAGTGGCCCAGCAGATAGCGGGTGAACAGGCGCTCGTAGCGGGCCACGGAGGCGATCTCCGCCTCCCGGAGGGTGGGGACCTCACGGGTCAGCTTGTAGCGGGCGACCGAGATCTCCGGCCGGGCCGCGTACATCTTCATGACTTCCTTGATGCCCCGGCACACCGTGTCCAGCGGATGCTCGTGCGCGGGGGCCGCGTTGAGCACGGCCTCGGCGCGGATCAGGGTGTCGTCATGGTCCGGGAAGATCGCCTCTTCCTTGGAGCGGAAGTGGCGGAAGAAGGTGCGGCGGGCCACCCCGGCCGCCGCGGCGATCTCGTCGACCGTGGTCGCCTCGTACCCCTTGGTCGAGAACAGCTCCATGGCCGCGGCCGCCAGTTCCCGGCGCATCTTGAGCCGTTGGGCGGCGGCGCGACTGCCCGCGGCACTCTCCGGTGCGTCGGGCGTAGCCGGTGTACGTGAGGATTTGGCGGGCTGGGACATGCCCCGAACGTACTGCATCCGTGCAGGAGAGTGCGCACGTGCACCGGTTCCCCCGCCCCGCTCGGACGGGGGAACGGCCGGTCGGGCGGGTGTGGAAGCGGCGGAGCCGTCGGCCGGCGGGGCGGGGGAACGGACGGGCGGGGGACGGCCGCCCGGGTCGAGGAGGCCGCCCCAGTCCCCGCCCGCCGTGGTGTCCGCCGCGAACCGGTCGCCCTGACGCTCAGCGCTTGGCATATTCGCGGAAGCCACGGCCGGTCTTGCGGCCGAGGCAGCCCGCGGCCACCAGGTGCTCCAGCAGGGGCGCCGGGGCGAGCCCCGGGTCGCGGAACTCGCGGTGCAGCACCTTCTCGATGGCCAGCGAGACATCCAGCCCGACCACGTCCAGCAGTTCGAATGGCCCCATGGGGTAGCCGCCGCCCAGCTTCATGGCCGCGTCGATGTCGTCCAGCGTCGCGTAGTGCTCCTGGACCATCTTGATCGCGTTGTTCAGGTACGGGAACAGCAGCGCGTTCACGATGAAACCGGCCCGGTCGCCGCAGTCCACCGGGTGCTTGCGGACCTTCGCGCACAACTCACGGACCGTGGCGTGGACGTCGTCCGCCGTCAGGACCGTGCGGACCACCTCGACCAGCTTCATCGCCGGGGCCGGGTTGAAGAAGTGCATGCCGATCACGTCCTGCGGACGCGAGGTGGCACGGGCGCAGGCGACGACGGGCAGTGAGGACGTGGTGGTGGCGAGGATCGCGCCCGGCTTGCAGACCTTGTCGAAGGTCGCGAACAACTGCCGCTTGACCTCCAGGTCCTCGGCCACCGCCTCCAACGCCAGGTCGACGTCCGCGAACGCGTCGTACGAGCCCGCCGGGGTGATCCGGTCCAGCGTCTCGGCGGCGGCCTCGACCGTCATCCGCCCCTTGTCGACCGAGCGGGACAGCGACTTGCCGATCCGGGCCTTGGCGGCCTGCGCCTTCTCCTCGCTGCGCGCGGCCAGCACGACCTCGTACCCGGCCTTCGCGAACACCTCGGCGATCCCGGAGGCCATGGTTCCCGAGCCCGCGACACCGATCGAGCGGACGGTACGGCCGGGCACCGTGGCGACCCCGTCCAGCGGCGTCAGCGCGTCCCGCACGACCGTGGCGGAGCCCGGTGCCTCGTACGTGTAGAAGCCGCGCCCCGACTTACGGCCCGTCAGGCCCGCCTGGCTGAGCTGCTTGAGGATCGGCGCCGGCGCGTGCAGCCGGTCGCGCGAGGCGGCGTACATGGCCTCCAGGACCGTACGCGCCGTGTCGATGCCGATCAGGTCGAGCAGCGCCAGCGGGCCCATCGGCAGCCCGCAGCCGAGCCGCATCGCCGCGTCGATGTCCTCACGGGAGGCGTACTTGGCCTCGTACATCGCGGCGGCCTGGTTGAGGTAGCCGAACAGCAGCCCGTCGGCGACGAAACCGGGCCGGTCGCCGACCGCGACGGGCTCCTTGCCCAGGTCGAGGGCGAGATCCGTGACCACGGCGACGGCCTGCGGCGCGGTCAGCACCGAGGAGACCACCTCGACCAGCTTCATCGCCGGGGCCGGGTTGAAGAAGTGCAACCCCAGCACCCGCTCCGGACGCGCCGACTCGGCGGCGAGCCGGGTGACCGACAGGGCGTTGGTGCCGGTGGCGAGAATGGTCTCCGGCCGGACGATCGCGTCCAGCTCACGAAAGACCTGCTGTTTGACCTCGTACGACTCCGGGACCACCTCGATCACCAGGTCGGCGTCGGCCGCGGCCCGCAGATCGGTGAAGGTGCGGAAGCGGGCGAGGGCGTCGCCGCGCTCCTGCTCGGTGATCCGCCCGCGCGCCACGGCGCGCTCGGTCGAGGACTCCAGCGAGGCGACGGCACGGCGGGCCGCCGCCTCGCTGATGTCGATGCCGATGACCTCGCGGCCGGCCCGGGCCAGCACCTCGGCGATACCGGTGCCCATCGTGCCGAGGCCGACCACGGCAATGGTCTTCGGGGAAGATTCGGGGGACAGGGGAGTGGCCATCGCGGGACTCCTGGAATGAGGGTGACGACTGAGGAGGAGCGCTCCCGGGTACGCCGACGAGGGCGCAACCTGCGCATGGGGTGCGGGTGTTGTGATGCCGGGCTGTTGAACGCACACGCCCGGTGCCGGTGCCGTCGCCGCGGGCATCGCACACGCCCGGCGAACGGCTGAACCGACCGGCCCTGTCCCGAGGCCGAGCCGTACTGGTACTCCATGTACCGAACCGACTGTGCTCACGACGGCCGCGTCACCAAACCGTCGCGAGCGAACACGAGTGGGTCACTCGCTCGTCTGAGCTTAACCGGTGGGTAACGAGCGCGCCAGCCCCCCCCATGTTTGTGATGTACGTCCCCGAACGTCGATCCCGCCCGTACGCTCGGTGGTATGGACGAAGCGTTGCGATCACTCACGGAGCGTGTGCGACACGAGGCGGGCGGCTCCACCGGGTACGAGCGGCTTGTCATGACCGACAGCACGGATGAGCTGGCGGCGGTGCTGACCGAGCCGGGGCAGCCGTTGTGGGCCAGGGAGTTGGCGGCGTTTCGGTTGGGCCTGGCGGGGGATCGGCGGGCGTTCGAGGCGCTTGTCCTGTTGCTGAACCATCGGGACCCTCCGCGATGCGCTTCCGCGGCGTATGCGTTGGCCAGGCTCGGGGATCCGCGTACCGCCCGCGCGGCGGCGGCTCTCGCGACGAATGAGCTGCGGGTGGCGTACGCCCTGCATCCAGTACGGCTGCTGGTCGAGCTTCGTGCGCCTGAGGCCGTGCCCGCGCTGATCACGACGCTGCGGCGTCGGCTCAGGCCGCATGATCCCTATCGCCGGGTGGCGCTCGCGTGTGTGGAGGGGTTGGGGGAACTGGGGGACGCGCGGGCGAGGCCCGTGTTGAACGAGGCCCTTGCGCATCCGGCTCTTGCGGAGGCGGCGGCGCGGGCGTTGGCTCGTTTTCCGAAGCAGCGGTGACGTCGCGTTCAGAGGGTTGTCCTTGAGCTGCAGGCCGGTGAGGGCTTGTCGCTCCCCCACTCTCGGCTCCGCTCGAGCGGGAGGGACCCCCATCGCGGCGGAGCCGCATGTCGAGACAGCCCCGCGCCCCTCAAAGGGCGCCGCGTACGTACCGGACCTCGGGAACCTCGACCCCGTCCACCTCGAACGGTTCCTCTGTGCCGTCGGGTGTGAAGCCGTGGTGTTCGTAGAAGCGGCGGGCCCTGGTGTTCTCCTTGAGGACCCAGAGGAGCATGCGCTCGTGGCCGGCGGTCGTGCAGCGGGCGATCGACTCGCGCAGGAGCGCGCTGCCCACCCCGCTGCCGAAGTGCCCCGGGCGTACGTACAGCGCGTACAACTCGGCGTTCTCCGTGTGGACTTCGCCGTCCCGGTGCGGGCCGTACGCCGCCCAGCCGATGACCTGGCCCGCCCGCTCGGCGACCAGGCTCACCACCGGGTTGCCCGGCTGGAGGAGCAACTCGCGGCGTCTCTCCGTGTCCTGCGCCACATCCATCGCGTCGAGGTACGGCTGCGGTATCAGGCCTGCGTACGCGGTCTGCCAGCCGCCGACGCGGATCTCGGCGACGGGGCGGCAGTCGGCCAGGGTCATCCGTCGGATGCGGAGGGTGTCGTTCATGGCGGCACCCTAGGGGGAGGCGGCCGTGGGAGGCCCGCGGTTTTCATGTGGCGGGACCCCCACGGCCCGCGGGCTCAGCCGCGGAAGCCCAGCAGACTGTGCAGCGTCGAGCCCCGTGAGGAGGTGGACGCCGTCTTCGTGCTCAGGGGCTTGGGGTCGGGGAGTTTCTCGCAGACCGCGTCGGCCTCGCCCGTACCGCGTGGCACGGTGCCGTCCGCCAGGTAGGCCGCCAGGTGTTTGTCCAGGCAGGCGTTGCCGCCCAGCGTGATGCCGTGGTTGCCGCCGCCCTGTTCGACGACCAGGCTGGAGCCGCGCAGGAGGTGGTGGGTGATGACGCCGCCCTGGTAGGGGGTGGCCGCGTCGTCCGTGGCCTGGAAGATCAGCACCGGGGGCAGTGCGCTGTTGGAGATGTCCACGGGGTTCCGGGACCGGGTGGGCCAGAACGCGCAGGGTGCGTTGTACCAGGCGTTGTTCCAGGCCATGAACGGGGCCTTCTCGTACACCTTCCAGTTGTCGTCGCGCCAGGTGTTCCAGTCGCGCGGCCAGTGCGCGTCACGGCACTGCACCGAGGTGTAGACGCTGTAGCCGTTGTCGCCCTCCGCGTCGACGGCGCCGAAGTTCTCGTACGCCTCGACCAGCGGGTCGTCGTTCTTCTTGTTCACATAGGCCGCGAACGCCTCCGCCAGGTAGGGCCAGTAGCCGTTGTAGTAGCCGCCGGGAATGAAGGTGTCCTCCAGCTCGGAGGCGCCCACCTTGCCGTCCGCGGGCTTCTTGGCCAGAGCCGACCGCATCCTGTACCACTTGGCCTCGATCTTCTCCGGATCGGTGCCGAGCCTGTACGTCTTGTTGTTCTTGGCGATCCAGGCCATCAGCGCCCGGTGGCGGTCGTTGAAGGCGTAGTCCTGCTGGAGGTTGTCGTCGTACCAGACCCCGGTGGGGTCGACCACGGAGTCCAGCACCGCGCGCCGCACGCGGTTCGGGAAGAGCTTCGCATACACGGCGCCGAGGTAGGTGCCGTACGAGTACCCGAAGTAGTTGATCTTCTTGGCGCCGAGGGCCTCGCGGATGGCGTCCATGTCCTTGACCGCGCTGATCGTGTCGATGTACGGCAGCACGTCCGCGTACTTCGTGGCGCACGCCTCGGCGAAGGACCGGGCGCGCTTCAGGTTGGCCTGCTCGATCTTCGCGCTGGTCGGCAGGGAGTTCGGGCGCACCGGTGCGAAGTTGCCCGGCTTGCAGTCGAGGGCGGGCTTGCCGGCGCCGACGCCGCGCGGGTCGAAGCCGATGACGTCGTACTGCGCCGCCACTTTCTTGGGCAGCGAGGACGCGACGAATCCGGCCAATGTGATCCCGCTGCCGCCGGGGCCGCCCGGGTTGACCAACAGGGGTCCCTGGTACTTCTTCGCGGTGTGCGGGATGCGCGACAGGGCGAGTGCGATCTTCCTGCCCTGCGGCTTGTCGTGGTTGAGCGGCACCTTCAGGGAGGCGCACTGGAGGGTCGGATAGTCGCTGGTGGCGCACTTCTTCCAGGCGAGTTTCGCCACCGGTGCGGCTGCGGAGCCGGCGCTCGCGTCGGCCGGGACCGCTGTGACCATCCCGGCCAACACGGCGGCGGCACCACACAGAGCGGCTGCGCGTTTCTTCATCGTCAGGCCTCCCAGGACGGAGGATTTCCAGCCGTGCACGCCACGGCCTTCGTCGCATCGTCCCGGAACGCACGCTCGGAAGAACGCGTTCCGCCGAGACTTGACCCCATCGGGGCGAAGGAAGAGCCCGGATGCCCCCCGAAACAGTCAGGAACGTGCTGTCACAGGAGGGTCAGCTGAGTCGGCGTCGGATCCCGTACGACCTCCAGCGGAGCCGGCTCGGACACCGGGATCCTTCTCGGCAGCTCCGTCAGCCTGGGCCCCATCCCGTACTCCCTTGCCAGCTCGTGGACCTGACGGGTGATCCGCCGCTGATACCACTTCGGGGCGTACGCGCCCTCCGCGTACAGCCGCTCGTAACGCCGTACGAGATGCGGGTGATGGCGCTCCAGCCACGCCATGTACCACTCGCGCGCGCCGGGGCGCAGATGCAGCACCAGCGGTGTCACGGAGGTGGCCCCGGAGGCGGCGATCGCCCGTACGGTGGCGCGCAGCCGGTCCGGGTGGTCGCTGAGGAAGGGGAGCACGGGAGCCATCAGCACCCCGCAGCCGATGCCGCGGTCGGCGAAGGCGCGCACGATGTCCAGCCGGCGCTCCGGGGCGGGCGTGCCCGGCTCGACCGTGCGCCACAGCTCCTGGTCGGTGAAGCCGACGGAGACGGAGATCCCGACCTCGGTGACTTCCGCGGCCTGTCGGATGAGGTCGAGGTCACGCAGGATCAGCGTGCCCTTGGTCAGGATCGAGAAGGGGTTCGCGTGGTCGCGCAGGGCGGTGATGATGCCCGGCATCAGGCGGTAGCGGCCCTCGGCGCGCTGGTAGCAGTCCACATTGGTGCCCATCGCGATGTGCTCGCCGTGCCAGCGCGGTGAGGCCAGCTGGCGGCGCAGCAGCTCGGGCGCGTTGATCTTCACCACGATCTGCGAGTCGAAGTCGTGGCCGGTGTCGAGGTCCAGATAGCTGTGGGTCTTGCGGGCGAAGCAGTACACGCACGCGTGCGTGCAGCCTCGATAAGGGTTCACCGTCCATTCGAACGGCATCCGGGAGGCCCCGGGCACCCGGTTCAGGATCGACTTGGCCCGGATCTCGTGGAAGGTCATGCCGTGGAACTCGGGGGTGTCGAAGGTGCGGCTCGTCACCGTCTCCGCGCCGAACAGTGCGGCATCCCGGGCCGTGGCGGGGTTCTCGGCCAGATGGTCCCAGCGCATGGACGCCTCCTCGATGTGCTCCGGCTCAGAATAGAACACGCGTTCCCTTGATCGTGCGAACTGGTTTTCGAACATCGTGTGGAGGTCTCGCCGGGGGCACCCCGCGCGGGCCGGTCCCGCCCCTTCGGGCACCCCGATTTGGGCCGTCCGGCCGGGTGGTGGTTGGCTTTCCGCACACCCCCCGAGTTACCAAGTGCTGGAGGAAGTGCAATGGCGCAGGTCGAGGCCACGACGGAGCGAATCGTCGCGGCGGACGCGGAGACGGTGTTCGACACCCTGGCCGACTACAGCGGCGCGCGCGGGAAGATGCTGCCCCAGCACTTCAGCGAGTACGAGGTGCGCGAGGGCGGCGACGGCGAGGGCACCCTCGTCCACTGGAAGCTCCAGGCCACCAGCAAGCGCATCCGCGACTGCCTCCTGGAGGTCACCGAGCCCTCCGACGGCGAGCTCGTCGAGAAGGACCGCAACTCCTCCATGGTCACCACCTGGCGGGTCACCCCGGCCGGTGAGGGCAAGTCCCGAGTCGTCGTCACCACCACCTG
>NZ_AEJC01000492.1 GCF_000317595.1 Streptomyces ipomoeae 91-03 | reverse complement strand
CTACACGCCCACTGGGGACGGCTAGATGGGGTGCGGCTCCAGGTCGAGACAGCTCAGCTCCCACGCCTGCAGGGCCAGTACCCGGGGGTGCTCCCTGCCGACGCGCTTGCTCAGCGCCGCCAGCGTGTCATGGTGCTTGGTACGCGCCTCGTCGGCGCGGCCCAGCCGACTCAGGATGACGGCGAGATTCCCGGCGCAGGTCAGCGTCGACGGGTGCAGGGGCTCAAGAACCTCCTTGAGCAGTTCGTACGCCGCGAAGCTGGTCCTGCGGGCGTCCTCCCACTTGTCGAGCGCCGCCTCGGCGACGGCCAGGTTCGCACGGCAGATGAGCACATAGGGATGGTGCTCGCCATTGAGTTTGGAGAACCTCTCCTCGGCCTGGCGCAGCAGCTCCTGCGCCTCGGCCGCCATTTCCGGGCTGATGGCCACGACGTCGTGGAGCAGCAGGACCGCGTAGTTGACGGAGCAGGCCACCGTCTGGGAGTGCCCTTCGCCCAGGCTGTCTCTCAGGTCTTCCTGCACCCTGCGGATCAGCTTCAGCCCCTCGTCGACGCGGCCCTGGGCGGCCATGTCGCCGGCCAGGCTCATCTCCAGCAGCAGCTGTTCCGAGGACGACTGCTTCTCTCCGTCGGGTGTGCTCCGCAGCACATGACGCACGAGTTCCTCGGCCTCCGCCGGCCGGCCCGCCCTGCGCAGTGAACCGGCCAGGCCCTTGGCCGTGTTCAGCACGGTCGGCGAGCCCTGAGTGAGGCGAGGATTGCGCAGACAGCGGTCGTAGGCGCGCTTCAGCAGCGTCACGGATTCCTCGTAGTCCCCGCAGTCACGCAGATCGCGGCCCAGGTTCACCGCCGACTCGATGGTCAGGGGGTGGTCGTGGAGCTGGATCGCCTCGCGCAGTTCCAGCGTCCTGCGGTCGAGGTCGCGTGCCCTGTGGTAGTCACCGGACAGCCTCAGGGCGACGGCGAGGTTGTTGGCCGCGCTGAGCGTGCGCGCGTGGTCCTCGCCGTAGATCTGCTCGTACCTCTCGTACGTCTCCTCGTCGTAGCGCAGAGCCTCCGACAGCCGCCCCAGACCCCGCAGGTCGGCGGCGATGCTACTGGTGGTCATGAGGATGTGCTGATCGTCCACGTCGTCGAGCACGGCGAGTTGCCGCTCAAGGACCTCCTGGTCCAGGGCGAGCGACTCCTCGTACCTGCCCTGGGCGCGCAGGATGTTGGCGATCTGGAACCGCATGTGCAGGGTCCAGCGTTCGTCCGGCGCGCCGTCCGCGGACCAGGCGGCCACGCGCCGGGCGCCGTAGTCCATGGCCTGGGTGAGTTCGCCGCGACGGCGCAGCTGGCGGACCCGGTCCACGAAGAGTTCCTTGATGCCTTCGTCGGGCGAGGTCTCGGCCCACGGTGTGCCGAGATGCGGCCAGATGATGCGGTACTTCTCCCAGTTGTTGGGGTTCTCGGGGTCGTCGCCGCTCGGCCTGGCGGCGACCAGCGAGCGATAGACGACCTCCTGCGCCGCCTCGCGCTCCGCTTCGGTCATCTCCTCGCGCATGGCGACCTGCATCATCCGGTGCACCGTCACGCTCCGGGCCTTGCGGTCCACCGTGACCAGCGAGAACTTGCTCAGCTCCTTGTACGAACGGGAGACCGTGCGAACGCCGCCGAGCGCCCGGGAGACCTCGAAGCCCTCCAGCAGGTCCATCGAGATCGGCTCGGGACTGTAGTACGAGCAGATCTGCAGGAGTTGCACCGCCGGTGGGAACTTCTCGCGCAGTTGTCCGAGCGCGAACTCCCAGGTGTGAGTGCTGGACTTGACGACCTCGCCGACCGTGTTGTCGGCAGGGGCGCCGGTGGCGTGGGGCTGGAGCTGTTGGATGTAGCTGCGGACGTCGACCCTGGTCTGTTCGATGTAGGCCGCGGCCCGTTCGATCGCGATGGGCAGGTCGCCCAGAGCCTCCGCGATCTGGTCCGCCTCCGTCCAACCGCAGTCGGGCAGTCGGCTGTGCAGGTGGGCGATGCTCTCGTCTCGCTCGAACACGGGGACGTCGACGGTGTCCACGAAACGTCCCCAGCCCTCCGCTCGCTGGCTGGTGATCAGAATGTGGCCGCCCCGGCCGTCCAGCATGAATTCAGGGAGTTTCTCGGCTTCCGTGACGTTGTCCAGGATCAGCAGCCAACTGCTGTAGGGCTCACCGCGGTCGAGCGCCTCGTACACGGCCTTGGCCGTGTCGGTCGGATTCGTCCTCATCGGCAGACCGAGTGGTTCGGCCATGCTCGCGTACTGCTCGGTGACCAGGTCCGGCTGTTCGGCCTGGATGTGCCAGATGACGTCGTAGTCGCTCTTGTAGCGGTACGCGAACTCCTGGGCCAGCAGGGTCTTCCCGACGCCGCCCATGCCCTTCAGCACCAGCGCCCGGTTCTCCTCGTTCCACAGCTTCTCGCGGATGGTCTCCAGCAGTTCCGTACGGCCGGTGAACGACGACGTGCGCAGCGGGACCGAGAAGACCGGCGGCTCGGCGCCCGGGTAGCGCGGCAGCTTCTGCTCGCCCCCGGTGAAGTGATTGCCCGTCGCCGCCTCCGTGGTGGGACCGAAGCAGGACAGCAAGGCCTCACGGCCCACCTCTCCCGTGTCGCAGCGGGTCATGTCGGCGAGCAGTTCCGTGAAGGGCGCGTCCAGTGACACCGTCCGGTCGACCTGCATCGAGATCAACTGGTGGGCGCGCCGGTCGCCCTCCGCGTAGACCGCCTCCCAGGTGGTGCGGAAGCGGGACGACCTGAGGTAGGCCTCGGAGAAGATGACCAGGGTGTGCGAGGCAGACTCGACACCGCGTTCGATCTCGTCCCGCAGCTGTGCGCCCTCGGCGGTGCCCTCCTGGGCCAGATGGACCTTGAAGCCCGCCTGCTCCAGGACCGAGCCCGCCCAGTTGGCCCAACTCCGGTCCTGGGGGACGAAGCTGACGTACACATCGGAGATGCGCGGTGGGCGGTGGCGGGTGTACCGGTCGAGGGTCTTGCGGCGCAGCGGCTCGTCGATGCGCGGCATCGACTCGACCTGGCCGTCCGTGATGACCGCGGTGAGTCTCTCGTAGGCGGCGAGCAGGCTCTTGGGGTCCCCGGGCAGTTCGCGGAACGGGGCCAGGGTCTCCTCGTACGAGTAGATCGGCACGTACGGGATCTCGACGCTGCGCCAGTAGTCCTCCGGGTCTCCGTCGGGGACGTGCTTGCGCACGACTCGGTCGAAGCGGTACTGGATCTGCCCCCGGGCGGCGTCCAGCCGGTCGGCCTCGGCGTTCTCCACCCGCATGGGGACGGGCAGGATCCGGATGTCGCGGTTGCCGTACATCCCGTCGATGCGTTCGGCGACGCCGGCCGCGCCCTCGATGCTCTGGCTGCTCGGGGTGAAGCAGGTGACCAGGGTGTGCGGGAGGCTGACGGTGCAGATGTCGGAGATGTCGTTGAGTCCGGTGCGGCTGTCGATGAGGACGTAGTCGAAGTTCTCGACGAACTCGCGCTTGAGCCCTTCCAGGAATCTGGTGGCCAGCGGCCCGTCCATGAAGGGCTTCCAGTCGAACTGCGAGAACGCCGCGAGGTAGCCCTTGTTCTTCGTGCCGGCCGGGAGGTAGTAGAGCTGGCCGCCCGAGGGGAAGTCCCAGTCGACCTGGATGAGGCAGCTGTTGAGGGAGATGCTGTCGGCCGTCCACGCGTCGAGCGTGGCGGACGAATCAGAACCCAGCTCCATCTGGCGCCCCGACTCCGTGATGCTCGGAGTCTGGGGCATCGACCGGCTGACGAGGTCGAGCACCCCGGGCGTCGTGCGCAGTTGACTCTCGCTCAGGAAGGGGTGCAGGAAGCGGTCCAGGCCCGGTGCGTCGAGGTCCCAGTCGACCACCAGGACGCTCTTGCCGGACGAGGCCAGGATCCAGCCCGTGTTGGCGAGCGCCATCGTCCGTCCCGTACCGCCCTTGTACGAGTAGAACGTGATGATCCTGCGCGCGTCCTCGCCGGTCATGGCCTGCCCTCCACGCGACTTCCGTCGCTCGATGCCCCGTCGTCCCGGCCGGCGTCGGGCCGTCGGGGCAGGTCCGCACCGGATTCCGGAACGTCCCGGGCGCCCGTGCCGCTCCGGGACAATTGCGAATGAATGTACCGCAAGTAGCGGATCTTGGTCGCCTCAGCCAGTTCGCTGAACCAGCGGGTGAAGACATCCGCGCCGGCCAGCCCGCGCACCGCTTCCTGCTCTCCCGGCCGGCCCTCGCTCAGGAAGCGGGGGAAGTTCGCCATCAGCAGTCCACGCAGCCGATCGGACTGCTCCTTGGTCTGCAGATCGTCCCCCGCCAGGGTACTCAGCACCGCCGTCCATGGCTGGCGCACCCTGTCGAACTCCCGTGCCTGGATGGCCATTTGGGGATTCTCCAGCGCCCAGGGGTCCACCACCAGGATCCAGGGGGCGGTCGGGAGCTCCTTGCTGCGCAGCTCCGCCTGGATCTTGTGAAAGGGCACGACGGTGGGCTCGAAGCCGAGATTGCGGGCCAGGGCCTCCATCTGCTCGACCAGCGGGCCGACGGCCGGACCGTAGGGCCGCCAGTCGTCGACACGTGGTCCATAGCGGCTGTTGTCCCGGCCGACCGGTAACTGTTCCTCGGTCGGGGCGAGCACGGTGATGTGCAGCGGGGAGGCGGAGGGCGGGTCGGCGAAGGCGTCGTCCAGCCCGGCCAGCGTCATCGGCTGCACCGGTTTCGCTCCACCGGACGGCCTCGACGGCTCGGGCACCAGGGCGGCCTGGTCGACGATGCGCCGGGCGAGCCAGTCGGTCACCTGGGCGACCTGGGCGGAGACCTGGGCCGCCGCGTGCTCGTCCTCCGGGTCCGGTCGCTCGGTCAGGTCGAGCATCTGGTCGAGCAGTCGGTGCAGCCCCTGGGCGGCGTAGTTCTCGGCAGCCTCACCGATGCCTTCCGGCATCTCGGGGTACTGGTCCTTGACCCGCTTGGGGAGCGACGTGGGCGAATACGGCGTCCACAGCACCGGGACGATGCTCGGCCGGACCCCTTGCATGGCCCCCTGGGTGACGGCGGTCCACTGGCGCCCGCACTGGGGATTGCTGAAGTACCGTTTGGAGTACAGCGGAACGAAGACCTGGCATCCCAGGAGCGCCTTGATCGACTTCTCTCCGGGAGTCCCGGGCCGCTCGACGAAACCCGCCTCCTCCCGGGGCACTCTCGCATGACGCGCCACTTTGGCGCACAGTTCGTCGAAGAACTGGAAGACCAGGCGATTGGGGTCCTGCGAGGCGTCCCGGTGTCGGGGAGCAGGAACCCGTGCATAGCTCAAGAAGAACATCGGCATCCTGCTAATCCCCCTCGAAGACGTTCCGGAGGTCTTGGAACAGCTTCACGTCGCACGGTTCGAGGCTGGTCTGCTGAGCCACTTTGACAATCATCTGGGCGAGCGCCCACACGGAGCTGCGGTACTTGGCGTGACGGCCCGCCTGCCTCAGTCCGTAGAGACCGGACTGCAGGTATTCCTTACCCAGATCGGGGTGGGCGTACTGCACCTTCGCCGCCACTGCCGGCAGAGTCAGGTGCTGTGGCCCCACCCACAGGACGGGGACGATCGCGTTGCCCGTGTACGGCCGGGTGCGGAGCTGCTCCTGCTGACGCCGCGCGAAGGCGTCCCATTCCTTGCCGCACCATTCCCTCCTGAAATACCGGGAGGTGTAGATCGGCACGAAGACCCGACAGGTGGACAGGGCCTGTTTGAGCCTGTTCTCCCAGTCGACGCCGACACCCATTCTCTGGTCGAGGAACCCGGGCGATTCCTCGCCGTCATGGTCGGTCAACTGCATGATGTAGCTGCATAACTGGGCGTGGAATTCCTCCAGCGCCACATCCGACGGGTCTTTCTTCAGCCGGGTCCCCATCCGCGGAGTCCGCGCATAGCTCATGAAGAACACATACGGATCGGAGGAAGCCGTCGCACCTTGAGAAGCCGGATAAACCATGGACTCGCCTTCCCCTCCCCCGTCGCCCACCTCGGGCCCCTCCCAGGCCCCGACCATCGCAGCTGGATCTCCTCCAGGATCCATTGGAACGCGAAAACCACTGCCGGTGCCAGGGGTTGACGAGACCAAGTTGTATCGGACACCGGTACGGAGAGCGGGAGTTGGCCCACCATTACACCGCGACGGGGCCGGTTTCGGCCACACCACCCAGGGTTTCCGCCTCGCCCCGCAGCCCCCGGACGAAGCGGTGCCCCAGAGCGGTCAGGGAGCCGGTTCCGGCCACGGTGTCGAGGGCGTCCAGCACAGCCGTACGCCACTTGTCCGCCTCGGCCCGGGAGCGTTCGTACAGGGCCGCGCCCACCCCCGACGCACCGCGGCGGACCCTGATCCGCCAGACGTCGGCGACCGCGAGGTGGGCGTACGCGCCCTGGACGATGGCGTCGAGGGGCCTCGGGTCGGGCCGCCAGAGCACGCGGTAGCGGCGCTCGTCGAGGCCGTCGAGGAGGTCGAACATGTCGAGCATCGCGCCCAGTTTGACGTGCTGGTACTCGTGGATGATCAGCATCGCCAGATCCTCGGCCGAGCGGGGCAGGGCGATGCCGACCGCCCCGAAGGCGTGCCGGCAGGTGGCGCTGACGTCGTCGCCGGAGGGCGCGGGGGCGAGCGGGGTCACCGTGGTCAGCCCGGCGGCGATCGCCTGGGCGTAGTCGGGGTACTCGGTGCGGATCAGCTGCCAGGCCTCTCCGAACATCTGCTCCCAGCGGCCGAATTCGGCCTCGGAGAGCCGGGGAAGCGGCTCGTACCCGTAGCAGTCGCGGGACGGGTCGACGTCGTCCAGGGCCACATCCAGGCCATCCGCGGCCAGGTGTCGCAGTGGCTGCCAGACCATGCCGGCGGGTGGCCGCTCCCGGCCCAGGGTGTGGCCCTCGACGGTGATCGCGGCATCGGCGGCGGTCACGGTGAGGGTCCCGGCCCGCCGCTCGCGGCTCTCGGCGGCCAGCAGCAGCCGCCCCATGCTGGGCAGATGGATCGCAGGGCCCTCGGGGCCGTGCCGCAGCGGGACGGGCAGGGTCAGCCGTCCGCCGGTGCGGACGACGGCCGACAGCGCGGCCTCGGCCGGGTGGCCCTCGGCCCGCCGCGTCGACTGCCAACAGGCGAGGGCCCACACGCGTAGATACGGGTCGGCGAGCAGCACGTCCAGCGCGGCGGTGGGCAGCGCGAGGATCGCCTCCCAGCCGGGGGCGGAGTCCGGCGAGTCCGAGGGGCCCGGGGTGTCCGCGCGGCGGGCCGCCGCCAGCAAGGCCCGTCGCTGGCTGTTCTGGGCGGCGGCCAGTGACCGGACGGCCGCCGTGCTGCCGTATCCGGCGGCCAGTTCGTCGAAGTGGGTCCAGGTCAGACCGTGCCAGCCGTGGCGGACGGCGGCGTCGTCGCGTTCGCTGGTCTGGACGTACTCGATGATCTTCAGCAGGTCGGCGCAGTAGACGGAGGGGTTGTCGAAGCCGTTGGACCCGCGGTGGCGGTGCCCGTAGAGGCCGCCGCCGCAGACCGACACGACGGGGCAGGCACGGCACTGCGCGCTCAGTCCGTCCAGTCCGGCGCGGCGGGCCTGGATGCCCCGGTGCTCGGCGGCCTCCTCCAGGCGGTGGGTGGCGATGTGCAGGCCGGTCTCGGGGGCGCCCGGGTAGGCCGTCTTGAGCCAGTCCGCCTGTTCGATGGAGCCGTCGGCCTCGATCACCAGCAGATCCGAACTGCCCAGCCCCAGTGCCTCGGTGAGGCTGCCCCGGCCGCGGGTCAGTCGGCTGATCGACTCGAACATCCGGATGCGCATCGGCATGCCGTCCGCGGTCCACTGCTTGTGCACGGCGATCAGCCAGTCGGCGTAGTCGGTCTCACCGCCGGGGCGGGGCGGGGGATGCTCCCAGGTGGCGTGCGGGAGCAGGAAGTCGACGGCGGGCGGGCGCAGTTCGGCGAGGGCCCGGTAGACCTCCACCGGGTCGTTCTCGACGTCGATCGTGCAGAGCAGCCCGCCGAAGGCGCTCCGGTGGGCGGGGGCGCCCAGCAGCCGCACCGCGCGCACCACGTCCCGGTACGAGCCGGAGCCGTCCCGTCTGATCCGGTGGCGGTCGTTGGACGCCTCGTCGCCGTCGAGCGAGATGCTGGTGACGATGGACTCCTCCGCGAGCATCGCGCAGAACTCCTCGTCCAGCCGCAGCCCGTTGGTCTGCATCCGCAGATCGAGCTCGGCCACGCCCTGCAGCGCGGAGCGCAGTTCGCGGGCGAAGCGGCGCAGCTTTTCCCGCCCGGCGAGCAGGGGCTCGCCACCGTGCAGGACGACGTGGACGCGGGCGAGGCGGTGTGCCGAGGCGTGCTCGGCGATCCTGTCGGCCGTACGACGGAACGTCTCCTCCGACATGGTCACCGGACGCCCGCGCCAGCTCTGGTCGGCGTGCTGGTAGACATAGCAGTGGTCACAGGCCAGGTCGCAACGGCTGTGCACTTTGATCACGAACTGGCGGAAGGGCCGCGTCGCCGCGATCACCGGTACGGTTTCCCTTGAGGTTCCGGTCGGCCCGGTCAGAGCGACGACTGGAAGGCGGCCACCGGTTCTCCGCCCCCCGCGAGCATCCTTGCCAGAGCCGATTCCTGAGCGGACTCCGGTACCTCATCCAGCGAGGTGTCGTGCAAGTCCCTGACGACGCTCGTGGCGAAGGGCTGCTCGTAGCTGTCCATAGGCGTCTCCTCGGCGTACGGCTCCGGGCGGCACACCTCATGGTGACGGCCCGGTAACCGAACAGCAAGGCGATCGCCAGCCAAGTCCGATTCAAGAAGCCGTCGTCGAGCGCCGCCGCCTCGGCGGGACGACGGGCCGTTCGACCGTCCCCACCTCGGGTGGGAGCAGCACAAACGCCTTGCCAAGAGCACGGGAAACAGGGGGACTTGGAGATCTGACACGTACGGGACGTACGGCAAGAGGAATGACGGCTCCGCCCGGAGATCCCAACGGTGTGATTCGGGGCCGAAATTGACTGTACTTCAACAGGACTGACGACCCTGGGGCCCCACGAAACCGACGGCCCCGGCCCCATGAAGCCGACGTCCCCGGCCCCCACAGAGCTGAGGCCCTGGGCCCGCCAAGACGACGGGGCCGCCCGGAAAGGCGGCCCCTCGTCATCTCACGGCCCCGACGGCCGTGCTTTCGTCACGCGGCCCCGTCCTTCGATGTCGCCACGGGTGCGGCGAGGTCTTCCTCCTCGGGGAGTTCCTCGACGTCGACGCCTTGGACTTGGGCGAGTTCGTGTTTGAGGGCGGCGAGTTCGGCACCGCCGGCCATGTGGTTGGTGAGCTCTTCCAGGCCGACCTGGTCGCGGGCGGCGGACAGTTCCAGGGTGCCCAGGCGCAGGACGCTGAAGTGGTCGCCGACCATGTAGGCGTGGTGGGGGTTGTGGGTGATGAAGATGACGCCCAGGCCGCGGTCGCGAGCGGCGGCGATGTACTTCAGCACCACGCCGGACTGCTTCACCCCGAGGGCGGCGGTGGGCTCGTCCAGGATGAGGACGCGGGCGCCGAAGTAGACGGCGCGGGCGATGGCCACGCACTGGCGCTGGCCGCCGGAGAGGGTGCCGATGGGCTGGTCGAGGTCGTCCAGCACGATGCCCATGTTCCGCAGTTCGGTGTCCGCGGTCTGCTTCATCTTGTCGATGTCGAGGCGGCGGACGGGCCAGGGGCCGCGGGTGATTTCGGAGCCGAGGAAGAAGTTGCGCCAGACCGGCATCAGGGGGACGGTGGCCAGGTCCTGGTAGACGGTGGCGATCCCGGCGTCGAGGGCTTCGCGGGGGGTGGTGAAGCGTACGGGGCGGCCGTCGACGAGGAACTCGCCCTCGGTGTGCTGGTGCAGCCCGGAGATGATCTTGATGAGGGTGGACTTGCCGGCGCCGTTGTCGCCCAGCACGCAGGTGACCTTGCCGGGGCGCACCTTGAGGCTCACTCCGTGCAGGGCGCGGATGTTGCCGTAGGACTTGCCCGCGCCGCGCAGCTCGACGACCGGTTCGGTGGTGTCTGTCATGGGGTCCTCACCTCCGGGTCGCCTGGTGGCGGACCCACAGATTGACGAGGGCGGCGAGCAGGAGCATCACGCCGAGGAAGGCCTTGAACCAGTCGGGGTTCCAGCCGGCGTAGACGATGCCCTGGTTGACCATGCCGAAGATGAAGGCACCGATGACCGGGCCGATCGCGGAGCCGTAGCCGCCGGTGAGCAGGCAGCCGCCGATCACCGCGGCGATGATGTACAGGAACTCGTTTCCCACGCCCTCGTTCGACTGCACCGTGTTGAACGAGAACAGCAGATGCATGCCGACGAACCAGGCGCCCAGCCCGACGCCCATGAACAGCGCGACCTTGGTGAAGTTGACGGGCACACCCACCGCGCGGGCGGAGTCCTTGTTGCCGCCGACGGCGAAGATCCAGTTGCCGAACTTGGTGCGCAGCAGCAGCCAGGTCGCGATCCCGGCGAAGACCAGCCAGTAGAAGATCGTGATCTTGAAGTCGACGCCGCCGAGGGAGATCTCGGAGGCGAAGACGCTCTTGGCCTGGTCGAAGCCGTCCATGTCCGCGATCGAGTCACTGGCCACATTGCCGGTGAAGATCTTCGTCACGGCGAGGTTGGAGCCCTGGAGGATCAAGAACGAGCCCAGCGTCACCAGGAAGCTCGGCAGCCCGGTCCTGATCAGCAGCCAGCCGTTGAACGCCCCCACCGCCAGTGAGACGACCAGGGCGACGAGCACGCCCGTCCACACGTTCACCGTCAGCTGGAAACTCAAGATGGCGGCGGTGAGCGCGGAGGTGGTCACCGCGACACCGGCGGACAGGTCGAACTCCCCGCCGATCATCAGCAACGCCACCGGCAGGGCCATGATGCCCATGACGGAGGCCTGGTAGAGCACGGTGGCCAGGGCCCCGGTCTCCCGGAACGAGGGCGCCACCGCGAAGAAGAAGACGTACACGCCGATCGCGGCGATCAGCGCGCCGACCTCGGGGCGGGCCAGCAGCCGGCGCCCCAGGGAACGCTGCGTGGTGCGGCCGTCCTTGTGGGCGGCCGGCGGAGCCGGCGGCGAGGAACTCGCCGCCGGTGCCGTCGCTTGGGTCATGATCAGATCACCGGGTACCCTTCGCGGCGAACGAGGCGATCGTGTCGACGTTGTCCTTGTCGACGAACGCCGGACCGGTCAGAACCGGCTCCTCGCCACCACCGCTGTAGTTGCCGTTGTTCTTGTAGAGCCACAGCGAGTCCACGGCCAGGTAGCCCTGCAGGTAGGGCTGCTGGTCCACGGCGAACTCGATGTCACCGGCCTTGATGGCGTCCGTCAGCTCCTTGTTCAGGTCGAACGTCGCGACCTTCGCCTTGCTGCCCGCGTCGTCCACCGACTGCACCGCCGTCAGCGCGATCGGAGCGCCGAGGGTGACGACCTCGTCGATGGAGGAGTCCTGCTTGAGCTTCGCGGTGATGGTGGACTTCACCGACGGCATGTCCGTGCCGTTGACGTAGAGGTTCTCCGTCTTGCCCTCGAAGGTCTTCTTCACACCGGCGCAGCGCGCCTCCAGGGAGACGTTGCCCTGCTCGTGGATCACACAGACGGCGTGCTTCGCGCCGGTCTCGTTGAGCTTCTTGCCGAAGGCCTCACCGGAGACCGACTCGTCCTGCCCGAAGAACGAGAGCAGGCCCTGCTCCTTCCACACGTCCATGCCGGAGTTGAGACCGACGACGGGGATGCCGGCCTTCTCCGCCTTGGCGATGACGTCCTTCATCGCGTCCGGCTTGGCGAGGGTGACCGCGATGCCGTCGACCTTCTGGTCGATCGCGTTCTGGACGAGGTTGGCCTGGTTGGCCGCGTTCGGGTCGTTCGAGTAGACGAGCTTGACGTTGTCCTTGGCGGCGGCCGTCTCGGCGCCCTTGCGGACGATGTCCCAGAAGGTGTCACCCTGGCCGGCGTGGGTCACCATCGCGACCGTCATCTGCGGGGTGTCGGCCTTGCCCGCGGAGGCGTTCGATCCGCTCTCCTCGGCCTTCTTGCCACCGGATTCGCTGGAGCAGCCTGCTATGAGCAGTGCGGACACCGCAGCCATGGCGAAGAAGGGAACCACTCTGCGCGAGCGGGGGTGAAACGTGCGGTCCATCTTTCCTGCACCTCACTGTGCGACAGGGGGAAAGGGAACGGGACAGCGTCGGGCAGGGGTGCCCGCCGCGTGCCCGGACGTGAAGTCCGGATCATTGTGCCGGTAGGCCGACGGCGCTGCTTCGTTGGGACGGGATACAAACCCCTGGCACACCCACCTGTCAATACTTTGTTAAGACATCATTTCAGGAGCAGGTCCGAATGTCAGAACAAAGCCTGCTGGGACGGAGACCCGTCTCGCGCCTCGGCCCGACTGATTGTCCGGACAATGCGATGACAGGGCTTCCTGTCATGCGAACGGACAGTTACTCTCATGGCGTGACCAGCGCGACGACAGGGAGTACGGAGAAGCTCGATCTCAGCGTCGACCGGACCAGCCCGGTGCCGCTGTACTACCAGCTGGCCCGGCAGCTGGAGTCCGCGATCGAGCACGGAGTGCTGGGCCCGGGCAGTCTGCTGGGCAACGAGATCGATCTCGCGGGCCGCCTCGGTCTGTCCCGGCCGACCGTGCGGCAGGCCATCCAGTCGCTCGTCGACAAGGGCCTCCTCGTACGCCGCCGGGGCGTGGGCACGCAGGTGGTGCACAGCCAGGTCAAGCGTCCACTGGAGCTGAGCAGTCTCTACGACGACCTGGAGGCGGCCGGTCAGCAGCCCACGACCCAGGTGCTGTCGAGCGAGGTCGGGCCCGCCTCCGCCGAGGTCGCGGCGGCCCTGGGCATCGCCGAGGGCGCCGAGGTGCACCGGTTCGAGCGGCTGCGCCTCACCCATGCCCAGCCGGTGGCGTTCCTGTGCAACCACGTCCCGGCCGGTCTGCTGGACCTCGACACCGAGCGGCTGGAGTCGACGGGCCTGTACCGGATGCTGCGCAACGCCGGCATCAGCCTGCACAGCGCCCACCAGACCGTCGGCGCCCGCAACGCCACCCCGGAGGAGGCCGAGCGGCTGGGCGAGCCCGAGGGTGCCGCCCTCCTCACCATGCAACGCACGGCGTACGACGACACCGGCCGCGCGGTCGAGTACGGCACCCATATCTACCGGGCCTCGCGCTACTCCTTCGACTTCCAACTCCTGGTCCGTAACTGACCCTTCCGGCTCTTCGTCCGCAACTGACCCCTCCGGCGGCTCGTGCGCAACTGACCCCTCCGGCGGCTCGTGCGCAACTGCCCCTTCCGGCGGCTCATCCGCGACCGAGGCTCCGGCAGCTCGTACGCGACTGGTTCAGGTCCGGGGCCCGTCGCCGTCAGAGGTTCACCCACGCCCCGGACTCCGCCGAGCGGCTCATGGCGTCCAGCGCGGTGGCGCTGTGCACGGCGTCATCCAGGGTGGTGCCGTACGGGGTGCCCTCGGCGATGGAGCGCAGGAAGCGGTACGCCTCGATGACCTTGAGGTCGTCGTAGCCCATGGCGTTGGCGGAGCCCGGCTGGAAGGCGGCGTACTCGCCGTGGCCGGGGCCGACGAAGAGGGTGTTCACGGACTGGTCCTGGTAGGCGTCGCCCTTGCTGACGCCCAGCTCGCCCATGCGGCGGAAGTCCCAGAAGACGGCGCCCTTGGTGCCGTGGACCTCGAAGCCGTAGTTGTTCTGCTCGCCGACGGAGACCCGGCTGGCCTCCAGTACCCCGCGGGCGCCGGAGGCGAAGCGAAGGAGACAGTTGACGTAGTCCTCGTTCTCGACGGGGCCGAGTTCACCGCCGGTCGCACGGGTGTGGCCGGCGGTGGCGCCGGTGGGGCGGGCCCGTTCGGGGACGAAGATCGCGGTGTCGGCGGTGAGGGAGACGATGTCGCCGAGGAGGAAGCGGGCGAGGTCCACGCCGTGCGAGGCCAGGTCGCCGAGGACGCCGCTGCCGCCGCGCTCACGCTCGTACCGCCAGGTCAGGGCGCCCTCGGGGTGGGCGGCGTAGTCACTGAAGAGGCGGATCCGGACATGTGTGACCGTGCCGATCCCACCGGAGGCGATCAGTTCGCGGGCGGCGGCGACGGCGGGCGCGTTGCGGTAGTTGAAACCGACGGCGCCCTGGACGCCGGCCTTGGCGACCGCGTCGGCCACGGCCCGGGCGTCGGCGGCGGTGAGGCCGACGGGCTTCTCGATCCAGATGTGCTTGCCGGCCTCGGCCATGGCGACACCGATCTCCCGGTGCAGGAAGTTCGGCGCGGTGATGCTCACGGCCTGGACGCGGGGGTCGGCCGCGACCTCGCGCCAGTCCCGGGCGGTGACGGCGAACCCGAACCGATCCGCCGCCTCCTCGGCGCGTCCGGGCACCTCCTCGACGACGGTGACCAGCTCCGGCCGTACGGGCAGCTGCGGGAAGTGGTGCGGCACACGGGCGTACGCCTGGGTGTGCACCCGTCCCATCCAGCCGAACCCCACGACGGCGACCCCGAGCGCACTGACCATGACTGCCCTTCTTCGGACCTCACCGGCCCCTGTTTTGGACCGTTCCAGAACGTACGCCGCCCACCTTGGAACCCCCTCTCCTTCACTGTCAAGCTCTTTGACAACGCCACGGGGCCTGTGGAACGGTCCACGCCATGAGACGCCCGACGATCCGCGATGTCGCCGAACGGGCCGGCGTGTCGAAGTCCCTGGTCTCCCTGGTGCTGCGCGGCTCCGACCAGGTGCGACCCGAGAAGCGGGAGGCCGTACTGACGGCCGTGGACGAACTGGGCTACCGGCCCAACGCCGCCGCGCGCAGCCTCAGCGAGCGCCGCACCCGTACGGTCGGCGTCCTCCTCAACGACATGCGCAACCCCTGGTTCGTGGAACTGCTGGACGGGCTGAACTCCAAGCTGCACGACAACGGTCTGCGGATGCTGCTGGCCGACGGCAACCTCAACCGGCGGCTGGGCGAGGACCTCACCCGCACCTTCACCGAACTGCGGGTCGACGGTCTGATCGCGGTGGGCACCCTGCCGCCGTCCGAGGCGCTGCGCACGGCGGCCGGTCTCGTCCCCACGGTGGTCGCGGGCGCCCGTGAGCCCGCGCTCCCCCATGTGGACGTCGTCGCGGGCGACGACCAGTACGGCGCCCGGCTGGCCACCGAGCACCTGATCTCCCTCGGCCACCGGCGCATCGCCCATATCGCGGGCGACGGCGTGGTGGGCGCGCTGCGCCGCCGCAGCTTCGAGACGGTGATGCGCGAGCACGGGCTGTCCGACAGCGCGTCCGTCGAGCACGGCGACCTGACCGAGGAGGGCGGCTACCGCGCCACGGTCCGGCTGCTCAGCAGCCCCGAACGCCCCACCGCCATCGTGGCGTTCAACGACATGGCCTGCGTGGGCGCCCTCTCCGCCGCCGAGGAACTGGGCCTGGACGTGCCGCGCGACCTCTCCCTCGTCGGATACGACAACACGTATCTCGCGCGGCTGCGTCACCTCTGGCTCACCAGCGTGGACAACTCCAGCCACGACGTGGGCCGCCGGGCCGCCCAGTGCCTGCTCGACCGCATCGCCGACCCGACCCGCCCCGGCAAGGTCGTCCTGACCACCCCGACCCTGGAGGTCAGGGGGACGACGGCCCCGCCCCCGGGCGACTGAGGCCCGACCGGCGGATTCACGCCATGGGGGTCAGCCCTTGAACCGGCAGCGGTCGTTCGGCGCGACGGCCGACCAGATGCGCTGCCCGATGTCCTTCAACTGCCGCTGCTGCGCCTTGGTGAGCGCGTCGAACACATACCGTCGTACGGCTTCCACATGCCCCGGCGCGGTGTCGACGACCTTGGCGTATCCGGCGTCCGTGAGGGTGGCCAGGGTGTAGCGGCCGTCCTCGGGGTCCGGCGCACGGCGCACCCAGTCGCTCTTCTCCAGCCGCTTCACCAGATGGGACAACCGGGACAGCGAGGATCCGGCGTTCGCGGCCAACTCGCTCATCCGCAGGGTGCGTTCGTCGCTCTGGGAGAGCGCCGTCATCACCAGATACTCCATGTGGCTGATGCCGGCGTCGCGCTGCAACTGCGTGTCCAGGGCACTCGGCAGTCTGATCATCACCCCGGCCAGTGCGTGCCAGGTCTCCATCTCCTCGACGTTCAGCCAACGGGGCTGGGGCGGTGTCTCCATGGCGCACACTCTACGTGCCCAACAAAAGGATCATGGACCCAATGGCTTGACAGTTCAACTGAAGCAGACTTATCTTGACCCCCCATATAACTTGAATCTTCAATTCAACAGATGGAAACCCACGTGAATGTCACTCTGTGGATCATCGCCGGTCTCCTCGCCGCCGGTCTGATGAAGGCCACCCAGCCCAAGGAGAAGCTCGCCGCCTCCGGCATGGCCTGGGTCGAGGACTTCTCCCCGGGCGCGGTCAGGACCATCGGCGTCCTGGAGTTCCTGGCCGGCATCGGCCTGATCCTGCCGGCCGTGCTGGACATCGCCCCGATCTTCGTGCCGCTCGCCGCGACCGGCCTGGTCCTCACCATGATCGGCGCGATGATCGTGCACAACCGCCGCAAGGAGACCCAGGCGATCATCCCGAACCTGGTGATCCTGATCCTGGCCGCCGTGGTGGCCTGGGGCCGCTTCGGGCCGTACTCGTTCTAGATCCCTCTTCCAGGTCTCCTTCTACTGCCCAGGCCTCCTCCTCCGGCTTCCCTTTCCCCGTTTCCTCCCGTACGTCCACAGCGGTGAGCGCGAGGGCCAGCAACCCGGGTACGAGGACCACCAGCGGGAGCAGCATCCACGCGCACAGCACGGCAGCCGCCAGGGCCAGCACCACCAGCCCGCTGCCTCCCACGTCCCGTGCGGCGGCCCGCGCCGCCCGCCGCACCGCCCCGGGCCAGTCGTCGACGGACTCGGGGCGGGCGCAGGCCCGCAGACCGGCCACGGCCGCGCACAGGGCGATGGCGGTGGCGAGGAGTGCGAAGGCGGCGCCGCCCGGCAGTCCGGCGTCGACGAGAGCGAGGTCGAGCAGGACGAGGGCCACGGCGGCGCAGGCCACGAGCCCGGCGGCGAGATCGCCGAGGCGCAGCCGCCGCCCGAACGCCGCGAAGAACCGCCCGGCCGTGGCCGGACGCCCCTCCCGCGCTCCGCGCAGCACCGCACACGCCGTCGACAGCGCCGCCGGCAAGGTCACCAGCGGCAGGCTCACCACCGTCACGGCGATGCCCACGCTCAGCACATCCGCGAACAGCGTCATCCGGGGCCCGAAGATCTCGCCCGCCTCCCGGCTGGTCCGCATGCCGCTCATCCCCTCATCCCTTGATCCCGGAATTGGCCATGCCCTCCACCAGAAAGCGCTGGAAGGCGAGGAAGAACAGCACGATCGGGAGCAGGGCGATCACCGACATCGCGAACATCGGGCCGAAGGCCGAGGTGCTCGACGCGTCCACGAACGACCTCAGGGCCAGGGTGAGCGTGAATTTCTCGGGTGAGAAGAGATAGATCAGCTGGGTGAAGAAGTCGTTCCAGGTCCAGATGAAGGTGAAGATCGCCGTGGTGATCAGGGCGGGCCGCGTCAGCGGGAGAATCACCAGGAAGAAACTCCGGAACGGTCCGCAGCCGTCGATCCGTGCCGCCTCCTCCAGTTCCCTCGGCAGCCCGCGCATGAACTGCACGATGAGGAAGACGAAAAAGGCCTCCGTGGCGAGGAACTTCGGCAGGATCAGCGGCCAGTAGGTGTTCACCATGCCGAGCTGGTTGAAGATGATGTACTGCGGAATCAGCACCGCGTGATGCGGCAGCATGATCGTCGCGATCATGAACGCGAACAGCGGCCCCCGGAAGCGGAACCGCAGGCGCGCGAAGGCGTACGCCGCCAGGGAGCAGGACAGGACGTTCCCGACGACCGCGCCGCCGGCGATCAGCAGGGAGTTGCCGAGCAGCCGGCCGACCGAGACGTCGTTGACGCCGTCCAGGGCCGTCTCGTAGTTGGACCATTCCAGACGGCTGGGCAGCAGATCGAGGCTCGCGATGACCTCGTTCGCCGGCTTCAGCGAGGTCGCGAGGAGCCAGGCCAGCGGATAGAGCATGACGAGCAGCGCGGCCAGACAGCCGATGTGCAGGGCCACGCGTCCCCAGGCGATCGGCTTGCGGGGGGCGGGAGTCGAGGTGGCGGTGGTCATCGGGCTCCCTCATCGGTGTCAGAGGCGTAGAAGACCCAGGAGCGGGAGGTGCGGAAGAGGATGGCGGTGACCGCGCCGATCACGATCAGCAGGGCCCAGGCCATGGCGGAGGCGTAGCCCATGTGGGAGGCGACGAAGCCGCGGTCGTAGAGGTAGAGCGTGTAGAAGAGGGTGGAGTCGGCGGGGCCGCCCTTGCCGGCGCTGACCGCGAAGGCGGGGGTGAAGACCTGGAACGCCTGGATGGTCTGGAGGACCAGGTTGAAGAAGATCACCGGCGACAGCATCGGCACCGTGATCGACAGGAACTGCCGCAGGCGGCCCGCACCGTCCACCTCGGCCGCCTCGTACAACTCCCCCGGGATCTGCTGGAGTCCGGCGAGGAAGATGACCATCGGGGCGCCGAACTGCCACACCGTCAGCAGGGCCACCGCGAGCAGCGCCCAGCCGGGCTTGAAGACCCAGCCGCCGGTGCCGAGGAGGTTGTCGACCGTGCCGCCGTCGTTGAAGATCGCCCGCCAGACCAGGGCGATGGACATGGACGCGCCGAGGAGGGAGGGGGCGTAGAAGGCGGAGCGGTAGAAGCCCTTGCCGCGCTTCATGTTCTTCAGGGCGAGCGCCACCAGGAGGGCGAGGCCCAGTTGCAGCGGGACGGCGATGACGACGTACGTCAGGGTCGCCACCACCGAGCGCCAGTAGCGCGGGTCCTCGGTGAACATCTGCGTGTAGTTGCGCAGGCCCACCCAGTTCGGGGAGGTGAACAGGTCGTAGTCGGTGAAGGAGAGGTAGAGGGAGACGGCCATCGGGAGCAGCGTCAGCACGCAGGCACCCAGCACCCAGGGGGACAGGAACACCCAGGCCGCGCCCTCGCGCCGGCGCTTCCGGGCGGGTCGGTCGGGTGGGGTGACTCCCCTGCCGCGTTCGGTCGTCGGCAGTTGTGTGGTGGTCATGACCTCAACTCCGCCTTCGCCTCGGTGATGTAGTTCTCGGCGGCCTCACGGGGCGACATCAGCTCGTACGACACCTGGTCGTAGTCCCGCTGGAAGGTGGTCTGCAGGGCGCTGTCGCCGGAAGGGGGCGCCTGGGGCGGGGAGTCGAGCTTTCCTTCGACGGTGGCCTGGTAGTCGTAGATGGTCTTGTCGAAGTCCTTGAGGTCGGCGGCGATCTCCTCGCGGATCGACTCGTTGACGGGGATGCCACGGGTCGCGCCGAGGATCCGTGCGGCCTCCCGGTCGTTGAGCATGAAGTCGACGAGCTTTGCCGATTCCTCGGGATGTCCGGAGTCGGCGGCCACGCCCATGAACATGGAGGGCTTGAAGTACTGGCCGGGTGTGCCGTCCTCGCCCGAGGGCATGGGGGCGAGGGAGATGCCGGTGGGGACGAGGGCGAGGTAACCGCTGGCGGGAGCGTCCCAGTTGACGTCCGAGGCGGCCTTTCCCCGGCCCAGCGGGGTGTTCTCGACGCTGCCGTCGAGCTGGGTGGTCTGCTCGGCGGGCGAGACGGCCCCCTCCCGGCGCAGCTTGTCGGTGAAGGTCCACCAGCGGGTCAGGTCGCCGACGGTGAACCCCAGTTCGCGGTCCTCGGTGTACAGCACCTTGCCCTGGCCGCGCAGCCAGACCTCGAAGGCGTCCTCGCTCTGCCCGGGGTCGGTGCCGCCGGGCTGCCCGGTCTTCTCGGCCACCGTCCGCATGGCGTCGGCCCACTCGCTCCAGGTCCAGCCCACCCGGGGCGGCTCCAGGCCCGCCGCCTTCCACCGCTCGGTGTCGTAGACCATGGTCTCGGTGCCACGGCCCTGCGGGACGGCGTACTGCTTGCCGTCCACCTTGCCGGTGGCGAGCAGTCCCGGCTCGAACTCATCGGTCCTCAGGGTCTGTTGCCGCTCTCCCAGGTCGAGCAGCACACCGCCGGAGGCGTACTGGTCGATCATCCGGTAGTCGAGCTGCATCACATCGGGGGCGTCGCCGCCGGCGGCCTGGGTGGCGAGCTTCTGCTTGTAGGCCTCGTAGCCGGCGAACGAGGTCTGTACGTCAATCCCGGGGTTCTTCTTCTCGAAGAGCTCGACGGCCGCCTGGGTCTTGGCCGCCCGGTCAGGGTTGCCCCACCACGTGTAGCGCAGGACCACCTCGCCGCCCACACCGCTCGCCCCGTCCCCGCCCGAACAGCCCGCGAGCGCCGCGCACAGGGCGAGGACCACGGCCGCCGTGCAGGACTTCCTCGTCCTGTTTCCGGGCATGAGTGGGTCACCTCTTTCACTGGAAAGCGCTTCCACCCCGTAGGACACTAGGGAAGGTCCGTATGACAGAACAAGACCCCCGCACCGGATCCGCAGGGCGCGGCCACTCCGCGGCCACAGGTCGTCACCACGTCGGATCCGCAGGTCGCCGGCGCGCCGCCGTGGTGGGTCTCGGCGCCCGGGCCCGGATGTTCACCGAGGCGCTGACGGGCCCCTTCGCGGACCGGATCGACCTGGTGGGTCTCTGCGACACCAACGCGCACCGCATGGCCGTCCACAACGCCTGGATCGCGGCCGACCACCCCCGCCGTGCGCCCGTACCGGCCTACGGGGCCGGGGAGTTCGAGGAGATGCTGCGCCGCGAGCGGGTCGACCTGGTCGTGGTGACGAGTGTGGACCGCACCCACGACCACTACATCGTGCGCGCGCTGGAGGCGGGCTGCGACGTGGTCACCGAGAAGCCGATGACCACCGACGCCGAGCGCGCCCGCCGCATCCTGGAGGCCCGGCGGCGGACCGGCCGTGACGTCCGCGTCTCCTTCAACTACCGCTACAACCCGGTGCATTCGGCTGTCCGCGAGCTGATCGCGAGCGGTGGGATCGGCGAGGTCGGCTCGGTGCACTTCGAGTGGCTGCTCGATCTGCGGCACGGCGCCGACTACTTCCGCCGCTGGCACCGCGAACGGGCCAACTCCGGCGGGTTGTTGGTCCACAAGTCCACCCACCACTTCGACCTGGTCAACTGGTGGCTCGACACCCGCCCCGAGACCGTCTTCGCCCAGGGCGGCCTCTTCTTCTACGGCGACGAGGCCGGCCGGCGCCGAGGCCTCGCCCGCGACTACGCCCGCGCCCACGGCTCCCCGGCCGCCGAGGACGATCCCTTCGCCCTGCACCTCAAGGACTCACCCGTCCTCAGCGCGCTCTACCTGGACGCCGAGCGGGAGGACGGCTACCACCGGGACCAGAACGTCTTCGGGCCCGGTGTGACCATCGAGGACGACATGGCCGTCCTCGTGCGCTACGCCTCCGGGGCGACCCTGACGTACCACCTCACCGCGTACGCCCCCTGGGAGGGCTACCGCATCGCCTTCAACGGCAGCGAGGGACGCATCGAGCTGCTGGTGGAGGAGTCGACGTGGACGAAGCCGCGTGTTCGCGTCGTGGGTGCGAGCCCCGTCCTGCACGGTGCGGAGGCCGGTGAGGAGGTCGGGCGGACCGAGCTGCTGGTGCGGCGGCACTGGGAACGGCCTCGTGAGGTGAAGGTGGCCGTGGGTGAGGGCGGGCACGGGGGCGGGGACGTACGGATGCTCGCCGATCTGTTCGGGGAGCGGGAGCCGGACGAGCTGGGGCGTGCCGCGGACGCGGTGGACGGGGCGCGGTCGCTGGTGACGGGGCTGGCGGCGAATCGGTCGCTGGAGACGGGGATGCCGGTGGTGGCGCGGGAGTTGCTGGACGTGTGAGGGAGCACCGGACGACGTGAGGGTGTCACCAGATGAGTTCGAGGCTCTCCGGGCAGCGGTGGATCAAGGTCGGGCGCATCACGATCTGCTGGTCGTCCGCGAGGCGTAGACCGGGGAGTCGGCGGGTCAACAGCTCCAGGGTGATGCGGAGTTGTTCGCGGGCGAGCAGGGAGCCGGGGCAGCCGTGGACGCCGAGGCCGAAGGCGAGATGGCGGCGGCTGGTGGTGCGGGTGATGTCGAAGTCGGCGGCGTTCGGGTGGCGCGCCTCGTCGCGGTTGGCACCGCCGAAGGCGAGGAACAGCGGGGATCCGGCGGGCAGTTCGGTGTCGGCGAGGGTGACCGAGCGGGTGGTGACGCGTCGGAAGCCCTGGAGTGCGGTGTCGTAGCGTGCGGCCTCCTCGATGGCGCCCGGGATGCGGTGGGGTTCGGCGCAGAGCAGTTCCCACTGGCGGCGGTGGCGCAGGAGGTGGAGGACGGTGGTGCCGATGAGGGCCGTGGTCGTCAGGTGTCCGGCGAGGAGGAAGTTCTGCAGATGGGCGACGAGTTCGTGCCGTTGGTCGAGGGTCAGTCCGCCGTTCTGGCCGTCCTCGCCCCGCCCGCCGTTCTTGCTGCCCTCGCCGTCCTGGTCGTCCCGGCCGTCCTGGTCGTCCCGGCCGTCCTGGTTGCCGTTCTGTCCGGTGACGGAGGCGATGAGGTCGGTGATCAGGTCCTCGCGCGGGTCGGTGTGCCGGGCGCGGACGAACGCGTCGAGGCGGTGGGAGAGGGCGACCACGTCCTCGGCGGCGGCGATCTGTTCGGGCTCCGTCATGGGGCGGAAGAGCAGTTCCTCGGCGCGGTAGCCGCCGTGCACGAGGGCCGGCATGTCCGCCTCGTCGAACCCGACGAGGCGCCCTATGACGTCCCCCGGCAGCCGGCCCGCGTACGCGGACATCAGCTCGACCCGGCCGTCCTTCACGAAGCCGTCCACCAGGGCCGCGGCCCGCTCGACGGCGTACGGCAGGACGGCGGCGACGCGGGCGGGCGACAGTCCCCGCACGATGGGCGCCCGCAGCCGATGGTGCAGTGTCCCGTCGGCGGTGACGACGACGGGCCGCCCGCCGAAGCCACCGCCGAGCACGGCCAGCGCGGCGGGCGCCGGCGTCACGTCCGGCCGCAGCGCGTTGGCCGACGAGAAGTCGTCCGGACGCCGCAGCACCTCCCGTACGTCGGCGTCCCGCGCCACCAGCCAGGAGTCCAGCTCGTCGACGTAGGTGAGCCCTTCCGCCGCCCGCGCCCGCGCGTAGTACGGATACGGATCCCGCTGCAACTCGTCGAGCCTGCCGTGCGGTTCAGAGTCCACGGGGGCACCTTCCGGCCGAGGGGCGGGGTTTGGTCGGGCTCATGGTGCCGTACGGGGGCGCCGGGCGATAGACGTACGGCGGGTGACCGTGGGGCGAAGCTGCGGCGCCCGGCGGCAGGGGTGATGCTCACTGAGGATGGGCACCGTGCCAGCGGCAGGGTGCCGCAACCTGCGGAACGGCCGCCACCCCGGCAGCAGAGGTGACGCCCACCGCGGGACGGCCGCCACCCCGGCGGGCAGGGCGCCGCACTCTGCAGGACGGGCACCGCTTCGGCAGCAGGATGCCGCGCGCTGTGGGACGGGCGCCGTGCTGGTGACAGGGGGCCGCGCCCTGCGGAACGGGCGCCACCTCGGCGGCAGAGGTGACGACCACCGCAGGACGGCCGCCACCCCGGCGGGCAGGGCGCCGAACTCTGCAGGATGGGCACCGCTTCGGCAGCAGGGGGGCACCCTGCCGGGACAGCCACCGCCCCGGCGGCAGAAGTGACGCCCACCGCAGGACGGCCGCCGCCCCGGCGGCAGAGGTGACGCATTCTGCGGGACGGCCGCCACCCCCGGCGGTACGACTGCCCGCGGTCGCATATGGTCGCCGGCGGCGGCACGGCTGTCGCAGACGCATATGGTCGCGGGCGGTGGTGTGTCAGAACACGACCGTCCAGCCCTCGCGGGCCGCCTCCTCCGCTGTGTACGACACACCGTGTGCCTGTGTGCCGTCGGCGGACAGGAGGGTGATCTCGCCGCCGTGGTTGCCGAGTTGGGCGCCGTCGGTGAGGGGGACGAGGAGGGTGGCGCCGGGGGCGAGGGGACCCGGTGGGACGGGGCCGCCGTGGCCCAGGCGGTCGACGACGCGCCACCCGGTGAGGTCGACGGGGTCGGGTGAGGCGTTGAGGAGGGTGACGCTCTCCTGCTCGGGGGCGCCGCCACGCGGATTGACCAGGGCCGCGACGATCCGCACCGGCCGGCTGCCGGGCTCGGGACGGGGGCTGTCGCCGGGCAGGGCATGGCCGGTGACGTCATCCGTCTTCCACTTCTGGCTCTGGAAGGCGAGGAAGACGGCCACCCAGCGCTGCTGCTCCGGGAAGTGGATCAGCAGCCCACCGTCCTGCCAGACCCCGTCGTCCTTGCGGAACTTGGCGCTGTTCCCCTGGTTCATGTGGATGTCGTGGACGCCGTTGCCGGGCCGGAACCCGAAGACCTTGTCCTTCACCCCCGCCTCGGGCCCCCAGCGCTCACCGAAGGCGTACAGCCTGGCCGTGGGGTCCGCGACCGCGCGCTGCACGTAGTGGTCGAGGACGTCGGCGAGGTCGTTGTCGGGGCCTTCGAGGTGCGGCGGCAGGGTCCGCATCCTCGACGGCTCGAAGAGGTTGCCGCGCACGAAGTCGAGGTTGGGTCCGCCGGGGCCCGACGGCAGTGTGTTCCAGCCGCTCACGAGCCCGGCCAGCCGGGCGGTGACGGGATGCCGGAAGTCCTCCTCGACGAGATACATCAGCTCGGACGGGCTCTCCTGCGACTTCACGTTCACCGCGACGCGGTACTGCGTACCGTGATCGTCCGCCACATGGATCTGGTAGTGCGGCGTGTCGTCGGCACCCTCCCGACGGGTGTCCACCACTCGCGCGATCAGTACGCCATAGGCCTTCAACGGCATGTCGACCAACTCCCCCGTGGGGCTGCCACCTTGCGCGCCCCTGTGGGAAGGAATGGTAGGGCGGCGACCGTCCGCTGCGCCCGCGAGATCCCTGATTGTTCACTTACGATCAACTTCGTGGTCCTCTTCACCCTCGAACGTCTCACCCCTCTCTCCATCGACCAGGCCTGGTACCGCCTCACCGACTGGCCCCGACACGCCGACGTGGTCCCCCTGACCCGCGTCACGGTGCGTACGCCCCCGCCGACCGCCGAGGGCACGGTGTTCGTGGCCCACAGCGGCATCGGCCCCCTCTCCTTCGACGACCCGATGGAGGTGGTGGTCTGGCAGCCGCCGGAGGATACCGGCTCGGGTCGGTGCCGTCTCGTCAAGCACGGTTCGTTCGTCATGGGGTGGGCGGAGATCGAGGTCCATCCGTACGGCTCCGAGGGCGGCGCCTGTCGTGTGGTGTGGCGCGAGGAGCTGCGGGTGCGATGGCTGCCGGGGGCCTTCGACCGGCCGCTGGGGTGGCTGGCCCGGCGGATGTTCGGGCGGGCGACGGACGGGCTGTTGAGGGGTCCGGGGACACCGGCCGGGGCCTGAGCATCGGCGGGATCGGGGGCGTTGTCAGACCCTCCGGCTACTGTCCCCGACCATGACCGATCACCTGCACACCACCCGACTGTCCTACGACACCGTCGCCGCCGACTACGAGCTCCTGCTCCGGGAGGAGATGGCGAAGAACCCGTTCGACCGGTCGGTGTTGGGGGTGTTCGCCGAGCTGGTGCTGGGCAGCGGTGGCGGGCCCGTCGCGGACCTGGGGTGCGGGCCGGGGCGGATCACCGGGCATCTGGCCTCGCTCGGGCTCGATGTCTTCGGTATCGATCTGTCCCCGGAGATGGTCACCGTGGCCCGCTGGGCGCACCCCGGGCTGCGGTTCGACGTCGGCACGATGACCGCGCTCGACCTGGCGGACGGCTCGCTCGCCGGTGCCGTCGCCTGGTACTCGACGGTGCACACACCACCCGCCGAACTCCCGGTGCTGCTCGGCGAGTTCCACCGCGTCCTCGCCCCCGGCGGCCTCCTCCAGATGGCCTTCAAGGTCGGCGAGGAGTCCTACCACCTGTCGCACGCGTACGGCCACGATCTGGACCTCGACGTCTACCGCTACCCGACCGACCTGATCGCCGAGTTGCTGAAGGACGCGGGTTTCGTCGAGTCCGCTCGCCTGGAACGGGAGGCCGGGCCCAAGGAGAACACCCCGCAGGGGTACTTGCTGGCGCGCAAGCCGGCGTGAGTGCGTGAGTGTCCGGGGCTCGGCCCGGGGCTCGGCTCCTCCGGCCTCGGCGGCTCGTGCCCCGGCCTCGGGGCTGCGGGGTCCCGAGGCCTGGGGCATCCAGGGCCTCGGGCCTCCAAGGCCTCGGATCAGGATCGGCCCCGGTCCGGGTCCCCGCTTCGGCTGGTGGCCAGGCCGTCGCGGCGGTCGCGGTCGCCGTCGCCCGTCGTGCTGAGGAGGGTGTCGCAGATCTCGCGCAGCTTGTCGGTGGCCTGTTTGGAGAAGAGTCCGCAGAGCCCCGCTATGCCGGAGAAGCCGTACGGGTTGGTCGCCCCGGCACCGGAGCTGCCGGCGAACAGGCCGCCGCGCAGCAGCAGATAGACGAGGAGGGCGAGGGCCACTCCGATGCCGGCCCGCAGCAGGTACCACCACAGCCAGCTCGCGTACAGCCGCCGGTTGCCGACGTACGTCGCGAACGACGTGGCCGCGTGCACGAAGCTGCCGAGCGCGCTGCACACCACCACCGCGAGCAGCATCGCGGTGTCGGCGGTCAGCTCCCAGTCCCCGAGCCCGAAGGGCGCCCACCGCGCGGTGGCCGCCGGGTCCGCCCCGGGCTCGACCGTCGCCAGCACCACCGGCCAGAGGGTCACCAGCGCTCCGCACACGAAGACGACGTCGGCCAGGAGGAAGAGGCCGAGCGTGGTGGTGGCCGCTGTCGAGAGCCGCCGCCGGTCACGCGTACCGTCGGCTCCCGCCTCGCTCACGTCGTCGTCCGGGCCGCCGCTGTCCGGGCCCCCGTCATCCGGACCGCCGTTGTCCGGACCGCCGTTGTCCGGGCCTCCATTGCCCAGCCCGTCCGAGTGGGGGCCGTCCGGGTCCTCGTCCCTGCCTCCGCCCGCGCCCTGCTCCATGGTCGTCGTGCTCAACTGTCCGCCCCCGATGTGATGTTCCGTATCGCAGACGGTCAACCCTGCCGCCCCGTCGGTCAAGGCACAAGGTTCGGCCAGGGCACAAGGTCAGGAAACGCGGAGGCTCGGCAGTTCCGTCACATCGGAGGTGCCGTCGTGGTGGATCGGCGTGTGCGCCCCGGTCAGGGAGACGCCGCTGCCGCCGCGCCGGTCGGCGACTATCTCGGAGGCGATGGACAGGGCCGTCTCCTCGGGCGTGCGGGCGCCGAGGTCGAGGCCTATGGGGGACCTGAGGCGGGCCAGCTCCAGCTCGGTGACGCCGACCTGCCGGAGGCGTTCGTTGCGGTCGAGATGGGTGCGGCGGGAGCCCATGGCGCCGACGTACGCGACCGGGAGCCGCAGCGCCAGCTTCAGCAGCGGTACGTCGAACTTGGCGTCGTGGGTGAGGACGCACAAGACCGTGCGGGCGTCCACCGACGTCCGCTCCAGGTACTTGTGCGGCCACTCGACGACGATCTCGTCGGCCTCGGAGAAGCGGGCCTTCGTCGCGAAGACGGGGCGGGCGTCGCAGACGGTCACGTGGTAGCCGAGGAACTTGCCGATCCTCACCAGCGCCGACGCGAAGTCGATGGCGCCGAAGACGATCATCCGGGGCGGAGGCACGGAGGACTCGACCAGAACCGTGAGCGGTGCTCCACAACGAGAGCCCCGCTCCCCGATCTCCAGGGTGCCGGTGCGGCCGGCGTCGAGGAAGGCGCCGGCCTCGGCGGCGACCGTGCGGTCCAGCTCGGGATGGGCGGCGAAGCCACCGTCGTACGAGCCGTCCGGGCGGACGAGGAGCGCCCGGCCCCGCAGATCGGCGGGGCCGGAGACGATCCGCGCCATCGCCGCCGCCCGTCCGCTCGCGGCGGCGGAGAGCGCGGCGACGACCACCGGGCGGACGGGATCGCCGACCCGCACCGGGGTGACGAGGATGTCGATGATCCCGCCGCAGGTCAGGCCGACGGCGAAGGCGTCCTCATCGCTGTAGCCGAAGCGTTCGAGGACCGGCTCGCCGTCCTCCAGCGTCTGTCGGCACAGCTCGTAGACGGCGCCCTCCACACACCCGCCGGAGACCGAGCCGATCGCCGTGCCGTCGGCATCCACCGCGAGGGCGGCGCCGGGTTGGCGGGGCGCGCTGCCGCCGACGGTCACCACGGTGGCCACGGCGAAGTCACGCCCCTGCTCGACCCACCGGTGCAGTTCTGCGGCGATGTCCAGCATCTCTCGGTCTCCTCGACAAGCGGTGGTTGCGCAGATGGTACGCACGCGGCAGCGCACCACGGTGCGGGCGGCGAACCGCATGCGCAGCCGGTCGGTTACGCCGTGTCCGTCAGGTGTTCCGGACGGACCGGGGTCTTGTTCAGTTCCAGGCCTGTCGCGTTGCGGATGGCCGCGAGGACGGCCGGCGTCGAGGACAGGGTCGGGGCCTCGCCGACGCCTCGGAGGCCGTAGGGGGCGTGGGCGTCGGCCAGTTCGAGCAGGTCGACGGGGATGGTCGGGGTGTCGAGGATCGTGGGGATGAGGTAGTCCGTGAAGGAGGGGTTGCGGACCTTCGCGGTCTTCGGGTCCACGACGATCTCCTCCATCACCGCGATGCCGAGACCCTGGGTCGTACCGCCCTGGATCTGGCCCACCACGGACAGCGGGTTGAGGGCCTTGCCGACGTCCTGGGCGCAGGCCAGTTCGACGACCTTGACCATGCCCAGCTCGGTGTCGACCTCGACGACCGCCCGGTGCGCGGCGAAGGAGTACTGGACATGGCCGAAGCCCTGGCCGGTGCGCGGGTCGAAGGGCTCGGTGGGCCGGTGCCGCCACTCCTCCGTGACGTCGACCGACTCGTCGCCGAGCACGTCGACCAGGTCCGCCAGCACCTCGCCGGCGTCCGTGACGACCTTGCCGCCCTCCAGGAGGAGTTCCGCGGTCGCCCAAGCCGGGTGGTACGTACCGAACTTGCGGCGGCCCATCTCCAGGACCTTCTCGCGGACGAGCTCGCACGCGTTCTTCACGGCGCCGCCGGTGACGTACGTCTGGCGGGACGCGGACGTCGAACCGGCCGAACCCACCTGGGTGTCCGCCGGGTTGATGGTCACCTGGGTGACGCCCAGTTCGGTGCGGGCGATCTGCGCGTGGACGGTGATGCCGCCCTGGCCGACCTCCGCCATGGCCGTGTGGACCGTCGCCACCGGCTCGCCGCCGACGACCTCCATGCGCACCCGCGCCGTCGAGTAGTCGTCGAAGCCCTCGGAGAAGCCGACGTTCTTGATGCCGACCGCGTAGCCGATGCCGCGTACGACGCCCTCGCCGTGCGTGGTGTTGGACAGGCCGCCCGGCAGCTGCCGTACGTCCGCGTCCTCGCCCGCCGCCAGCCACTGCTGCTCGGGCGGCAGGGGCATCGCCTTGACGCGGCGCAGGAGTTCGGCGACCGGGGCCGGGGAGTCGACGACCTGGCCGGTGGGCATCAGGCTCCCCTGCGACATGGCGTTCAGCCGCCGGAACTCCACCGGGTCCATGTCCAGTCTCGCCGCCAGCTTGTCCATCTGCGCCTCGTACGCGAAGCACGCCTGGACCGCGCCGAAGCCGCGCATGGCGCCGCAGGGCGGGTTGTTGGTGTAGAGGGCGATGGCCTCGATGTCGACGTCGTCGATGACGTACGGGCCCGCGCCGAGCGAGGCGGCGTTGCCGACGACCGCCGGTGAGGAGGAGGCGTACGCGCCGCCGTCCAGGACGATCCGGGCCTTGACGTGCGTGAGCTTGCCATCCTTCGTCGCCCCGTGCTCGTAGTACAGCTTGGCGGGGTGGCGGTGGACGTGTCCGAAGAACGACTCGAAACGGTTGTAGACGATCTTGACCGGTTTGCCCGTGCGCAGGGCGAGCAGACAGGCGTGGATCTGCATCGACAGGTCCTCGCGGCCTCCGAAGGCACCGCCCACGCCCGCCAGCGTCATACGGACCTTGTCCTCGGGCAGGCCCAGGACGGGGGCGATCTGGCGGAGGTCGGCGTGCAGCCACTGTGTGGCGATGTAGAGGTCGACGCCGCCGTCCTCGGCGGGTACGGCGAGTCCGGACTCGGGGCCGAGGAAGGCCTGGTCCTGCATGCCGAAGACGTACTCGCCCTCGACGATCACATCGGCGCGCTCGCGGGCCCTCGCCACGTCGCCGCGGATGATGGGCTGGCGGTGGACGATGTTCGGGTGCGGGACGTGGCCGCTGAGGGGGGTCCCCCCGGTCGAACGAAGTTGAGGCTGGGGGAGGTCGGTGCGGTTGTCGTGGAGCAGGATCGCGTCCGGCGCGGTCGCGGAGGCCTCGTCGGTGATGACCGGCAGTTCGCGGTACTCCACCCTGATCCTGGCGGCGGCGCGGCGGGCGGTCTCCGGATGGTCGGCGGCGACGATCGCGACCGGCTCGCCATGGTGCCGGACCCTGCCGTGGGCGAGGACCGGGGTGTCCTGGATCTCCAGGCCGTAGTGCCTCACGTCGGTCGGCAGGTCGTCGTACGTCATGACGGCGTACACACCGGGTGTGGCCAGTGCCTCGCTCGTGTCGATGGAGACGATCTCGGCGTGCGCGACCGTGGAGCGCAGGATCTGGCCCCAGAGCATGTCCTCGTGCCACATGTCGGACGAGTACGCGAACTCGCCGGTGACCTTGAGCGTGCCGTCCGGGCGGAGGGTGGACTCGCCGATGCCGCCCTTGGTGCGCGAGCCCTGGGTGAGGTTGGCGGGCAGACCGGTGGTTCCCATGCTCAGACCCCTTCGGACTGCCGGGCGGCCGCCAGGCGGACCGCGTCCATGATCTTCTCGTAGCCGGTGCAGCGGCACAGATTGCCCGACAGCGCCTCGCGGATGTCCGCGTCGCTCGGGTTGGGGTGGCGCTCCAGCATCTCGTCGGCGGCGACGAGCAGACCCGGTGTGCAGAAGCCGCACTGGACGGCGCCGGCGTCGATGAACGCCTGCTGGATCGGCGAGAGTTCCACTCCCTCGCCGGTCCGGGAGTCGGCGCCCTTCGCCTGCCACCGCTTGGCCTCGTCGAGCGAGGTCCCGGACGCGCCGGAAGTACCAGAGGCGGCCGACGTACCCGAAGCGCCCGAAGCGGCCGACGTATCAGAGGCCGCCGACGCGTTCGACGTACCGCACGCGCCCGTCCCGCAACCGCCGCGCTCGGCGTGCGGGCCGCCTTCGGCGCGCTGCCTGGCGTAGTCCGCCAACCCCTCGACGGTGACGACCTCGCGGCCCTCCACCTGTCCGGCGGCCACCAGACACGCGCACACCGGTACGCCGTCGAGGCGGACGGTGCACGAGCCGCACTCGCCCTGCTCACAGGCGTTCTTGGAGCCGGGCAGACCGAGCCGCTCGCGCAGCACGTACAGCAGGGACTCGCCCTCCCACACGTCGTCGGCTTCCTGCGGACGGCCGTTGACCGTGAAGTTGACGCGCATTACGCGGCACTCCCCTTCTGACGCGAGGCGCGGTCGGTGCCGCGGTACGACTCCCAGGCCCACATCAGGGTCCGGCGGGCCATGACGCCCACCGCGTGGCGGCGGTAGCTCGCGGTGCCCCGGACGTCGTCGATGGGGTTGCAGGCGGCGGCGCACAGCTCGGCGAACTGCTTGGCGACCGAAGGAGTGACGATCCTTCCGTTCTCCCAGAAGCCGCCCTCGGCGAGCGCCGCGTTGAGGAACTCCTCGGCGGCCTTGGCGCGGATCGGGGTCGGCGCGGCCGAGCCGATGCCGGTGCGGACCGTCCGCGTCCCGGGGTGCAGGGCCAGGCCGAACGCGCACACCGCGATGACCATCGCGTTGCGCGTACCGACCTTCGAGTACTGCTGCGGCCCGTCCGCCTTCTTGATGTGCACGGCGCGGATCAGCTCGTCGGGGGCGAGGGCGTTGCGCTTCACGCCGGTGTAGAAGTCGTCGATGGGGATGAGCCGGGAGCCCCTTACGGACTCGACTTCCACCTGGGCGCCCGCCGCGAGGAGGGCCGGGTGGGCGTCGCCGGCCGGGGAGGCGGTGCCGAGGTTGCCGCCGACGCCGCCGCGGTTGCGGATCTGCGGGGATGCCACCGTGTGCGAGGCCAGGGCGAGTCCGGGCAGTTCGGCGCGGAGGTTCTCCATGATCCGGGTGTACGGGACGGACGCGCCCAGCCGAACCGTTTCCTCGCCGACCTCCCACTCGTAGAGATCACCGATGCGGTTCAGGTCGAGCAGATATTCGGGCCGACGGTGGTCGAAGTTGATCTCGACCATCACATCGGTGCCGCCGGCGATCGGTACAGCGGTGGTGTGCTCGGCCTTCGCAGCGAGCGCCTCCTCCCAACTGGCGGGGCGAAGGAAGTCCATGACCGGCTCTCTTCTTCGTCTCTGTCGTCTCGGAGCAGTTCCGTTTGAGCCAGATCGTGTGCGGCGGGCCCGGCTCGTCCATGCTCTGTTCACGTGGTCCGACGTCAGTACACAGCGCCGCGCTCCGCCCCGGTCAGTCACGGAAGACATGAAGGAGTTGGCTGGCCAGGGGGCGTATCTTGTAGATTCATATGAACGGAGACCACCAGAAACCTCCTTGTTTTCGCCTGGAAACATCCAGGGCACAGTCGGGGCCCCGAGGGCAGGCTCCGAAAGTCCCAGGCCACCGCCCGGGCCTGCTCCCGGCCTTTCGAACCCACCCTCTCCCGGAAGTCATGAGCACGCCCCCCGGGCGAACCGACCGTTGATTTCGAGACATCTCCAAGACAACGAGACATCTCCAGGACAAGACGACACAGGAACGGCGGCGACGAGAATGCGCCTGCGCGCACTGCTGGACACCGACGCGCTGGGGTTGCGGCTGCTCGGCGGCGAGGACGAGCTGGACCGCACCGTGCGCGGTGTGATGACCACCGACCTGCGGGACCCCAGCCGCTATCTCTCCGGCGGCGAGCTGGTCCTCACGGGCCTGGCCTGGCGCCGGGGCGCCGCCGACTCCGAGCCCTTCGTACGGATCCTGGTCGGCGCCGGGGTCGCGGCGCTCGCCGCCGGCGAGGCGGAGCTGGGCGACATCCCCGAGGACCTGATCGTGGCCTGCGCCCGGCACCGGCTGCCGCTGTTCGCGGTCAACGAGTCGGTGGCCTTCGCGACGATCACCGAGCACGTCGTACGGCAGGTCTCGGGCGAGCGCGCCGGGGACCTGGCGGCCGTGGTGGACCGCCACCGCCGGATGATGACCTCCGGCCCGGCGGGCGGCGGCCCCGATGTCGTCCTCGACCTGCTCGGCTCCGACCTGGACCTCAGGGCCTGGGTCCTCTCCCCCACCGGCCGGCTGATCGCGGGCCCGAAGGTCGCAGGGCCCCCGCTGCCACCCGCGCTGTGCGCGCATCTGGCCGGCGAGCACCTGGCGTCGACCCGCACGGGACGGCGGGGCCCGTACCGGGTGACCGTCGGTGCGACGACGTACTCGCTCTTCCCGATCAGCCGCACGGGCCGTGACGCGAACACCGCCGCCCGTGACGTGCGCGAGACCGTGCTGTCCGACTGGCTGCTCGCGGTCGAGGCCGACGCCGGGGACTGGGCCGCCGAGCGGCTCGACCTGCTGCACGGCGTCACCCAGCTGATCGCGATCGAGCGGGACCGCCGCGACGCGGCCCGTACGGTACGGCGACGGCTCGCCCAGGAGGTCCTTGAGCTGGTGCAGGCGGGGGCGGCCCCGGCCGAGATCGCGGCCCGGCTGCGGGTGGCCGCGCCGGTGCTGCTGCCCGGCCTGGGGGCGGCGCCGCACTGGCAGGTGGTCGTGGCACGGGTCGAGTGGGACGGCGGCGAACCGGGCACCGGCCCGATCGCCCAGGCCCTGCTGGAGGAGGTCCTGGTGGACCCGCTGGCGACGGGCCCCGAGCACTCCGACCGGATCGCCGTCGCCCACACCGGCGAGGAGGCCATCGCTCTCGTCCCCCTCCCGGCGGTCTCCTCCGAGCACGACGGCTCCGAGACGGGCGTCCACGCCGACACTCTCCTCGCGGCCGTACGGGACCCGCTGTCGGCCGGCCTCGACGACGACGGACGGCTCACCCTCGGCGTCAGCGCGGCCGTGCACTCCGCCGAGGGACTGCGCGGCGCCCTGGAGGAGGCCCGGCACGCACGCCGGGTGGCCGCGGCGCGCGCCGGGCGGGTGTGCGCCGCAGGCCACCAGGAGCTGGCCTCCCACGTCCTCCTGCTCCCGTTCGTCCCCGACGACGTCCGCCGCGCCTTCACCGCCCGCCTCCTCGACCCCCTCCGCGACTACGACCGCCGCCACCGCGCCGAACTGATCCCCACCCTGGAGGCCTTCCTGGACTGCGACGGCTCCTGGACCCGCTGCGCCGCCCGCCTCCATCTGCACGTCAACACGCTGCGCTACCGGGTGGGCCGCATCGAGCAGTTGACAAGCCGAGACCTCTCCCGTCTGGAGGACAAGCTCGACTTCTTCCTGGCGCTGCGCATGAGCTGAGGTCAAGGGGGTTGTGGACGAAGATCGTCGTGCGCCGCCCGCACCCCATGACTTTGTGAATTCCTTCACCCACCCCCTTGGCCGAGCCCGGTGATTCATGCTGAGATGCCGCCACCACCTAAGGCTCAACGGCGTGCTCGGGGAGGGCAACGTGGCGCATACCGCCATGTCTGGTAACGGAACGACCTCCAGCGACGATCCACTCCAGACCGCGGTATGGCGGCTGCGCTCACGCGCCTGCTGGGCCGACGCGGCCGCGCTGCTCGAACCCGTCACTCCACAGGCCTCGCTCCAGCGGACCGCCTTGCTCGTCGAGCGCTGTCTCTACACCGAGCAGGGCTGGGAGGAGGCCGAGGACGCGCTGCGCACGGCCGAGGCACTGGCCCGCAGCGACGAGGAGCGGGGCGCGGCGGCCTGCGAGCGCGGCCAGTTGGCGTACGCGGCGACGCTGTTCGGCGTACGGGACCGGGCCGACGAGGCTCCCGCCGCGCTCGGCCGAACCGCCGCGCTGATCCCCCCGGGCGCGCCCGGCCGGGCCCAACTCGACTTCCGCCGGGGCCTGATCGCCGAGAACCTCGCCCGCGCCCCGCAGGCCGCCCGCGCCGCCTACCGCCGCGCCCACGCCGGCGCGACCGCCCACGGCGACCTTCTCCTGCAGTCCTTCACCTGGCGTCACCTCGCCGGACTCGCCCTCCACGAAGGTGAGTTGGCCGAGGCCCGCCACGGCTTCGCCGAGTCCCTGCGCATCCGGGAGGAACTGGGCTATCTGGTCGGCACGGCCCCCGCCCTCGCCTCCCTGGCCGACGCCGAACCCGAGCCCGAGGCCTCCCGTCTCCGCGAGGAGGCCCGCCGTCTCTTCCGTCTCCTGGGTGGCGTACCGACATGGCTGTCACGGCAACTGGCGCCACCGGCCGCGACGGCGTGAGGGCCGGGGAGGACGGCCGGGGCCGCGCCGGACAGTAAGGGCCGCGCCCTCAACGGGCTCGGGCCTGTCACACGCGCGGCTCCGCCGCGTGGGCGCGACCGGCCACAGACGACCGACGACCGACGACCGACGACCGACGACCGACAGCCGACAACGGCGCACAGCCCCTACGGCGTCGGCTCGCCTGCCCTACGCCCCGCCGAAGTGATTACCCATGAGGCATTCCACCGCCTCGAGATCCCCCGCCATCAACGCGTCCAGCAACGCGATGTGCTCCGCCGCGTCCGCCAACAGCTCAAGCCGCGTCCCGGCCACCGACCCGGCGCTGAGCGGCAGCTGGGTCCGGCGATGCAAGTCGTCGGCGATCTGCACCAGTTGCTCGTTCCCGGCCAGGGCCAGCATCCCCCGGTGGAACGCACGATCGGCCTCGCCGTACGTGGCCCGGCACCCGGAGGAGGCGGCCCGAGCCGTCTCCTCCGCCAGCGGCCGCAGCTCGGCCCAGCGGTCGGCCAGCAGCGTACGCGCGAGCCGCAGGATCACCGGCACCTGGAGCAACGCCCGCACCTCCGCGAGCTCGGCCAGCTCACGCGCCCCGCGCCGCACGACACGGAACCCCCGGTTGGGTACGACCTCGACCGCGCCCTCGATGGCCAGTTGCTGCATGGCCTCGCGGACCGGCGTGGCGGAAACCCCGAACTGCTCACCGAGCGCGGGCGCCGAGTACACCTCGCCCGGCGTCAACTCCCCGGCGGCGAGAGCGGCCCGCAGCGCGTCGAGGATCTGCCCCCGCACCGAGGCCCGCTGCACGACCGGCCGCCCCTGCGCATCCGCCGGGCCAGGGCCCGCCGTACTCCGGGGAAGGGGAATCGGCGTCTCGCTGTGGGTGTGTTCCCCCCTGGCGGCGTCGGCATCGGTCGCCTGGGCCAGGTCACGGCGTACCGCGCTCGCGTCGCCCGCCGCGGTGGCGCCCCGCCCCCGCTCCCGGTCCACGTCGGCGACCCCGGGCTGCGCAGGCACTCGATAGGCCGCGGCAGCGGATGGGCGCGGTCCGGCCTGGTTCACGGGTCCTCCTGCGAGCCGAGTCGGGTGTACGGGCAAGTCGGCCGAGCAACAGATCCGAGTAGTACATGGGGCGCTTAGGTCACTACTGGGGTTGTTACCGGTCGTAAAGCACCATAGGCGTACATGCGCTCAGTTCAAACCTCGACCATCACGGGTAAGGTAAGCCTTACTTGGCAGCGATGGTGAAACGGCGGTCTCCGTATGCCTCTTTCAGCACCGGCTCCGGCACCCGGTTCGCGCACGTCGCCCATGTCGGCGGCGTACGCCCGTCTCACCGAGGTACTGCCGGTGATGAGCGTGACAGAACTCTCCCTCACTGATCCATTGCCCGAAGGTGAGGGGTGGGTTACGGCGGCCGGGCTCGCGGCGGCCGACGCCGAGTTGGACGGGTTCCTGGCGTGGGACGAGGCCCAGATACTTCGGGACCACGGCCAGAAGGGGCGCCCGGACGTCGTGGCGACCTTCGGACTGCACCGGTACGCCTGGTACGCCTGCCTGCTGTTCACGGTGCCCTGGTTCCTGGAGCGCCGGGTGCCGCGGTTCCCGGCCGAGCATGTGGCGTTCCATCGGGAGGAGAGCCGCCTGGTGGTGCGCGGGGAAACGTTCAGCTGCCTGCCGGGCGACCCGGCCGCCGGTGCGCCGGGGGCCCGGACGGTGCCGGACGAGGAGGCGCTGCGGGCCGAGGTGCGGGCGGCGTTCGCCGAGCACATAGAGCCGGTCCTCGGCGGCTTCGGGCCACGTATGCGACGGCGGGGACGCGCGTTGTGGGGCATGGCGACCGACGAGGTGGTCGAGGGGATCTGGTACATCGCCGAACTCCTCGGCACGGACGAGCAGGAGCGGTGCCGGCGCGAGCTGGAGCTGTTGCTGCCGGGCGCGACCCGGCCGTACGTGGGCTCCGCGGGGTTCCGTGAACTGACCGGCCCGAACGGTGAGTCACTGTCCACCCGCGACCGGGCGAGCTGCTGCATGTTCTACACGCTGGAGCCGGAGGACACCTGTGTCACCTGTCCGCGCACCTGCGAGGCGGAGCGGATCGCCAGGCTGACGGCCGCCGCCACCGGTTGACACCCCCTTCTCCCCACGGCACTGCCGAACGACCCCCCGGCGATCGCCCGGGGCATGTGCCGTAAGATCCACTCCGGGTGGGACCCTCGTCGGGTTACAGGTGGTTCACAAATTCCTCACTTGTCGCAGGAACTTTCCGTGGAACCACTCGAACGGGTAATCTCACTCGCACTCAACTCCCGTCCCTCGCGCGGTAGTTCGAGCAGAATGCCGTCATGCGTCACTCATTGCACTTCTTTGGCGGTCTCTTGCCCCGAAACCCCCTGAGGGCCGCGAGGATTGGGCCACTATGGCGGGCGTTACGCCCTATCCCAATGCAAGGGACCCCTGATGAGATTGACCGACATATCGCTGAACTGGCTGCTTCCGGGCGCCGTACTGCTCCTGGGCATGCTGGCGGCGGTGGCGGTGCTCGCGCGCGGCAAGCGCTCCGGGGAGCACGCTAAGACCGAGGATTCGTGGGAACGCAGCGAGGAGCGTCGCAGGCGCAAGGAGGCCCTCTACGGCACCGCCTCCTACATCCTCCTCTTCTGCTGTGCCGCGGTCGCCGCCGCGCTCTCCTTCCGCGGCCTGGTCGGCTTCGGCGAACAGAACCTGGGCCTCACCAACGGGTGGCAGTACCTGGTTCCGTTCGGCCTGGACGGCGCCGCCATGTTCTGTTCGGTGCTCGCGGTGCGCGAGGCCAGCCACGGTGACGCGGCCCTCGGCTCACGCATACTCGTGTGGACGTTCGCGGGTGCGGCGGCCTGGTTCAACTGGGTGCACGCGCCCAGGGGTCTCGGCCACGACGGCGCCCCGCAGTTCTTCGCAGGCATGTCCATGTCCGCCGCGGTGCTCTTCGACCGCGCGCTGAAGCAGACCCGCCGGGCCGCGCTGCGCGAGCAGGGCCTCGTGCCGCGTCCGCTGCCGCAGATCCGTGTCGTCCGCTGGCTGCGGGCCCCGCGCGAGACGTACAAGGCCTGGTCGCTGATGCTGCTGGAGGGCGTGCGCAGCCTGGACGAGGCTGTGGACGAGGTACGCGAGGACAAGCGCATAAAGCAGGAGAACCGCTCGCGCAAGCGTGAGCAGGAGCGCCTGGAGCGCGCCCATCTCAAGGCGATCAGCCGTGGCCACCGGGGTCTGCCCGGTCGCGGCGGCGGTGGCGGTGGCGGGCGCCAGGTGGACACCACCGTGGAGCGCGTGCCCGCGGCCCAGGTGGCCTCGGAGCCTGCCATATCGACGCCGGAGCAGCTGCCCGTACGTACCCGTCCCTCCCTGCAGCCCGTGCGCAACGGTGGTGACAAGTCGATCACCGTCGACCTCACCGCGGAGGACGACACCATGGCCCTGCCGCGGCTCGACTCCCTTGAGCGCAAGCTCAAGGACCTTGAGCAGCAGTTCGGCTGATGACGCAGCGGTTCGGCTGACTCCGGAC
>NZ_AEJC01000491.1 GCF_000317595.1 Streptomyces ipomoeae 91-03 | reverse complement strand
CGGATCCGTCTGCGCTTCTTCCTCCGCCCCGTGGAACTCCTCGCCGACGGTGACCATGTGCGCGGGGTCCGCCTGGAGCGCACGGCACCGGACGGCCACGGCGGCGTGACGGGCACCGGACGCTACGAGGAGATCGAGGCCCAGCTGGTCCTGCGTTCGGTCGGCTATCGCGGGGTGCCGATCGAGGGCCTTCCCTTCGACACCGAGCACGGCACCGTGCCGCATCTCGCCGGGCGGGTACTGCGCGACGGCGGGGCAGCACCGGGAGAGTACGTGGCAGGTTGGATCAAGCGCGGTCCGACAGGAGTCATCGGCACCAACCGCCCGTGCGCGAAGGAAACGGTGACGTCGCTGCTGGAGGACGCCCCCGAACTCGTACGACGCCCCGTACCGGCCGACCCCCTGACGGTCCTGAGGGCGGCGGGCGTCACCCCGGTGGAGTGGCCGGGCTGGCAGGCGATCGAACGCGCGGAGGTCGCTTTGGGCGCCTCGCTGGGCAGGCCTGTGGTCAAACTTCCCGACTGGGAGTCCCTGATGACCGCCGCCCGACATCTTTAGGGGCGCGGGCTGTGTCGATGTGCGGCTCCGCCGCGCGGGCGCGAGCCGACACATCCCAACCGCACCCGACACACAAACAGGCAACACCCCAGAAATCAACAAACTGTTCAATGCCTCTATGGTCTCGCCCATGGCATCCACGACCCCCACCCACCCCGTCGACGAAGTACCCCCCACCCGCCAACTCACCGCCTTCGCCCTCCAACACGTCCTGGCGATGTACGCGGGCGCGGTAGCGGTCCCCCTGATCGTGGGCGGCGCCATGCGGTTGTCGCCGGCCGACCTCGCGTATCTGATCACCGCCGACCTCCTGGTCTGCGGCATCGCGACGCTCATCCAGTGCATCGGCGTATGGCGCTTCGGCGTGCGCCTGCCGATCATGCAGGGCTGTACCTTCGCGGCCGTCTCCCCGATGGTGCTGATCGGTACCGAGGGCGGCGGACTCCCCGCCATCTACGGCTCGGTGATCGTGGCCGGTCTGGCGATCATGTTGCTGGCGCCGGTCTTCGGCCGGCTGCTCCGCTTCTTCCCGCCGCTCGTCACCGGCACCGTCATCCTGATCATCGGCCTCTCCCTGCTGCCGGTGGCCGGCAACTGGGCGGCGGGCGGTGTGGGCGCGGAAGACTTCGGTGAGCCCGAGAACCTGGCGCTCGCGGCGTTCGTACTCCTCGTGGTGCTCGGTGTGCAGCGGTTCGCCCCGGTGTTCCTCAGCCGGGTCGCGGTGCTGATCGGCATCGGGGTGGGGCTGGCGGTCGCGGTGCCGTTGGGGTTCACGGACTTCGACGGGGTGAAGGAGGCGGACTGGCTGGGCATCAGCACGCCGTTCCACTTCGGGGCACCCACATTCGAGGTGTCGGCGATCATCTCCATGCTGATCGTGGCCCTGGTGACCATGACCGAGACCACGGGTGACCTGATCGCGGTCGGCGAGATGACCGACCGCAGGGTGGAACCGCGCTCCCTCGCCGACGGGCTGCGGGCCGACGGGTTCTCCACGGTCCTCGGCGGTGTCTTCAACACGTTCCCGTACACGGCGTACGCGCAGAACGTCGGCCTGGTCGGTATGACCCGGGTGCGCAGCCGCTGGGTCGTCGCGGCGGCCGGCGGCATCCTCGTACTGCTCGGGCTGCTGCCCAAGCTGGGTGCGGTGGTCGCGGCCATTCCGGCACCGGTGCTCGGCGGGGCGGGGCTGGTGATGTTCGGTACGGTCGCCGCGAGCGGGCTGCGCACGCTGACCGAGGTCGACTTCAAGGGCAACAACAATCTGACGGTCGTGGCCGTCTCGGTGGCCGTGGGTCTGCTGCCGGTCGGGGTGCCGACGGTCTACGCGAAGTTCCCCGAGTGGTTCCAGACGGTGATGAACAGCGGGATCAGCGCGGGCTGTCTGACGGCGATCGCGCTGAACCTGCTGTTCAACCACCTTCCGGCGAAGACCGGTTCAGGCACCGCCGAGGTCGCCGACGCGAGCGGCCTGCCGGGCAGCGGCATCGAGGAGGGCGTCGAGAAGCCCCGGGAAGAGGCCGTCTAGGTCGTCCCGGCGCAGGCCGTTCATCTTGGCCGTGCCCCGGTAGGTCTGCCGGATCACTCCGCTCTCGCGCAGCACCCGGAAGTGGTGGGTGGTCGTGGACTTGGTGACCGGCAGGTCGAAGTGCGAACAGGAGAGCTCGTCGCCGTCGGCGGCGAGCTCTCGCACGACGCGCAGCCGCATGGGGTCGGAGAGCGCGTGCAGCACGGATTCCAGCCGGATCTCCGCACGCTCCGGGTGCGGGAGGTCGCGGCTGCTGACGGCGGGCGAGGTCACGGCGACTCCACTGCTTCGGGCCTTCGGGAAGCCCATTGTACGAGAATCCTCGTAGTTTGACATCTATCGTACTACGATGTCTATCGTACGAGTCATCCGAGTCGTACACCGTCCTGTGACGGCGTCCCGTGACGATTGGAGTCCGCCGTGAGCGCGCTCTTCGAGCCCTACCGCCTGCGTGAACTGACCATCCCGAACCGGGTGTGGATGCCCCCGATGTGCCAGTACTCGGCCGCGCCGGAAGGCCCCGAGGAGGGCGCTCCGAACGACTGGCACTTCGCGCATTACGCGGCGCGCGCCACCGGCGGCACGGGCCTGATCATCGTCGAGGCGACCGCCGTGGCCCCCGAGGGCCGGATCTCCCCGTACGACCTCGGTATCTGGAACGACACCCAGGTCGAGGCGTTCCGCCGGATCACGCGGTTTTTGAAGGGGCAGGGCACGGTGCCCGCCGTGCAGCTCGCGCACGCGGGGCGCAAGGCCTCGACCGACCGGCCGTGGAAGGGCGGGGCGCCGGTCGGCGCGGACGCGTACGGCTGGCAGCCGGTCGCGCCCAGCGCGCTGGCCTTCGACGAACGGCACCCCGTACCCGATGAGTTGACGGTCGATCAGATCAGGGAGATCGTCGAACGGTTCGCGGCGGCGGCACGTCGCGCACTCGCCGCCGGTTTCGAGGTCGTCGAGATCCACGGCGCTCACGGCTACCTGATCAACGAGTTCCTGTCCCCGTACTCCAACCGTCGCACCGACGCCTACGGCGGCTCGTACGAGAACCGCGTCCGTTTCGCGCTCGAGATCGTCGACGCCGTGCGGGAGGTGTGGCCGGCGGACAAGCCTCTGTTCTTCCGTGTCTCCGCCACCGAGTGGCTGGAGGAAGGCGGCTGGACGGCCGACGACACGGTCCGCCTCGCCGCCGAGCTGCAGTCCCATGGCGTGGACCTCCTGGACGTCTCCACGGGCGGCAACGCCTCCGGTGTCCGCATCCCCGTCGGCGCCGGCTACCAGGTCCCCTTCGCCGCCCGGGTCAGGAACGAGACGTCGATGCCCGTCGCAGCGGTCGGTCTGATCACGGAGGCCGAGCAGGCCGGGAAGATCCTCGCCAACGGCGAGGCGGACGCCGTCCTCCTCGGCCGTGAGCTGCTGCGCAACCCGTCGTGGGCCCGGCAGACGGCCCGGGAGCTCGGGGGCGAGGCGCATGTCCCCGAGCAGTACCACCGGTCGGTCTAGGACGACCAGCCACGACGGTGCGCTCAGGCGGGGTTCGGGCGGGCCGGAGTGCGGGCCCGCACGAGCCCGCGGACCGTCCTTTCCAGGTCGGGCAGTGTCCGTTGGCCCGTCACCGCGAGGCCGATCGCCGTGGCGACGCCCGCCCAGGCGAGCGGGCCGAGGGGGGTGCAGCCGAAGAAGTGGCTGGCGCCGGGGATCTGGATCAGGGCGACGAGGGCGGCGGCGGAGCCGAGGGTCGTGGCCCGCACCAGCGGGCTGTGCCGACGGTCGGCGAGGGTCTGGGCCAGCTGGGTGCCGACCACCGCGCACAGCGCCATCGTCCTCGAACGCCGCGCGGTGCCGGGGGTGAAGCGACCGATCAGCCAGGCGATGGTCGCCCCCAGACAGGTGGTCAGGGCGCGGTGACGGATCTGCCGGGTGAGCGGCGCGCCGAGGAGTGCGGTGCCGAGGGGTTCCGCGCCCAGGGCGTCGCCGTCCTTCTCGTCCCCGTCCGCCCCGGAGGGCTCCTCCTTCGGTGTCACCGCCACCGCCATCGCGGGGAACAGGTCCGTGAACAGGTTCACGAGCAGCATCTGGCGGGTGGAGAGCGGGGCCGAGCCCGCGAGGAGTGTGCCGAGGATGCCGAAGCCGACCTCGCCCGCGTTGCCGCCGATGAGAATGGCGACGGCGTCGGTGACGCTGTGCCACAGCGAACGGCCCTCGGTGACCGCCTCGATCAGCACCGACAGGTCCTCGTCGGTCAGGACGAGGTCGGCCGCGTTGCGAGCGGCCGCCGAGCCACGGGCCTGGATGCCCACACCGACGTCGGCGGCACGGATGGCCGCGGCGTCGTTGGCGCCGTCGCCGACCATCCCCACCACCAGGCCGGCGTCCCGTAGCGCCTCGACGACCTGGAGCTTCTGCTCGGGCGCGACCCGTGCCACGACCCCCGCGTCGCGCAGCATCCGGGACCGTACCGACCTGTCGGCGGACGCCAGTTCGTCGCCCGTGACGACGGTCGTGTCGTCGGGCCAGCCCAGGTCGGCGGCGATCGCGCGAGCGGTCTGGGGGTGGTCTCCGGTCAGCATGACCGGGCGTACGCCCGCCTCGCGCAGCCCGTGCACGAGAGCCGTGGACGTCTCGCGCGCCACGTCGGCCAGCCCGAGCAGGCCTGTGAACCGCAACCCGTCCAGAGGTGCTTCGAGGGCGTCCGACGGCTCCTCGCCCGCGCGGAGCGGGCGTTCGGCGACCGCCAGGACGCGCAGCCCGTCGCGGGCCAGCGACTGCGCCGTGCCGGACGCGTGCGGCGGAAGGTCGCGGCAGGCCGGCAGGACCGTCTCCGGGGCACCCTTGACCATCAGGACCGGGGCACCGTCCCCGGCCCGGCCCACGGCCGCCGCGTAACCACGGGCCGCCTCGAACGGCCGGCCCTCGGTCTGCTCCCACCGCGGGTCGGGGTCGGCCGCGTCCAGCACCGCCTCGTCGGTGGCGTGCACCGGGCGTGTG
>NZ_AEJC01000490.1 GCF_000317595.1 Streptomyces ipomoeae 91-03 | reverse complement strand
CACCACCGTGACCGGCCTGACCCTCGTCTGGGGGCCCGAGTCCGCGGAGGGCTGGCTCGACAGCTACCTCTCCGCGGCGGCGGTGCTCGATCTGCTGCGCACATACGAGGGTCCTTCTTACGACGCCGTCGTCATGGCCGGGTTCGGCGAGCACGGACGGGAGGGCGTCCGGGAGCTGGTGGACGTGCCGGTCGTCGACATCACCGAAGCCGCCGCACATCTGGCGTGTCTGCTCGGCCGGCGCTACGGGGTCGTGACCACGCTGGAGCGGACGTGCGGGCAGATCGAGGACAGCCTGGAGCTGGCGGGCGTCGGCCGCAACTGCGCCGCCGTGATCGGTACCGGGCTCGGTGTGCTCGACCTGAGCGACGGGGAACGCACCGAGGCCGCCTTTCTCGCGGCGGCCGAGCGGGCGCGGGAAGCGGGCGCCGAGGTGCTGGTGCTGGGGTGCGCCGGGATGACGGGGCTGCAGCGGACGGTGGGGGAGAAGCTGGGGCTTCCGGTGGTCGACGGGGTCGGGGCGGCGGTGAAGCTCGCGGAGTCGTTGGTGGGGTTGGGGCTGACGACCAGTCGGGTGGGGAGCTATGCGAAGCCGCGGGCGAAGAGGAGGAGTTGGGGGGTTGGGGGGCCGTAGAGGGTGTTACGTGCCGGGGCGGGCCGGAGGCGGGCACGTGGTGGCCTTCGTACGCACACCGGAGCCGGCCCGCAACGCGCGCCCGATTACGCCTACGCCTACGCCTACGGCTCCGGCACCACCGCCGTCGCCGTGATCTCCACCAACTGGCCGGTGTAGCCGAGGCAGGCGACGCCGAGCAGGGTCGACGAGTGGGGGCCGGTGCTGAGCCCGGACGCCTCGACGACGTCCCAGACCGCGGAGAGGGTCGCGGGCTCGTCGCTCACCACGTACACATCGGTCGACACGACATGCTCGAAGTCACTGCCCACCGCCCGCAACTGCTCCCCGAGATTCGCCAGCACCTGCTCCGCCTGCCGTACCGGATCCCCCTCACCCACCAGCTTCCCGTCGGCGTCCAGCGGAACCGAACCGGCCAGGAAGGCCAGCTTCGTCCCCGCCTCGACCACGGACGCGTGCGAGTAGACGGGCGGCGGGAAGAGGGCGGGGACGGTGACGCGCTTGATCATGTCGGCTCCCGGGACGGTCGAGGGACGAGACGTCGGACAACCTGTCGATGATGCGAAGCACGCGGCGCGATCGCATCCCGATTAATCGCATCCCGATCAACAGGACGTGCGGCCTGTACGGGCTCTTGCACGGGCGTGGTGCGGCCGAGCTCGTGCGGTCCCGGCGCTCGGAGTCAGTCGTCGGGGCTCAGGACGTCGGCCGGGGACGGGCCCGCGAGGACGCCGCCGTCCAGTACGAACTCGCTGCCCGTCGAGAACGTGGCGTCGGCGATGATGAACAGCACCATGCGGGCGACCTCCTCGGGCTCGCCGAAGCGGGGGATGGGCTGGCCCGAGACGTACGAGTCGTCGAAGCCGGCCGTCATCGGGGTGCGGATGGCACCGGGGTGGACGGAGCAGACGCGGACCCGGTCGGGGGCCAGTTCCAGGGCGGCGGCCTTGGTCAGTCCGCGCAGCCCCCACTTGCTCGCCGCGTAGGCCCCGATGCCCGCGTAGGCGGTCAGCCCGGCGAGGGAGGAGATGTTCACGATCACGCCTCCACCGGCCCGGCGCAGCGAGGGTGCCACCGCTCGCATGCCCAGCCAGGGGCCCTGGAGGTTGATGTCGATGACCCGGCGGAAGGAGTCGAGCCTCTGTTCCTCCATCGGGCCCCATGCGGTGACTCCGGCGTTGTTCACCAGTACCGAGACCGGGCCCAGTTCCCGTTCCGCCTCGTCCACCGCCTGCCGCCAGCCGGCCTCGTCACTGACGTCCAGGTACACGTGGCGGGCCCGGCCGCCGAGCTCGGCCGCGAGGTCGGCGCCCTCCTCCTCACGGACGTCGGCGATGACGACCGCGGCGCCCTCGGAGGCGAGAAGGCGTACCACCGCGGCGCCGATTCCTCCGACCCCGCCGGTGACGATCGCCACCCGATCGCTCAGACGTCCCATCACGACCTCCTGACTCCAGCGCCGATGAAGCCTCCGCCACCAGCATCGGCCGCCCTGCGATCGGCCGCAGTCCGGATGACCCGCGTGGTGCGGGAGATGGCCGGCGACGGGTGGTCCGGGCCGCGGGACCGGGCCGGGCCGGCGGGGCGCCCCGACGCGGCTCGTTTTCCGATTCCGATACGCCGACTGTCAGCCGTTCCACTCCCAGACTCGTACGAGGTCGGTCGCGCTCACGGCTGCCAGGAGGTTTCCGTCGGGGTGAACGGCGAAGTCGTCGTAGCAGCCGGCCTGTTCCAGGTGGCGGATCTCGGGGCGGTCGGTGACCTGGGACAGCAGGCCGCGTCGTAGCCACAGCACCCGGCCCTCGTCGGTGCAGAGCAGGCGCATGCCCTGCGCGCCGAGGCCGTCCACGCTCTCCTGCCCGCTGAACTCCCGGTGGAGGACGACGGATTGGTCCGCGATCCGCCAGACGCGCAGTTCGCGGAAGGTGGCGCAGGCGACATACCGTCCGGAGGGGGAGACGCCCAGCCAGCAGCCCAGTTTGAGGAGCCCCAACCTGTTGCGGATGTCCAGCTCGACCGTCGAGGTGTGCGGACGGTGGACGAAGACGCGGTTCGACGTGGCCATCGCCGCGACGGAGGCGTCCGCGCTGATGGCGGAGGCCGCCAGCCCCTGCGGGCAGGGCAGTTCCCGGAGTATCCGGCCGTCGTCGAAGTCGCGCACCGCCAGACGGCGTGTGTCGTGGGTCGCCACGACGGCGCCGCCGCTGGTGACCAGGAACTCGTCCCGGTCCAGGGGCACGGAATGCCGTCGGTGTTCCCCCGAGGTCCCGACGAAGTGCACGAGTTCCAGACTCGTCCGGCGGGCAATGGCGACGCTGTGCCGGACCGAGGAGGCGACGGCCTGGTGACCGAGGCGCAGTTCGGCGCCGCCGGGGGCACCGGGCAGCGGTTCGTTCGACTTCAGGTCCCAGCGCTCGATCGATCCGTCCCCGCCGATGACGACCGCCGTGTGGTCGGGGCCGAATCCGATCGTCGCCTGCCCGGTGGACTGCCGCGTCCGACGTATCTCCCGTACGGAGTCTCCGAGGCCCTGTCGCCGGGGTGGGGGAGCGGGCAGCTTGGCCAACACCTCGAAGGTGAAGGCCGCCGCGCACCTGGAGGCGGCGGGCTGCCATACGGTGTCGTTGTCCTCGCCCTTGTCGCTCAGCAGGTCGGAGACCCCTCGGACGACGAGCGCGCTCACCCCCGCGTTGATGTACTCGGCCTGGAGGAACCCGTGGCCCTCCATCTCCACCGCGAGGGCGTCACCGCAGTGCTGGGCGAGCAGCTTCGCCGTGGCGGAGCGCTCGTGCGCCACCACCTTGGAGCCGGAGGCGAGCGGCTTGACATAGGCGTTCGGCGTGAGGTCGGGGTCGGGAAGCGGTGACCTGATCCGACGCCGCCAGCCGTCCGAACGGGCGACCGACTGGGCCCGCTGGACGAGGTCGAAGGTCGACAGATGGGTGGTGATACGCGCCCGGAAGCCGTCCTCCTCGTCCTTGCCCCTCTCGTAGTCGTAGATGTGCCGGGCGGCGACGACATCGCACAGCTTGACGTCCTTGAGACCGCCCGCGACGCCCACGAAGAAGATGTATCTCGGTTCGAACTCCGTCACGGCCCGCTCGACCAGGGCCGCCGCCGCGGCGTTTCCCTCTCCCGTCTCATGGCACGCCACCCGCCATGTGGCGCGTTCACCGGTGAAACCGCCGAGTTCGAACAGGGCCCCGCGGACCTCGTGTTCGGCGAGGGGCCCGTCGAGGTGATCCAGCACGGCGTTCGACTCCTTGCCGAGCGCGGTGAAGACGACGACGTCCGGTTTGGGACTCATGGAATCTCCTTCGTACGGACCGCTCAGGACAGCCTCATTCGTACGGCCACCCGGACCGCCTCTGCCGTTCGGGTCGCTCAGGACAGCGTGGCGTCGCCCAGGCCGCCGTAGACGTACCAGCCCGAGTCGTCTCCGGACTTCGTCAGCACGCAGGTGATCTCGATCTGGTCATGGCCGGAGACGTCGACCGAGAGGTCGGTGGCCTTGCTGGACTGGATGATCACGTCGTCGCCGATCGGGTTTCCGGCCGAGTTGGCCACCTTGATCGTCGCGGTCGAACCGATCGCGTTGGGCGAGTCGGCCACGATGCCGGTCTTCGCTTCGAGGCGGGAGTATCCGCTGGTGCTGTAGACGACGCTCGTGCCGTTGCTGTCGCAGGTGAGGGTGAGGCTCTTCGGGTAGTGCTGTCCGCGGATGGTGATGGGCTGGACGCTCCGATCGCCTTCGACGGGTTCGAGATCCGCCAGATAGACGCTGGAGGAATTCTCGGGCGTGCCCGGCTCGGACGTGCCCGGCTCGGACGTCGTGGTCGGATCCTCGGTCGGGGGATCCGTCTCACCCTTGGTGCTCACCTCCGGTTCCGGCGTCGCCGTGACCGTCGCCGTGACCGTGACGGCCGGTTTCGGGCCGTCTGCCTGGACGACCGTGACCCGGCCGCCGAAGAAACCGGCCGCCACGGTCGCCGTGCAGATCGCCAGCACCTCCAGCCAGCGCGGGATGAGGCCCCAGCGGCGCCGTTGACGCCGCTCCTCCCTGTCGTGGTCCGTGTTCTTGGCGAGATCCATGTCCGTCCCCCTGGTGTCGCGCTCGCAGCCGAGATCTGGTTCCGCCGTCAACTGCCGATGGGCGGTCGACGGACCGCTCCTGCGCTACGGCGATGAAATGACCGGCGAACGACCGCCGTGCCCGGTCATCAGGGAGGCGCGCCCATCCCCGCACCTCACGACTGCCACAACAGTAGGGACCCGGCCCAACGACGACACCGGACTTCCCAACTCACCTACCGGCGCTCGGGACTTTCAGGGGGGCGCATGTTTTGCGGTGCGCGCCTCTTGGGGTACTCAGGGGCGTGGGCGGATCCTCGCCCAGCCGTGCGTACAGCCGGTGGTGGCGTTCGATCGCGCCCCTCGCCTCGGGGATCGTCCGAGTGCTGTATGACCAACGCCACTGGATGTCGACCTGGTTGCGTTCATAAAGAACATGGCGTTTCCATGCATCGTCACATCGCGGTAATACGAGCGTTCCAAACCCTCCCGATGCCCGCCCTACCGTGGAGAGCGCCCACAAAGCCCCGGCCGCCGTCGCCCGAAGGCACACCCCCGCCCTCGCCCGACGAAGGAGTTCCGTGTCGCGCCCCGTACCCCGTCCGACTCTGCCGCCCTGGCTCGCGCATGCTCTGCGTACGCAAAGGGGGCCCGTGCCCTGGAACGCGGTGGTGCGCGGGGCCCTCGCCGCGGGGCCGTTGCTGATCGTGGCCCTGCTGCTCGACCGGACCTCCGTCGGAGTCGTCGCCGCGCTGGGGGCCATGCTCGCCGGGATCAACGACCGGCCCGGAAGCCGCCGGGTCTCGGTCGAGCGGCTCGGACTGCCCGCGCTCGCGGGAGCCGTGGGGCTCCTCGTCGGGACGTACGCCGGGCAGTACACAGGGACGTACGCGGGGGAGTACGTCGGCGCGGTCGTCCTCACCCTGTTGCTCACCTCGCTCGGGGTGCTCGCCGGAGGCATGAGCGCGGTCGGGCTCGTGGCCTCCGGGGCGGGTACGCAGTTGCTGGTGGCCGCGGCCATCGGTGCCGGGATGCCGTTGCCGGAGACGGGCTGGGAGCGGGCGCTCGCCTATCTCGCCGGGGCCGGGTGGCTGCTCGTGCTCCGGCTCGTCCTGCCCACCCCCGCCTCCCTCACCGGCGGTGACTACCGGTTCGACGGGGAACGGGACGCCGTCGCCGCCGTGTACGACGCGATCGCCGCGCTGCTGGACGCCGTCGGCACCCCGGACGCGACCGCTCGGCGGGCCGCGCTGACCGCCGCCCTCGACCATGCCCAGGACGCGCTCACCGGCCCCCGGCTGCGGCGGTACGCCAGCTCCTCCACCGAGCGGCGGCTGCACGCCCAGTACGCCGCCGCGCTGCCGCTCGCCGAGGCGGCGACCGCGCTGGCCTGGGCCGGGGAAGCCGTCGTCGGCCGCGCCTCCGACGGGCCCCGACGGCTCGCCGCCGCCGTACGCGGCAACACCGCCACCGGGCCGCTGCCCGCGCCCTCTCGCTCCGCGCCCGCACTGCGCGCCCTCGACGACGCATTGCTGCACGCCGCCGAGGCCTTCGACCGGGGCGGCGACACGCACGACCTGCACACCCGGCGCCGTACCGCCGGGTCGCTGGTCCGGCTCGCGCTCGGGGCCGGCGGGCGGGAGTACGCGCTGCGGGTCGCCCTGTCCTTCGGGGTCAGCGCGGCCGTGGCGCAGGTGCTGCACCACGAGCACTGGTACTGGCTGCCCGCGACCGCCGTCTTCCTCGTCAAGCCCGACCTCGGACCGCTCGTGTCACGCGTGCTGTGCCGGGCCGCGGGGACCGTGCTGGGGGCCGTGCTCTTCGCCGGGTTCGCCGCCGTGCTGCCCCGGCCGGAGGGGCTTGTCGCGCTGGTGGCGGTCTGTGGCGCGCTCATCCCCGTCGCCACCCGGCACTTCGCCGCACAGACCGCCGTCGTCACCGTCCTCGTCCTCGCCCTCGTCATGGTCGGCGGCGAGCCCCAGGCCTCCTGGAGCCGCATCGGCGAGACGCTGCTGGCCTGCGCCATCGTCCTGATCGTCGGCCACCTGCCGATGCCCGAGGGGCAGCGCGGCGGCGGTGTACGCGCCCGGCTCACCGAAGCGGGGACGGCCGCGCACGCCTACCTGGCCCACGTCCTGAACGAGTCGCGGGGCGCGAGCGGTGCGTCGACGCCGGGTGGTGCGTCGAGGCCGGGCGGTGCGTCGAGGCCGGGCGGTGCGTCGAGGCCGGGCGGTGCGTCGACGTCGAACGGGGCCCCCAAGCCAAGCCGGGAATCCAAGCCAAGCCGGGAATTCGAGCCAAGCCGGGCCCCCATGCCCAGCGGCGCACCCACGCCGAACGGGGTCCTCGTGTCGCACGGGCCCTCCCTGCCGGGCGAGTCCGACGACCGTGCCGCCCGCTGGACCCTGCGCCGCGAGGCCTACCGCACGCTCGCCGAGGCCCGCACCGCGATCGCCCTCGCCGGAGCCGAACTGCCCGCCCTGGCCCGGCACAGCGAGGGCACCGACGAGGTCGCCGCCGTCCTCGAACGGCTCGTCGACACCACCACCGCCTGCGCCGTCCACCTCGACGACACCGGCCGGCTCGCCCGCCGTCACACCGACCGCCTCGCCGCGCTCCTCGACGAACTCGCCCGTCACCAGAAGCACGCGGGCATCAGCCTCCCGGACGTACCGGACGTCGCCGAGGCACTGCGAAGGCCCGGTCTCTCGGCCTGAAGTGCGCCGCCCCCACGCACCGGACCCCGTACCGTGGCCGCATGACGCTCTCTCCGGCCGATCTCGTCATCACCGGCTGCACCGCCCTCGTCCACGACGAGCACGAGGGCATCGACTTCGTCGAGGACGCGGCGATCGTCGTACGCGAAGGGCTGATCGAGAGCATCGGCCCGGCGGCGGAGACGGCCGTGGTCGCGACGGCGGAACGGATCGACGCGCGCGGACAGGTGGCCATGCCCGGCCTGATCAACTGCCATACGCACGCGCCGATGGTCGCGTTGCGCGGCATCGCCGAGGATCTGCCCGCCGAGGCGTGGTTCAACGACGTCATCTGGCCCGTCGAGTCCAATCTGACGGCGCGGGACGTGGAGTTGGGGGCGCGGCTGGCCTGCGCGGAGATGATCCGGGGCGGGGTGACGTGCTTCGCCGACCACTACTTCTCGATGGACACGGTCGCCGAGGTCGTCGCCGAGTGCGGTATGCGGGCGCATCTGGGGGAGGCGTTCTTCTCCTCGCTGGGCGCGGAAGGCCGGGAGAAGTCCCTGGAGTTCGCGCTACGACACCGGGGCGCGGCCGGTGGTCGTATCACCACCGCGCTCGCCCCGCACGCCCCCTACACGGTCGATGACGCCGACCTCGCCGCCACCGCCGAGCTCGCCCGGGAACACGGTCTCCCGGTGCATCTGCACGCCTCGGAGAGCCGCGACCAGACCGACAACAGCCTGGCCCGGCACGGTGTCACCCCCATCGAGGTGCTGGAGCGCACCGGGCTGCTCGGCGTCGACGCGGGCGTGCTCATCGCGCACGGCACCGGCATCGTCGAGCGGGACCTGCCGGTACTGGAGCGGGCGACGGGGCCGGTGGCCGTGGCGACCGCGCCCCGCGGCTACCTCAAGTTCGCCTGGCCCACCACCCCGGTGCGCGCACTGCGCGGTATCGGCATCCCCGTAGGATTCGCCACGGACGGGGCCGCCTCCAACAACTCGCTCGACGTGTGGGAGTCCATGGCCCTCACCGCGCTCGTGCAGAAGTCGACCGAGGGCGACCCGCGCTGGCTGACCTCCCGGCAGGCCCTGCACCACGCCACGCTGCAGAGCGCGCGTGCCGTCGGACTGGGGGAGCGCGTCGGCAGCCTCGCGCCCGGCCTGCGCGCCGACATCATCCTCGTGGACCTCACCGGGCCGCACACCCAGCCCGTGCACGACCTCGCCGCCACCCTCGTGCACAGCGCCCGCTCCGCCGACGTACGCACCACGATCGTCGACGGCCGGGTGCTCATGCGCGACCGCGAGCTGCTCACCCTGGACGTGGCCGCGACCGTGCGCGAGCTGGAGGAGCGGCTGGCCGCGCTCACCGACCGCAGCCATGGCGGGCGCATCCAGGACTACGACAAGCCACCGGAGTGACACCCGTCCTACGGCAAGCCACCGGAGTAACACGAATGGTCACCGGAACGTGTGATTTTCGAGAGGTATCTCACGGTCCGTCGTTGACCGAGTGTCAACTACGTCTCAGTCCCGTCACTTCGCGAGCCGTTAACCCTATGGTCGGCGTTTAACTCTACGAGTCGCGTGACCCCGCGAATCATGGGTTACGAGTACGGCGCTACATGAGTACGGCGCTACATGGAGGTGCAGGGTGAACGGGCGAATGGTGCTGGGGCGCTTTCCCGCCGGTGGGCCGCGCGGCTCGTGGCCGGCGGAGGAGTTCGCGCATGCGGCCCGTCTGGAGGGTCAGCAGGCCGAGGTCGTGATGGACATCGCGACGGACATGTTCCTGGTGATCGTGCGCGGCACGGACACGGCCGCGGCCACGCAGATCTGACGTCACGCCGCCGTCGGCTCCCGGCCTGGGCCTCACCCCGCCTTCGGCGCGGGGACCGTCGCTGCGGGTGCCTTTCCCGCAGGGGCCTGTCCCGTGGTCGCCTTTCCGTTCGGAGCCTTCGCCGTCGGAGCCTTCGTCGTCGGGACCTTCGCCGCGAACTGCTCCGCCTGCAGCGAGTACAGCTCCGCGTACACGCCCCCCGTGGCCAGCAGCTCCTCCGGGGTGCCGGACTCCACCAGGCGGCCCTGGTCGAGGACGTGCACCAGGTCGGCGTGACGGACCGAGGCCAGCCGGTGGGTGATCAGGACGACCGTCTGCCCGGTGCCCGCCAGCGCGCGGATCTTCTCGAAGACCTCCAGCTCGGCGCGGGCGTCCAGGGCCGCCGTCGGCTCGTCCACGATGAGGATGCGACCGCGCCGGTACGCGGCCCGCGCGATCCCGAGCCGCTGCCACTGCCCGCCCGACAGCTCGTGCCCGCCGCTGAAACCCCTGGCCAGGAGTGTGTCGAGGCCGCGGGGCAGGTCGTCCATCACGTCCTGCGCCCCCGCCTCGGCGACCGACGCGGCGATCCGCTCGTCGCTCAGCGGCGCCGAGGGGCGGCCGATGGCCATGTTGACGCGGGCGGTGAACGGCCACCGCTTGAAGTCCTGCGCGACCATCGCGATGCGCTCGGCCAGCTGCTGCCGGTCGGCGGTCGCCATGTCCACACCGTCCCACATGATCTTGCCCTGGTCGGGGGTGTACAGCCCGGCGAGCAGCTTGACCAGGGTTGTCTTGCCCGAGCCGTTCTCGCCGACGAGGGCCACGATCTTGCCCAGCGGAACGGTCAGCGTCACATCGTTCAGCGCGGGCCGGGTGGATTTCCCCGGGTAGGCGAAGGTCACGTTCTCCACCCGGATCTCGCGCGGATCCTCGGGCAGCGGTTCGCCGCCCACCGGGATCGCACGCTTGGCGGCCTCCACGTACAGGCGCTGCATGTCGCCCACGAAGAGGGCCTCCTCGTGGAGGGAGTTCACCTCCAGGACGAGCGTGTCGAGGCTGGCGGAGCCGGTGCGGATCGCGATGACCGCCGTACCGGCCACGGACAGCGCCATGGCGCCGCCGAGCAGCAGCCCGCCCAGCGTCGCGTACGTCGCCACGGTGGCGAGCCCGGTCCAGAGGGCCGCGTACAGCCCCGTACGGGCCGCGAGCCGGGCCAGACGGGCCTGCTCGGCCTCCGCCGTCTCCGACATGGAGCGGAAGTGGCGCAGCAGGAACGGCCCGACGCCGTGCACCCGGATCTCCGGCGCCGCCTCCGGCTCGATCAGCAGGGAGCTCAGCAGATATCCCGCGCGCGCGTGCTGCACCCAGGCGTGGAAGGACTCGTAGCGGCGGCGGGCGATCGTCAGGGCGCTCCAGGCGCTCGGCAGGGTCATCGTGACGAGCAGCGGGAGCAGCGCCGGGTGCAGCACGGTCAGCACGCCGGCCGCGGCGATCAGGGAGATCAGCGCGTTCACGACCCGCGCCGAGTAGGTGATCATGCGGCGGGCCGACTGGGCGCCGTACTTCGCGGTGTCCAGCAGCTTGTGGAAGCCGTCGTCCTCGATCGCCGACAGCTCCACGGCCGCCGCCCGCTCCAGATACAGCTCGGTCGCCACCCGCTCCACCTTGGGCTCCAGCCGGCCCGTGGCGTACGTCGACGCCGCCCGCAGCAGCGTGGCCACCAACGACACGGCGGCGATCGCGATCAGTGCGGGGGCGGCTCCCCGTAACCGCTCCTCGACCGTGCCCTCGGTCATCAGCCGGGCCAGCACCGCGTTCACCGCGAGCAGCCCCACCGCCTGGGCGAGGCCGCGCCCCGTCTCGGCGCCCAGCACGGTCCGGGCGGCCCATCGGTCCGCCTGCCACGCCAGCCGGAAGCTCGACGCGAGCAGTGACGGCAGCCGCCGCACCATCGCCCGGAAGTTCAGCTCCAGAAACGCGTCGGCATGCTGCGACCACCCGGTGTCGTACCGCAGCGGCCCTCCGAACAGCAGCACCTCCGACTCGGACGTCTCCGGCTTACCCCTCTCACGCGCCTTCGGCACCCGCGGCCTCCCGTTCCGTCAGAGACGGCCACTATCCCGGCCCCGCCCGCTCCCTACCAGGGCGCGCACCGCTCACACTGCCGCACACACGGAGCACGCGGGGCGCTCGGAGGTAAAGGGAGTGCGCCGCGATCTGACGGGGGAGGGGGTAGAGGACCGCGGCCCCTTCACCTTCCAGGACCGCAGGCCCCCTTCAAGAACCCGGCCCCTCGGCGGAACCTCACGCGCTCAGGGATCGCGACCACGCGGGCGTGGTCCCCGTCACTCGGCAGAGCGCCAGGTAAAGCGGTATCGGCGGCGTATAGGGAATGGTGCCCTCCGGCCGCAGGATCAGCCCGGGAACGGCCGAACCGTCGGAGACGAGCGCGCCGGTGGTGTAGCGGGCCGGCGCCGGCCACTCCAGCGCGTAGTCGGAGTCGGCGGGCACGATCCACCACCAGTGCGCCCGGTCGGCGTAGACACAGCCCACGCGGGGCAGCCGGGGCAGGACCAGCGGTCCGATACGGGCCGGGACCGCGACCGCGTCGCGGCCCATGGGGGCGGTCATGCCCTCGGGCAGAGGAATGGGACGGGGCGTCGCGGCGCGCCGTTGGGCGCGGTGCAGGCGCGTCAGGGTGTCGAGGCTCACCACGCGGGCCACTCTGCCCCCACGGGGAGCCTCGGTGGGTCCGTTCGACGCGCTCACACCCATTCGGCCCCCGTCCGACCCCGTTCGGGCGTCGGCCAACCCCCGGATTCCGTACGACAAGGGGATTCAGCGCGGTGAGAGGACTCGGCGCGGTGAGGCTCGGCCCGGCGAGAGGACTGGGTGCGACAAGAGGACTCTGCCTGCTCGCCCGTGTCCCCCCGGCCCTCCGTGGGCGGCTTCTTCGCACCCCAGCCCAGGTCGGAACGTGCGCCCGTGTCCGCGACCGCGGCGGCCGTGGTGGCCGTACCCGGGTCGGCACCGGAACGGAAGCCGCCGGCAGTGGTCATGCGTGGCAGATCCGCCCACACCAGGAGCCCCAGACCGGAGGGCTGCGCACCCCAGGAACGGCACAGGGACTCTATGAGGAGCAGCCCCCGCCCGTGTTCCTCCTCGGGCCGCTGGGGTGAGGGGTGTGGCTCGCCCGGAGCGCAGCCCTCGTCCCGTACGGCTATGCGGACCAGCTCGTCGCCGTCGTGCAGTTCGCAGACGATCTGGGTGCTCGCGGTGTGCACGATCGCGTTGGTCACCAGCTCGGAGACGACCAAGGCGGCCGTGTCGCAGGTGTCCTCGCAGTGGGCCCAGCCGGAGAGCCGGGTACGCGTCACGCGCCTGGCCTGTGCCACGGCACCCGGGTGCGCGGTCAGCTCGAATCGAAACCGGCGTTCGGCGGCTGTCTCGGGGCGCGCCCCGGCGGCCGGACCGAGACCGAAGCGGTCTCCGGCGGCGTCTGTTCCTAAGGGCGCAGGGGGCGGAATCACGTTTGCCACTATTGCCTCGCCGAGAACACTTGGCAAGTGTCACTCTGAAAATTGCAGAGTGCCGTGTGACTCTCTGAACGGGCATGGCACACTGCACGCAACAGCACGTTTAGCGGCGCCAGTTGGAAATCCCTCGCAGAACGTTCGTATGTACGCACAGTGTTCATCTGTATGCGTTGGATACACGCGAGTGGAGTTTCCAAAGGGCGCCGCCGGGCTGTCGGGACCGGATGTGTCGGGCTTGTGTCGGGGTGTGTCGGGCCTTCGGGTCCAGATGGAGGTGCGAGGTGAGCGAGCCGCGGTCCGCGCCGACGGTCGGCCAGGTCGTGCTCGGGCGTCGCCTGCTGGACCTGCGCGAGAGCGCGGGCATCCGACGTGAGGAGGCCGCGCGCATCCTGCACGTCGCCCCCGCCACGGTCCGCCGCATGGAGACCGCCGAGGTCGCCCTCAAGATCCCGTACCTCCAGCTTCTGCTGAAGGCCTACGGCGTGAGCGACGAGGAGGCCGCGACCTTCGTCCGGCTCGCCGAGGAGGCCAACAAACCCGGCTGGTGGCAGCGCTACCACGACATCCTGCCGGGCTGGTTCTCCATGTACGTCAGCCTGGAGGGCGCGGCCAGCCTGATCCGCGGCTACGACCCGCACTTCGTCCCCGGGCTGCTGCAGACCGAGGACTACACACGTGGCGTCATGGTCTCGGGCGCCATCGGCACGACCAGACCCGACGACATCGAGCGCCATGTGGCCCTGCGCATGCAACGCCAGGAACTGCTCACCCGTAAGGACGCGCCCCGGCTGTGGTTCGTGATGGACGAGACGGTCCTGCGCCGCCCCGTCGCCGGACCGCGCGTCATGCGCGACCAGATCGACAGACTGCTGGAGGCCACGGAGCTGTCCCATGTGACGCTGCAGCTCACCACGTTCGACACAGGACCGCATCCCGGCACGTACGGGCCGTTCGTCCTGTTCCGATTCGCCATGCCGGAGCTTCCGGACATGGTCTACAGCGAGTACCTGACCGGCGCCGTCTACCTGGACGACCGCTCAGAGGTGGCGACCCACCTCGAGGTCATGGACCGCATGGCGGCGCAGGCCGCCACGGCACAACGCACGAAGGAGATCCTCAGGGATCTCCGCAAGGAGCTCTGAAGACCGAATGGACCGCATCAACATCAAGCCGCAGCCGCACGCGCAGGCGCAGCACGCTCATGTTCACCTACGTGCCTACAACGGCATGCCCGCCCGCGAGCTGGGCAGCGAAGGCTGGCACAAGCCCTGGAGCGGCGGCAACGGAGGCAACTGCCTGGAGGCCATGAAGCTCGCCGACGGCCGGATCGCCGTACGGCAGTCCACCGACCCCGACGGACCGGCGCTGATCTACACGCCCGACGAGATGAACGCCTTCATCCAGGGCGCGAAGGCGGGTGCGGCCGACTTCCTGCTGTCCTGAGCGCTGAGCCCTGAGCCCTGAAGCTTGTTGCGCACCCCCTGTTGTTCAGTCAATCCTCCTTAACTGGCACTGAGTTGATCACCTACTGCTGCGAAACCTTATGGAGTTCGTCATGAACGGGCGTCCCCCCGTCGAGATCGACACGAGCAGACCCCATCCGGCCCGGATGTACGACTGGTACCTCGGCGGCAAGGACAACTACCCCGTGGACGAGGCGATGGGCAGGCAGATGCTGGCCCTCGACCCCCGGGTGCCGGTGATGGCACGCGTCAACCGTGCCTTCATGCACCGGTCCACGCGGTGGCTGGCCGAGCAGGGCGTACGCCAGTTCCTGGACATCGGCACCGGTATCCCGACCGAGCCGAACCTCCACCGGATCGCGCAGCAGGTCGCGCCCGAGGCGAGCGTCGTCTACTGCGACAACGATCCCATTGTGCTCGCCCACGCGGCGGCCCTGCTGCGCGGTACGCCCGAGGGGCGCACCGAGTATCTGCAGGCCGACGTGCGCGACCCGCACGCCGTGCTCGAGGGCGCCAAGAGCGTGCTGGACTTCGGCCGGCCCGTCGCGCTCTCCCTCATCGCGCTGCTGCACTTCGTCTCCGACGAGGACGGCGCGCACGCCCTCGTCGACCGGCTGATGTCCGAACTGCCCTCCGGCAGCTACCTGGTCGTCAGCCACGCCACCGCCGACTTCACCCCGGAGGAGTCGGCCGCGGCGACGGAGAAGCTCAAGGCCGCGGGCGTCACCCTGGCCCTGCGCTCCCGCGACGAGTTCGCCCGCTTCTTCGACGGCCTCGAACTGGTCGACCCCGGCATCGAGGTCCCCCACAAGTGGCACCCCGAACTGGGCGACCCGATCCCCGGCCAGGACGACGGAGTCATCCCGGGCTACGGGGCGGTGGCCCGCAAGCCGTAGGAAACGGCAGCCGTGGGAAACGGCAGCCGTGGGAAACAACGGCTGGCTGTCGAAACGGTCGGCTGTCGCGGGGATTCCCGGTGTCGAGCGGAGGCTTCGGCACCGGGAATCTTCGACACCGGGAATCGTCGCCCCGGGCGCCGGCTGCGGCATGTGGGTCGGCGTTCGTGGGGGGGGGCGTCGGCTGCGGCACGTGGGCCGGTGTTCGTGGTGTCCGGTACCGGCCGCGGGGCTCGGCGCCGGGAACCGCGTGTCGGCCTACAGGTACGACCACATGCGGCGCGGGGCGTCGACGAAGCGGCTCACCGCGACCACCGGGAGCGGGGGCTTCTCGGTCGCGCGGTCCGGCTCCAGGCTCAGCCCGTAGTAGATCTGCTCGATCGAGGGCGGCCCGACCGACAGGTTGCGCCAGACCGCCGCCGACGAGTCCGCCTGCCCGGTGCGCACGAGGTACGACGCCGCCATCGTCCCCGTACGACCGACACCGGCACCGCAGTGCACGAACACCGGTCCGGAGCTTCGGGCGACGGTGTCGAGCAGCCGCTGCACCTGCTCCGGGGTCGGGGTCTGCCCGTCGCGCATCGGCACCCGTACGACGTCCAGGCCCGCCTCGCGGGGCTCGGCCAGCTGCGCGGCGTTCAGGTCCTCGGCGCGCAGATCGACGACCGTGGTGAAGCCGAGGTCGGCGAGCTCCCGGTAGCCGGCCGGTGAGGGCGCCGCCCCACGCCACAGTTTGCCGTCCGTGCCGACGGGCTGGAAGTTGTGGATGCCCCGCACCGTGCGGGCCCCCTCGGGGGCCGGGTTCGCCTCGCGCGCCACGTACGACAGAGCCAGGACGCCGACCGTGCCCGTCGCCCACAGGGCGAAACCGCTGAGCAGGACTCCGACGGCGATACGCGCGATCCGGCGGCGGAGCCTGCCGGCGCGACCGGAGTCGGTGGGGAGCGGACCTGGCTGCGTGGGGGAAGGCACGAGGGTGACAGACATGGGCGACCCGGAGGTTGGGGACGGGGGCGTGGAAGACCCAGTGACGGAGGGCCCGAGATCCAGCGACGGAGGGCCCCGGACCCGGTGGCGAAGGCCCGAGCCCCTGCGACAGAGGATCTGAGGCCCTGCGGGAGAGGGCCTGCTCGGAATCGTAACCCGACCCGATGGGTGATCTGTCCGATTGTGTGAGAACTCACTACGTTATTACCGTTTTGTCGATTGCGGGTCGCTGCCGGTCGCTGCCGGTCGCTGCCTGCAGGCTGTCGCGTCTCCCGGCGGCTCACTCCTCGTCCGCGTCGTCGATGCCCACCACCGTGAGGTGGGCGCGATCGACGTCGGCGTCCTCCAGGCAGCCCCGCAGCCGTAGCCGGTCGTGGTCGGTGAGGGCGGGGCGGAGGACCCCGGCGAACAGACCGTCCCCGAGGTCGCCGAGTGTGGTCTGCCGCAGCGGTACGGACGTCGAGTTCCGGCAGCGCTCCCAGGCCTGGCGTGCGGCCATGGTCTGCCGCTCCTTGGTCGAGGCCACGCCCCGCATGTCGACGCGGACCAGTACGGAGGTCGCCTCGGCCTCGTTCGCCTCCACTTTCCTGGTCTGGGTCAGTTCGGCGAGCCCGACGACGAGCGAGGCCAGCAGGGCGGCGCCGACGACGCCCACGGTGACCAGCCGGGCCGTCCGACGCCGACCGCCGCCGACGGGCGGCCGTACGTCCTCCAGATCGGTGTCCGGGGCCGACTCGGGCGCGGTGAGGACGGCCAACCGGCCGGCCAGACGTCGCTCGGCCGTGGGCCGGGCCGCGGCCGACGCGATCCGCTGCACCAGCCAGGCGATCCCGGACAGCGCCACCCCGGCGACCATCAGCACGGGCACGAAGACATACGTACGGCTCGCCGGGTCCTCCAGCCAGCGGAAGCGGTCGCCCCGTTCCCGCGCCTGCGTCTGCCCCAGTCGGGCGAGCACGTCCTGCTGCCGGCGGTCGTTCTCCCGGATCCGCTCCTCGATCCGCGAGAGACGCCCCAGCAGCACGATCCCGAGCAGCAGCACCCCGACGATCAGCAGCAGCACTCCGCAGAGGATCGCCCGCTGCCATTGCCACCGGTAGAGGTAGATGACGAAGTAGACGCCCGCGCCGAACGCCGCCGCGCCCCCGAAGAGGTAAGCGAGCCGCCTCATGGTGATCCCTCCGACCGTACGTCGCCGGAGGTGCCGTCCACCGTCAGTCGGGTGCCCGGCGGGAAACGGCGTACCGCGTCGGTGGCGCCGACCACCGTGGGCACCCCGAACTCCCGGGCCAGGACGGCGAGATGGGACAACGGGCTGCCGGTCTGCGCGACCAGCCCGGAGAGGCGGGGCAGGAGCGGGGCGAGCGCCGGATCGAGGGTGCGTACGACGAGCACGGCGTCCGGGGGCCGCGGCCCGACGCCGTCCCAGGCGGTGCCGACGGCCCGCCCGCCGGACACGCCCCGGGCGCCGTCGCCGGAACGCCGGGCGGTGCGCTCGGCGACGACCACACCGCCGCCCGCGAGCCGGAACGCGTCCGGGAGCGGCGCGGAGGCGGACCGGGGCAGCCGTTCGTCGAGGTCACGGGGGAGCGGCCCGCTCTCCAACGCGACCACGAACTCCTTCCACCGCAACAGCCCCGTCTGCCGGTCCTCCCGCAGCGCTCCCCGTACGACCAGCCGCCGGGCCCCCTCCCGTACCAGCCGCACCTGCAACTCCTGCACCCACCGAACGCGCAGCCGCAGGGCTTCGCGGGGTGGGAGGGCGGCTGGGGGAGGGATGGGGCCGGGGACGGGTGCGGGTGCGTGAGGGCCGGGCTCTTGGGCGGGGGGTCGCTTGGCGGCGGTGGCGGTGGCGATAGCGGTCGCGGTGGCCGTCGCGGAGGTGGCGGCCGGAGAGGTGGGGGCGTCGGTCGCTGTGGGGGATGCGGTGTGTTCGGCGCCGGGGGATGCGGTGCGCTCGACACCGGATGCCGCTGCGGCGTGGTCGTGTCGGACCGCCCCGTTGGGCCGGGGCAGCCGCAGGGTGGCCCACAGGCTCGGTGCCGTCAGCGCGAGTACCACCGGCTCGGCGGCGATCAGCCGGTGGTCCGGCAGGTGCTGGGCGCCCGTCTCCGCGAGCGTGGCGAGGGCGGTGCTCGCGGCCGTGACATGGGGTTCCGGGAGGAAGGCGCCCGCGAGGGCCTCCTGGGCGTGCAGTGAGACGAGGACGGCGCGGGTCCAGCGGAGGGTCGAGATCAGCTCGGCGGTCGGCAGTTCGCCGGGCGGCGGGGTCTCGGTGAGCCGCCGGTCGACGTCCGCCACCAGGTCCGTCGCCAGGTCGGGCAACGTCGACGCCAGCCGCCCCACCCGCCAGGAGGCACCGAGTCGCCGGGCACCCGGCGCCGGGTTGAGCAACGCCAGCCGGCGGTGCCTCGGCGGGACGGTGCCCATCAGCCGCAGGTCCGCCGCGGCCCGCCCGCCGACCGTCGTGACGACCGGCACCGTCCGCAACAGCCGCCGGGGCGCACTGCCGCCGATGTCGAGCGCCACGGCCAGCCCCCGTGCCATCGGCGCCACCCACAGATCCTCCTCCAGCGGCTCCAACTGCCCCGGCAGCGTCTCCACCACCGGCCCAGGACCGAGCAACCGCGCCCCGCGCCCCGGCCGGGCCGCCATCGCCGTGATCGGACGGCTCTGGAACAGCCACAACCGCCCGTCCTCGTCGAAACCGAACTCGATGTCCTGCGGCCCACCGAACACACGAGCGGCACGACGCGCGAGCCGCGCGAGCCGACGCAACTCGGAGGCCGTGAGCAAGGGGCTGGAGCCGGCAGGCTGTCGTTCGCTCCCCACAGGCTGCGGGCCGAGCGGCTCCGCCGGTTCGCCCGACTCGGCCGGTTCGGTCCGCAGCAACCGTCCCCATCCGCTCAACACGTGACTCGTACCGGGCTGTTCGCCGCTGACCAGCGAGTCGGGCCCGCCCCGCACCGCGCTGACCAGCATCCGGTCGGTCCGGCCCGCCACGGGGTCCGCTCCGAACAGCACGCCTCCGACCCGGGCCCTCAGCATCGGCTGGACGAGCACCGCCATGGGCGCGGCGACCCCGTCGACCCGCCCCGCCGATTCCCGCACGGTGTGCACCGCCGCGCGGAACTCCTCCCACCCCCGCACTTCGAGCACCGAGTCGAACCGGCCCGCCAGAGAGGACTCCCGCGTGTCCTCCTGCGGCGAGGAGGACCGTACGACGAGGGGGCGCGAACCGTGCCCGGACAGCTCCCGCCAGGCGCGCTGCACGGCGGACGCGGCGGTGTGCGAACCGTGGGGGAGCACGAAGCCGGGCAGTACCGGCAGCCCGGCGCGAGCCGCCCGCGCGAGATGGGCCGCCTTGGAACCGGTGAGCAGGGGGAGCGAGGCCGTCGCCTGGGTCAGGGAGACGACGTGAGGATCGGGTGTGCCGCCGCCCCGGGGCAGTCCCCCGTCGTGCGCACCTTCTCGGTGTTCTCCGTGACGTTCGTCGAGCGTCGTCATCGAGCACCCTCCAGGACCTGCCGCCAACAGGGGGGACGCGCGGGAGGGCCCTACGCCTGACGACGGAACGAAGGATGGGGGCGGATCACCGTCCAAATTGTGTGGATCCGTGATCGGCGGTGTGTGTGCATCTGCGGCTGGCGGGCGGCGACACGCCTCCTGCGCCAATGGTCCCACTCCGGTTGATTTCCTGTCGACTGGGGTTTATGTACCCGCAACCTGGCAGTCACCGTCAACCTGCAGCCCGGACCGCCCCGCCACTCGCCGTCCCTGTCGTTTCACCCCGGCCCTGTCCTTCACTCCGGCTCCGTCGTTCACCCCTGCCCTGTCCTTCACCCCGGTGGCAGCACCCCGCACAGCGCCTCCACCGCCGCGCCGTACGCGTGCTCCGGAGGTGTCGCGTATCCCACGACGAGCCCGTCCGGTACGTCGGTGTCCGTCGCCTCCGGGTGCCGGAACTCGGCCAGCCCGTCGAGCGCGATGCCCTGCCGGGTTGCCGCCCGCACCGTGGACCGTTCGGCCCCGGCCGGCAGCCGCAGCACCGCGTGCAGCCCGGCCGCGATCCCGGTGACCTCGATATGCGGCGCGTGTGCGGCGAGGGCGGCCACCAGCCGGTCGCGCCGCGCACGGTAGCGCTGCCGCATACGCCGCACATGACGGTCGTACGCCCCGGAAACGAGGAAGTCCGCGAGCGCCAGTTGGTCCAGGACGCTCGCCCATGCCTCCCGCTCGCCCTTCGCCTCCAGCACGGCGTCGACGTACCGCTCCGGAAGGACCATCCACCCCAGCCGCAGCGCGGGCGACAGACTCTTGCTGACCGAGCCGATGTGCACGACCCGCTCGGGATCCAGTCCCTGCACGGCCCCGACGGGCTTGCGGTCGTACCGGAACTCCCCGTCGTAGTCGTCCTCCAGAATCACTCCTCCACGCGCGCGTGCCCAGTCGACCACGGCTGCCCGCCGCGACGGATGCAAGGGCCCACCCGTGGGGAACTGATGCGCGGGCGTCAGCAGTACCACCCTCTCCCGCCCCAGCCCGTCCACCCGCGCGCCGTCCTCGTCCAGCGGCAGTGGAACGGTCCGTACGGACGCGGCGCTCAGCAGTTCACGATGAAATCCCAGACCGTACGACTCCACGGCCAGCGGCCCCCGCAGCACCCGACCGTGGAAGAGCAGCCGCAGGGCATGCGCGAAGCCGGAACAGACCACGATCCGCGAGGGCTCGGTCCGCACTCCACGCGCGCGTGCCAGGTACTCGGTGAGCGCCTCGCGCAGCTCGCTCCGACCCGCAGGATCCCCCGGCCCGAAGACCTCGTTCGGCGCCTGCGTCAGCGCCCTGCGGTACGACGCCGCCCAGGCCGCGCGCGGGAACGCCGACGCGTCCGGAGTGCCCTGCCGCAGATCGTGCCGCGGCCCACGCGCGCGTGACGGCGCCTTCTTCGGTACGTGCGCGGGGGCGCCCAGTGGTTCCGCCCGCTCGGCGACCCGCGTCCCCGAGCCCTGCCGTGCTGTCAGCCACCCCTCGGCCACCAGCTCCGCGTACGCGTCGGCGACCGTGTTGCGGGCGACACCGAGATCCGCGGCCAGTGAGCGATACGGAGGCAACCGCGTCCCCGGCGCCAACCGTCCCCCACGCACCGCTTCCCGCAACGCCCGAATCAACGCGGCCCGTCGCCCACCGGCCCCCATCAGCTCCAGATGCAGATCAGCGCCAATCCGCTCCGCCGAATCGACCCAGGAATCCACCATGAGAACGCACCCTAGGACAGGCCGCACCCCATCCTCCCCACACCGCCGCCCTCTCGATCACGATGTGCCCGGCGGCAGCGGCAGCGGCAGCGGCAGTGGCTGTGGCTGTGGCTGTGGTTGTGGTTGTGGGCGGTTACGGCGTCATGGGCCGGTCGTAGGGCCCGATCGGGGACGGCAGGCGTTCCGTGCCGGTCAGGCGGTGGTTGACGGCGGCGGCGACGGCCCGGCCCTCGGCGATGGCCCAGACGATGAGGGACTGCCCGCGGGCGGCGTCCCCCGCGGCGTAGACGCCGGGGACGTTCGTCCCGAAGTCCGGCCCCCGGGCGATGGTCCCGCGCGGATCGAGGGCCAGCCCGAGCTGCTCGACGAGCCCGTCGTCGCGGTCGGGTCCGGAGAACCCGAGGGCGAGGAGCACGAGGTCGGCGGGGAGCGTCCGACCGGTACCGGGCCGGGGCCGACGCCGCTCGTCCACCTCGACCAGATGCAACGCCCGCACATGCCCGTCGGCGTCCCCCGTGAACCGGAGCGTCGACGCCGCGAACAACCGCGCGTCCGCGTCCGCGGCCGGCGCCGTCTCCAGGTCGCGCGCCTCCTCGTGCGCCGCAGAGAGCCGGTAGACCTTCGGATACGTCGGCCAGGGTTCGACCTCCTCGTCCCGTTCCGCCCCCGGCAGCGGATAGATGTCCAACTGCGTCACAGACGCGGCGCCTTCCCGTACCGCCGTCCCCAGACAGTCCGCCCCCGTGTCACCACCCCCGACGATCACCACATGCTTCCCGGCCGCCGACAGCGGCGAGACCTCCAGATCCCCCTCGCACACTCGGTCGGCCAGTGGCAGATACTCCATCGCCTGATGGACGCCGGCCAACTCCCGCCCCGGCACATCCAGCTCCCGCCAGGCCGTAGCCCCTGTCGCGACCACCACGGCGTCGTACCGCGCCCGCAACTCCGCCGCCCCGATGTCCGTCCCCACAGCCGTCGACGTACGGAACTTCGTGCCCTCCGCCCGCATCTGCTCCAGCCGCCGGTCCAGATGCCGCTTCTCCATCTTGAACGCGGGTATCCCGTACCGCAGCAATCCCCCGATCCGATCGGCCCGTTCATACACCGCGACCGTGTGCCCGGCCCGGGTCAACTGCTGCGCCGCCGCCAGCCCGGTCGGCCCGGAGCCGATGACCGCGACCGTCTTCCCGGTCAGCCGCTCGGGCGGGCGCGGTGGTGTGAAACCGTCCTCCCAGGCCCGGTCCGCGATGGCCACCTCGACGTTCTTGATGGTCACCGCCGGCTGGTTGATCGCCAGCACACACCCCGCCTCACAGGGCGCCGGACACAACCGCCCCGTGAACTCGGGGAAGTTGTTCGTGGCGTGCAGCCGGTCGCTCGCCGCCCGCCAGTCCTCCCGCGACACCAGATCGTTCCACTCGGGTATCAGGTTCCCGAGTGGACAGGCGTCGTGACAGAACGGGATGCCGCAGTCCATGCAACGGTCGGCCTGTTTGCTGATGATCGGCAGCAGCGCCCCCGGAACGTAGACCTCGTTCCAGTCCCGTACCCGTTCCCGCACGGGTCGGCGGGGCCACTCCTCGCGTGGGGTGGTCAGGAAACCCTTGGGATCGGCCATGGCCGTCTCCCTCACGTATCGCGTGCGGGTACGGCGCGGCCGTACCGGCGGACTCGGATCTGCGCCATGCCGACGCCTTCGGGCGGCGCTCTCTTCCCGCCACGATACGACGCCCCCGCCGGGCCCGCCTCAGGCGAGCGCCAGCAGATACGACAGCGCCGCCGCGGCCGAGGCCACCATCCGTATGTGGTTCCACGCCGTCCACTGGCTCACATAGGTCCGCCAGTACGTCGCGGCCTCCGGGGTGCCCGCGTCCAGCTCGGCGAGCGCGTCGTTGCGCGGCACGTTCGCCACCATTGTGACCCCGAAACAGCCGAACAGATACAGCGCGCTGCCCAGCAGCAACTCCACCGTGCCCTCGTCCGGCCACAGCACGAACGTGACGACGGCGAGCACGGCGCACAGCACCGCCGTACCGACGAACACCAGCATGAACGCCGGAGTCAGGGCACTCACATTGATCGCCTGCATCGCGGCGACCCCCTGCGCCGGCGGCAACGAGGCGAGCGCCCTCATCACGAACGTCGAGAACCCGCAGAACACTCCCGCCACGATCCCGGTCCCGAGCAACCCCAGTACCGTCAGTACGAAGTACGGCCCGTCGATCATGTCCGCTCCCACCTGATATCCCCCGATTTCCAAGACCCTGCCCAGCACCTGCCATCACCAAAAGTGAACATGTCCACGACCACAGTCACCATGGCCGAGGCGGCGCGCTCCCGTACGCGAGCGCCCAGGGACGATCCGCCCCATCCGTCCGCCGCCTCCGCGCGGGGCCCGTCGGTCACGTGACCCGCGGTTCCACCAATGCCACGACCCGATCGGCCGTGACATCGAACCCGAGCACGGGACGACTGCCGCCTCCGCCCTCGCTGTCCATCAGCACCGGCTTCCCCAGACGCCGCCCGATCGCCGCCAGAAACCCGCAGAGCACATCGAGCCGCTCCTGCCCCTGGAGTTGCCGGAGATCAACATCGAAGTCGATCTCCTCCGCCGCATAGAACCGGAAGATCGCCAACACATCGGGAGCCGGCCAGACCTCCAGATGAGGCTGCTCGGCATCGGCCGGGCGGGACAGCACAACCTCCGCCCGGGGAAGCGGCAACACGGTCTCGCCTTCGGAATACCGGAACGCCCAGCCCCGCTCCCCGATGAGGTCAAGGACCGCCTGCCAGTCCTCCACCGCGGTGCCGGGGACGAACACGTCCGGCAGCGATCCCATCTCGACCGGGTCGAAGAACCACTTCACGTCATCCCACAGTAGATCGGCCATGACGCCACCCTGTCCGCCTCGCCACCCCCCACCAACCGGTTTTCCCGACCCTGCCTGCCGCCGCTCACCCCGCCGCCCGCCACTCCCGCAGCGTCGCCTCCACCACCCCCGCGATCCGGCGCCGGGCCTCGTGGCGTGGTACGCCGTTCATGAGGAACCGGTCGTACGGCGTGTTCAGGTGCCGTATGGACGCGATGACCGCCGAGGTCACCGCCACCTCCGTGAGGGCGCGTCCGGCCGCGCTCCGGCCGACTCGGCCGCTGCCGCGTACCGAGGCGTGCACGGCGATGTCGTGGGCCCGCTCGGCGGGACACGCGGGGAACAGCCGCCGTATCTCCGCCGCGAACGCGTTCGTGAAGCGCACGTCCTCCGCGGCCCGCCGCCGTGCGTCCCGCGCCCGGCGGCGTCGGCGCGCCTCCGCGTCCGCCAGGCACCGCTCCTCGGCCCGGGCGAGGGCCGCCTCCTCGACCAGGACGCCCTGCCGCTCGTACCGGCTCTTGCGCCGGTTGAACCGCACGACCACCGCCGACAGCGAACTCTCCTCCCTGGCCCGGCGGGTGAGCGCGGTGTCGCCCCGTGGCAGGAACACCAGATGCCCGAGGTCCGCGCAGTCGAGGCAGCGCGGTGCGCCCTTCTCCAGCACCAGCAGGGCCACCGGCCCGCTCCGGCATTCGGCGCAGTGCTTCTTCCTACGGGCCTGCACGACGACAAGTCCGGTGCGGGGCGGGGGAGTAGCGAGCGCTGCCATACGCGGTTCATTCCCCCTGGTGGCCGCAGGGTCACGCGGCCGTCGCGCCGGTCTCCCGAGTGGCTCGGGCACGGTGCGCCGCGCGCGGCATCATGGACCGTGTGCGATTCGAAGCGATCACCTGGGAACGGCTCGGCGACCTCCTCGCCGACCGCCTCCTCGACCTGAAGCCGGCCGACGGCGGCCCCTGGCCGCGCATCGCCTTCGACGGCGCCCCGGCCGCACGCCCCGGGGACCTCGCCGCGCGGGTGTCCGAGGCGCTGCGCATACGCGGCCGGTCCTCCCTCGTCGTGGGCACCGAGGGCTTCCTCCGACCGGCGTCGCTCCGGTTCGAGTACGGCCACGAGGACGTGGAGGCGTACTACAACGGCTGGTTCGACACCGCCGCCCTCTGGCGCGAGGTCTTCGGCCCGCTCGAACCCGACGGCACCGGCCGAGTCCTCCCCGACCTCTGGGACCCCGCCACCGACCGCGCGACCCGCAGCCCCTACGTTCAGCTCCAGCCCGGTGCACTCCTGTTGATGCACGGCCCCCTCCTCCTGAAGAACTGGTTCCCTTTCGATCTGACCGTCCACGTCCTTCTCTCCCCGGGCGCCCTGCGCCGCCGCACCCCGGAGAGTGAGCACTGGACCCTTCCCGTCTTCGAGCGCTACGCCGCCGAGACCGACCCGGCCGCCACCGCCGACGTCCTGATACGCGCCGACGACCCACGCCATCCGGCATGGCGCGGCTGACGGGGATGCTGACTCCCCGCCATGTCCCCTTGTGCCGCGGCACCTTGAAACGGCCCTGTTCCTCCGGGTGCGCTTCCCTCTCGGCGAGGCAAGAATGAAGGGTGCCGGGACTAGCGGTGCGTCCTGCGCCGCGCCGGCCGTCCGGCACCGGGAGGTACCACATGACCACTGCCGGAGACATCATGCACCGCGGCGCCCAGTGGATCCCCGCCCACGAGACTCTGGACCGGGCCGCCCAGCTGATGCGCCAACTGAACGTCGGAGCGCTCCCCATCAGCGACGAGAACGAAAGGCTCTGCGGCATCCTCACCGACCGCGACATCGTCGTCGGCTGTGTCGCCATGGGGCACGACCCGTCCAAGGTCACGGCGGGCGACCTGGCCAAGGGCACGCCGCGCTGGATCGACGCGAACGCCGACATCAGCGAGGTGCTCCAGGAGATGAAGGGGCACCAGATCCGCCGGCTTCCGGTCATCGAGAACAAGCGTCTCGTCGGCATGATCAGCGAGGCCGACCTGGCCCGTAATCTGCCGGAGGACCAGATCGCCGACTGGGCCGAGAGCGTCTACGCGAAGAGCGCGACGCACTGACCCGGTCGTACCTCCGCTTCCGCCGGCCCGGGGGTCACAGCCAGCCGTTGCGCTTGAAGCCCCGGTAGAGGGTGACGCAGGCGATGGCTATGACTCCCAGGACCAGGGGGTAGCCGAACTTCCAGTGCAGCTCGGGCATGTGCTCGAAGTTCATGCCATAGACCCCGCACACCATGGTCGGCACGGCGATGAGCGCCGCCCACGCCGTGATCCTCCGCATGTCCTCGTTCTGGGCGACGCTGACCTGTGCGAGATGCGCCTGCAGGATCGAGTTCAGCAGTTCGTCGAACGCGGCTATCTGCTCGGTGGCCCGCATCAGATGGTCGGAGACGTCCCGGAAGTAGGCCTGTATCTCGGGATCGATCACCCGGATAGGCCGTGAGGTCAGCTCCAGGAGCGGGCGGGCGAGCGGGGCCACCGCCCGCTTCAGTTCGAGCAGTTCACGCTTGAGCTGGTAGATGCGCCCCGGGTCGACGCGCGCGCCGTTCGAGGCGAACACATCCGTCTCCACTTGGTCGATGTCCGCCTGCACCGAGTCCGTGACCGACAGATAGTCGTCCACCACATGGTCGGCGATCGCGTGCAGCACCGCGGCCGGGCCCTTGGCGAGCTGCTCCGGGTTCGCCTCCAGCTCCTCACGCAGCGGGCCGAGCGAACCGTGCCGTCCGTGGCGGACCGTGATCACGAAGTCGGAGCCGACGAAGACCATGATCTCGCCGGTGTTCACCACCTCGCTGGTCGCGGTCAGCTCCGCGTGCTCGACGTAGCAGACCGTCTTGAACACCGCGAACAGTGTGTCGCCGTACCGCTCCAGCTTCGGGCGCTGATGGGCTTCGACCGCGTCCTCGACCGCCAGCGGGTGCAGATCGAAGAGTTCGGCGATACCGGCGAACTCCCGCTCCGTCGGCTCGTGGAGCCCGAGCCAGACGAAGCCGTGGTCGGTCCCGCGGACCTGCCTGACCGCCTCGATGACATCGCGCCCCCCGGGGAAGCGGACGCCCTTCTGATACGTCACGCAGTTCACCACCGAGGTGCCCAGCGGGGAGCGGGCCGGATGGCTGAGGTCGACGCGGGCGCGACGCCGTGCCAGCCGTGCCACCTTGCGGAGGCTGCCGACCTTGTCGAGGCCGGTGACCTTCCGCAGATTCCCTGCCATGGACATCTGGATCTCCTTGCGTGGATCTCCTCGCACCGCATTCCGTGCCTTGTCGCGCCAGTTTGCCAGGACTGAACGAGTGGCGGGTAAGGCTGTGGGAACGGAACCATCCGCTTCCCTTCCGGAGCTTCCAGCCGCCGCCGGAGCGGACCTGGTGGACTGCGGGAGCGTCGCCACAAGCGGCAAGTCGGTTAAATGGGATGATCGCGTCATGATGCGAAACGACGGGTATCTCCTCGACCACCGGCAGGCCGACACGGGGCAGCACTCCGACGCCTTCGCCGCGCTCTTCGACCCTACGACGTTCCGGCACATGGAGGGCTTCGGTCTGGGGTCCGGCTGGCGCTGCTGGGAGGTCGGCGCGGGAGGCGCCTCCGTCGTCTCCTGGCTGGCCAAGAAGGTCGGACCGACCGGCAAGGTCATCGCGACCGGCACCGACCTCTCCTGGGCCGTCCCCTCGGTGGTCCGCCCACCGGTCGGCGTCCTCGTCCACCGCGTGGGCGTCGACCAGCCGCCGGGGGAGGGCTTCGACCTGGTCCACGCCCGGCTGGCCCTGGTCCACGCGCCGGACCACGAGCGGGCGCTACTGTCGATGATCAAGGCCCTGCGTCCCGGTGGGCGGCTCCTGGTCGAGGACGCCGACCTCGCCCTCCAGCCCCTGGCCTGCCTGGAGGAAGCCGACCCCGAGCACCAACTCGCCAACCGGCTCCGCCAGGCCGCCCGTGCGCTGCTCTCCGCACGCGGCGTCGACCCGGCGCACGGCCGCAGGCTCCCGCGTCTGCTTCGCGCGGCCGGCCTGCGCGGCGTGCAGGCCGACGCCTACTTCCCCGTCGCCGCACCCGCCTGCGCCGCCCTGGAGACCTCGACGATCCAGCAGCTCCGCGCCGACCTCGTCACGGCGAACCTCGCCACGGACGCGGAGATCGACCGCCATCTGGCCAACGTGGCCGCCGGCACGATGGACATCGCCGCCGCCCCGCTGATCTCCGCTTGGGGGCGGAAGCCATGACGGAAGACATAGCGGATGGGGGCGGTGGAGCTTCGAGGCCGCCTTCGCCCCTTCACGGCCGACGCTCCGGGGCCCCGCCGGCTCGCACTGCCCACCGGCCTGATCCGCCTCCGGGGGGCAGGCCGCCGCAGCGCGGTTGCGCACAGTCGCTCATCGATCAGAGTCGGCCCGTGAGGCCGGCCGGCCCAAGGCGTCAGTCCTTTGTCGGCGGTCTCCCGCCCACCTTCTCCACCGCCAGCGCCCCCGCCCTGCACCCCTCGACCGCCGCGTCCTCGGCCGTCGCGCCGGTGAGCAGGGCGGCCAGGAACGCCCCGGTGAAGGCGTCGCCCGCGCCGGTGGTGTCGTGGGCCGCGGCGGGCGCCGCCGGAACCCGGGAGCCCACACTGCCACCGCGGGCGACCAGGGCACCGTCAGCCCCCTGCTTGACCACGACCAGCGGAACAAGGCGGCTCAGCCTGGCCGCGGCGTCGGCCGGGTCCGGCAGCCCGGTCAGCAGACACGCCTCGTCCCGGCTCGGCAGCAACACATCGACCCCTTCGGCGAGTTCGAGGAAACGGTCCACGCCCAGCTCCCTCAGGAACCCCGCCGACGCCGGATCCACGCTCACCGGCACCCCACGCGCGCGTGCCGACTCCAAAACCATCGCGACCAACGCCCGGCTCGGCTCGGAGAAGAACAGATAGCCCGACAGATGCAGCCGTGCGACCCCGTCGAGCAGGGACGACGACCAGTCGTCCGGGTCCAGCCGCAGCGAGGCACCGCTGTCCGTGAGGAACGTGCGCTCGGCCGCGTCGTCCGTGTCCACCAGACAGATCACCGTCCCCGTCGCCGCCTCCGGATCGACGACCAGGTGGGGCCGTACCCCGGAAGCCCGCAGCTCCCGCTCGTGCCACGCGACCGCGTCCACGCCCACCCGCCCGAGCAGCCGCACGTCCGCGCAGCCCCAATGAGCCGCCCAACACGCCACGTTGGCACCGGCCCCGCCCGGCAGCGTCCGGATCGCGGCGGCCGTGTCGGTACCGGACGCGAGCGGTCCCCGGTGCCGGGCGACGACATCCGTGACGACATCACCCACGACAAGCAGAGCTCCACCCACCTCGGCGCCGGCCCCGGTCTTGGGACCACCGGCACCGCCCGATGCCGCGTCAGCCCCGCTCGCCTCACCGCCGGGCCCACGCGCACCACCGTCGGCCCCGCTCACGCCCCGCCGCGTCACCTCACGCCCCGGCCCAGGCCGCCGCGATCCGGGACGCGAGCCGTACGTTGCCCCGCACCGCCGCCAGGTTGGCGCGCAGGGAGGCGCCGTCGGTGTGCCGTACCAGATAGCTCAGCAGGAACGGGGTGACCGCCTGGCCCGTCACCCCCTCCGCCTCGCACGCCTGCAGTGCCTCGGCGAGCACGCGCGCGTGGAGCTCGGGATCGAGCTGCTCGTCCTCGGGCACCGGGTTGGCGACGATCAGCGCCGACTCCGGGCCACCGAGCGCGTCCTGGGCGCGCATGACCTCCGCGACCTCGCCCGGCGACCGGAGCGTCCACTCCACGGGGTAGCCCGAGTCGGAGAGATAGAAGCCGGGGAAGCGCTCCGTGTCGTACCCGGCGACGGCGACACCCAGTGTCTCCAGGCGCTGCAGCGTCGCCGGAACATCCAGGATCGACTTCACGCCCGCGCACACCACCGTGATCCGGGCGCGCGCCAGCAGCCCCAGGTCGGCGGACTCGTCCTGGGTCACCGTCCACTCCCGGTGCACGCCGCCGAGCCCGCCCGTCGCGAACACCCGTACGCCTGCCAGGGATGCCAGCAGGGCGGTCGCCGACACGGTGGTCGCGCCGCTCACTCCCGAGGCCACCGCGAGCGGCAGATCCCGGTGGCCGAGCTTGCGGATGCCGTCCTCGTTCGCGACCCGCTCCAGTTGCTCCTTGTCGAGGCCGATGTGAGGCCGCCCGTCGAGCACGGCGATCGTCGCCGGCACGGCACCCTCCTGCCGTACGACGCCCTCCAGCTCCAGCGCCACCTGCAGATTGCGCGGGCGGGGCAGCCCGTGCGCGATGATCGTGGACTCCAGCGCCACCACGGGTCGACGCGCGTCAACCGCTTCCCGCACCTCTTCCGACACCACCAGCACGCGCTTGCCTCCTGTCTGTCGTTCTTCCTCATCTCTGGCGGACGGCGCGCCCGGCCAAACCCTTGCGAGCTGTGGTTCCGGACACCAGCCTGGGTGCATGACGGACAACACGGCACGTCTCGACCACGTCGTCCTCTGGGTGCGGGAGCCGGTCGCCGCGGCCGACTTCTATGAGAAGGCCGTCGGCCTGGAACCCGTGAGGATCACCGAATACGCCGCAGGACAGGTGCCCTTCCCCTCCGTACGCCTCAACGACGAGACCATCCTCGACCTCATGCCGCTCACCATGGCCGAGCGCATGAAGATGGTGCCCGGCGCCGCCGACAGCGCGGGCCATCCGGTCAACCACGTCTGCATCGCCCTGCCCACCGACGCCTTCGACGAACTGAGGGCCCGTCTGGAGGAACGGGCGGTCCCCGTCTCGGACTTCTCGTACGACTCCTTCGGTGCCCGCGGAATGGCCCGGCGCAGCTTCTACTTCAAGGATCCGGACGGCAACGTGTTCGAGGCGCGGCACTACGAGTAGCGCGGCGATCCATGCTCGGTGAGAGGCCTTCACCAGCGGCTGTGCCCACGGCGGAAGCCGCTCCCGTCAGCGGCTTTCGGCCACCCTTCCGGTGTCGTTTCGGCCGCTGGGCGACCACATGGTGGGACGGTGACCGTCCCAGTGCCTCACCGCACAGATCGCCTACAGATGTCTCAGAACAACGGCTCCGGAAGCACTCCTTCCAGTGCCAGCAGCTTCCGCTTGGTCTCCAAGCCGCCACCGAAGCCCCCGATGCCGCCGTCGCTCTCGACGACCCGATGGCACGGCACGACCACCGGCAGCGGATTCGACCCCATCGCGATGCCGACCGCCTGGGCCGCGCCCGGCTGCCCCACCCGCCGGGCCAGGTCCCCGTAGCCCACGACCGAGCCGTACGACACACCGGACGCCAGCTCGCGCAGTACCTGGCGGTTGAACCCGGTGATCAGCGACCAGTCCAGCGGCAGGTCGAAGTCATGCCGCTCACCGGCGAAGTACGCCTCGAACTGACGTATGGCCTCGGCCAGGGCGGGGGCGTCGGGGGCCTCGACGGGCACGGTGCCCAGGCGGGACGCGAGCCGGTCCAGCGCCTTGTCGCGCACCTCGTCCGTGGCGTGGAACACGACGTTCACCAGGCCGTCGTCCGTGGCGGCCAGCAGCAGTGGACCGATGTCGGTGCCGACGACGGCCCACACGACCTGCTGCTCGTTCCCATGGCTGTTCATGCGACCACCGTACGGCCTGTCACTGACAACGCCCGTGGTGTGCGCTCCGCCCCGGAACGCACACCACGGAAGAAGGGGCGTGCCAGGGTCGAGGCGAGACTCCCCCGGCCCTGAACGGCTCCCTCAGTCCCGAGTGGCCTCCTCGATCACGTCCGGCTTGTTCGTGATGATGCCGTCCACGCCGTAACGCGCCACCCGACGGGCGTTGTCCGCGTCGTTCACGGTCCAGGTGAGGATCTCCAACGGCTTTCCGTGTGGGCCCTCGGACGCGTGGAGCGTGGCGACGTAGGCCTCGGAGATGGTCGTGTACGAGGAGTTGATCTGGTCGGCGAACGTCGCGTACTCCGGCAGGTCGGAGATGTCCGGGGTGCCCAGCAGACCGGTCTTCACGCCGGGGCGCAGCTCATGCACCCGCCGTACGGTGTCCGCGCTGAAGCTCTGGATGACCAGCCGGTTCCTGAGGTGCCCCGGAGCGAGCCAGCCCTCGTTGGAGAGCACCTTCAGGGTCTGTTGTTCGATGCCCGGGTAGAGTTGGGGGTTCTTGATCTCCAGGACGAGCTTCTGGTGATTGCGTGACACACGCCTCATGTACTGCTGCAGCGTCGGCACGCGCGCCCCCGCGTAGCGGTCGCTGAACCAACTGCCCGCGTCCAACCGCGCGATCTCCGCGGCGGTGAAGTCCGACACATTCCAAGGCGCCCGCCCCGGGTAGAGCTCCTCGACATCGGTCGTCCGCGTGAGCGTCGCGTCATGGATGACGACAAGCCGGCCGTCCTTGGTGCGCTGGACGTCGTTCTCGACCCAGTCGAAGCCCATCTCGTCGGCCTTGTCGACGGCGGCCAGGGTGTTCTCGGGCGCGTAGGCGGAGGCTCCGCGGTGCGCGACGACCAGCGGACCGTCGGTGTCGGCGGCCGCCTGGGCGGGGGAAGTGGGGAGCACGAGGGCGGCGGCTCCCATGAACGCGGTGGTCGTCGCGGCAACTGCCCGCATCTGCATGCGTACTCCTCGCGTCGATCGATCACGGTCAGCTCAAGCGTGACAGCAGAGGGTCAACGAGAGGAGGGTGCAAGATGGCCACGAATTGAATGGAGTTGCCCAAGTCCGCTCACGGGCACCGCACAAGTGAGGCAAGGGCGTGTTTCTTTGCCGGAAAATCGTTCGACCATTCCGGTGGGGGTCATACTCTCTGCGACAACCCTGACCGTTGTGGCGGTCCCGGGGGCGGGGGCGGTGCAGGGAATCCAGGGACGCGACAGGGCGGGAAAGGCAGCCGCGCATGCAGGGCACGGTCGACGGCTTCAGCTATGGACTCGTCACACCCTTGGTGGCCTATCTCATGGCCTGCCTCGGAGGTGCGCTCGGCCTTCGCTGCACCGCGAGATCGATGCTCGTCGACGGCCGCTGGCGCCTCGGCTGGCTCGCGCTGGGCTCGGCGGCCATCGGCTCCGGCATATGGACCATGCACTTCGTCGCGATGATGGGATTCAAGGTCGTGCAGACCCCGGTCCACTACGACGCGGGGATGACCTTCGCGAGTCTCGCCCTGGCGATCGTCATGGTCGGCGTCGGCATCTTCATCGTCGGCTCCAAAGGGGCAAAGGGGGCCGCGCTCTTCACCGGCGGCACCGTCACGGGCCTGGGCATAGCCTCCATGCACTACCTGGGCATGGCCGGAATGCGCCTCAACGGCAAGCTCGAGTACAACACCGTCACCGTGGCCGCCTCGGTCGTCATCGCCGTGGTGGCCGCGATCGCCGCCCTGTGGGCCGCCGGACAGGTCCGCGGCTTCCTGTGGAGCGTGGGGGCGAGCCTCGTCATGGGCGTCGCCGTCAGCGGCATGCACTACACGGGCATGGCCGCCCTCAGCGTCCATCTGCACAGCGCCGCCGCCGTCGCCCCGGCCGAGGGCTCCTCCTCCGCCGCGATGCTCGCCCCGCTGATCATCGGCCCACTGCTCTTTCTGATCCTCGCCGGTGTCGTCATCATGTTCGACCCCTTCATGATCATGGGCAGGTTCCACGGCAACCCCGTCGAGCGCCGCCCCGGCGTCCCGGCCCACGCCCCCGTGCACACCGGCCGGCGCCCGCTGTCCCGGGCCGGTCACGTACACGGCGAACGGCACTACCGCACCCCGCAGAACCGCTGATCGGAGCCCGTTGTCAGTGCGGAGTCGTACGGTGGTTCCATGCGGCCCGTTTCCAAGATCGAACGCACGGTGGCGCCCTTCGAGGTCGTCAGCCCCTACCAGCCGAGCGGCGACCAGCCCACGGCCATCGCCGAGCTGGCCCGGCGCATCGAAGCAGGTGAGAAGGACGTCGTCCTGCTCGGCGCGACCGGCACCGGCAAGTCCGCCACCACCGCGTGGATGATCGAGAAGCTCCAGCGCCCCACCCTGGTGATGGCGCCGAACAAGACGCTGGCCGCCCAGCTGGCCAACGAGTTCCGCGAGCTGCTGCCGAACAACGCGGTCGAATACTTCGTCTCGTACTACGACTACTACCAACCCGAGGCCTACGTCCCGCAGTCGGACACCTACATCGAGAAGGACTCCTCGATCAACGAGGAGGTCGAGCGCCTGCGCCACTCCGCGACCAACTCGCTGCTCACCCGCCGCGACGTCGTCGTGGTCGCCTCGGTCTCCTGCATCTACGGCCTCGGTACGCCCCAGGAGTACGTCGACCGGATGGTCCCCCTGAAGGTCGGCGACGAACACGACCGGGACGAGCTGCTGCGCCGCTTCGTGGACATCCAGTACACCCGCAACGACCTGGCGTTCACCCGCGGCACCTTCCGCGTCCGCGGCGACACCATCGAGATCTTCCCGGTCTACGAGGAACTCGCCGTCCGCATCGAGATGTTCGGCGACGAGATCGAGGCCCTCTCCACGCTGCACCCGCTCACCGGCGAGATCATCAGCGACGACCAGCAGCTGTACGTCTTCCCCGCCTCCCACTACGTCGCCGGCCCCGAGCGCATGGAGCGGGCCGTCAACGACATCGAGAAGGAACTGGCGGAGCGCCTGGCGGAGCTGGAGAAGCAGGGCAAGCTTCTGGAGGCCCAGCGCCTGCGGATGCGCACCACCTACGACATCGAGATGCTCCGCCAGATCGGCTCCTGCTCGGGCGTGGAGAACTACTCGATGCACTTCGACGGCCGCGAGCCCGGCTCCCCGCCGAACACGCTGCTCGACTACTTCCCGGAGGACTTCCTCCTCGTCATCGACGAGTCCCACGTCACCGTCCCCCAGATCGGCGCGATGTACGAGGGCGACGCCTCCCGCAAGCGCACCCTCGTGGACCACGGCTTCCGGCTGCCGTCCGCCCTGGACAACCGGCCCCTGAAGTGGGAGGAGTTCCAGAAGCGCATCGGCCAGACCGTCTACCTCTCGGCGACCCCGGGCCAGTACGAGCTGTCCCGCTCCGACGGTCAGGTCGAGCAGATCATCCGCCCCACCGGACTGGTCGACCCCGAGGTCGTCGTCAAGCCCACCGAGGGCCAGATCGACGACCTGGTGCACGAGATCCGCAAGCGCACCGAGAAGGACGAGCGCGTCCTGGTCACCACGCTCACCAAGAAGATGGCCGAGGACCTCACCGACTACTTCCTGGAACTCGGCATCCAGGTCCGCTACCTCCACAGCGACGTCGACACCCTGCGCCGTGTCGAGCTGCTGCGCGAGCTGCGCTCCGGCGAGTACGACGTCCTGGTCGGCATCAACCTCCTGCGCGAGGGCCTCGACCTCCCCGAGGTCTCCCTGGTGGCGATCCTGGACGCCGACAAGGAGGGCTTCCTGCGCTCCGGGACCTCTCTGATCCAGACCATCGGCCGCGCGGCGCGCAATGTGTCCGGCCAGGTCCACATGTACGCCGACAAGATCACCCCGGCGATGGAGAAGGCCATCGACGAGACCAACCGCCGCCGGGAGAAGCAGGTCGCGTACAACAAGGCGAACGGCATCGACCCGCAGCCGCTCCGCAAGAAGATCAACGACATCGTCGCGCAGATCGCTCGCGAGGACGTCGACACCGAACAGCTGCTCGGCACGGGCTACCGCAAGGGGAAGGACGGCAAGGGCGCGAAGGCCCCCGTGCCATCCCTCGCCGGCAAGGCGGCCAAGTCCGCCAAGGGCAAGACCAAGGAGACGGTGCCGACCGACCGTCCCGCGGCCGACCTCGCCGAGCAGATCGAGGAGATGACGGCGCGGATGCGTGCGGCTGCCGCCGACTTGCAGTTCGAGATCGCCGCCCGGCTGCGCGACGAGGTCTCGGAGATGAAGAAGGAGCTGCGGCAGATGAAGGAGGCGGGCCTGGCCTGACGGCTCGACGGATGCCGGGGGAGGGGCCGCACCCCCGGCGCGGGCGCACTGTGTTGCAAGACCGACACAAAGTGCGACACAGGCTGCGGCATTGTCAGTGCCGCTGCGTATGGTGCTGCACATCCGCGGACTCCGCGGCAACAGGGGACAGTTCGAGAGGGGAATCAGCGCGTGACCGTCAACATGACCAAGGGTCAGGCCATCAGTCTGCAGAAGAACGACGGAGGCAGCCTGACCGCGGTGCGCATGGGTCTCGGCTGGCAGGCTGCCCCCCGGCGCGGCCTGTTCGGATCCCGCACCCGTGAGATCGACCTCGACGCCTCGGCCGTCCTGTTCGCGGACAAGCAGCCGGTCGACGTCGTCTTCTTCCGTCACCTGGTGAGCGACGACGGCTCCGTCCGTCACACCGGTGACAACCTGGTCGGTGGTGTAGGCCAGGGCGGCGACGACGAGGCGATCCTCGTCGACCTGGCCCGTGTCCCCGTCCACATCGACCAGATCATCTTCACCGTGAACTCCTTCACGGGTCAGACGTTCCAGGAAGTGCAGAACGCGTTCTGCCGACTGGTCGACGAGACGAACGGGCAGGAGCTCGCGCGCTACACCCTCGCGGGCGGCGGCCAGTACACGGCCCAGATCATGGCCAAGGTGCACCGCTCGGGCGGGGGCTGGCAGATGACCGCCATCGGTTCGCCCGCCAACGGCCGCACCTTCCAGGACCTGATGCCCGCGATCCTGCCGGTCCTGTAGGGAGCCGGACGCCACACGCACGAAGCGACACAGGGGGACGAAGCCGATGACGGCCGAGCTGGTCCGGGGGCAGAACCATCCGCTGCCCGAGGTCCGACTGGAGATACGGGTCTCGGCCGGCGCGCCGATAGTGGCCGGAGCCACCCTCGGCGACGAGCACGGCCGGGTGCACGGCGTGGAGTGGGTGGCCCATCCGGGCGCGCCCACCCTGCCGGGCCTGGAGGTCTCCAAGCAGGCGGCGGCCGACCACCGCCTCGCCGTGGACCTGAGCGCCCTGCCGCCGTCCGTGCACCGGGTCACCGTGCTGCTCGCGCTGCCGTCCGGGACGGGTGGCCCGGTGCGGTTCGGCGCCGTCCCCGCCCCCTTCGTCGCGGTCACCGGCCTCGACGGCACCGAGGTCGCCAGCTACACCATCACCGGCCTGGAGGCGGAGTCCGCCGTCATCGCCCTGGAGCTGTATCGCAGGCAGGGTGCCTGGAAGGTCCGCGCGGTCGGCCAGGGGTACGCGGGCGGCCTCATGGACCTGCTGACCGACCAGGGCCTGCCCGAGGCCCGACAGCTCGCGGGCAGCATTCACGAGGCGGTGGCCCAAGGCCTCGCCCGCTCGGTGGCGGCGCCCCCGCCCCGCCTGCCCGAGGCCGACCGCCCCCGGCAGACCGCCGCGCCCACGCCGGCCCCCGACCAGACCCACGGCGGCACAACACCACAGGGCGTCTCCGGGAGCACGGCACCGGCCCAGGGAGGAGCCCAGCCCACCTCGCCGTACGGCACGACATCCCCGTACGGCTCGCCGGGCACCCCGGACGCCACCGCTCCGTACGGCGCCTCGGGACCGCACGACGGCACGCCTCCCTACGGCGCCCCCGCTTCCCCGGACGCCACGCTGCCCGACGACGCGTCCGCACAGCACGGCGGCCCGGCACCGACGGACCCGTCCACCGGCACCCAGCCCGCCGCACCCGCGACCGGCGGCCCGGTCGACTACACCCATCCCCGGCGCCAGAACACCGCACCGCCACCGCCCCCTCCGACAGCGCCCCCGGCCCAGCCGGGGCAGCCCGCGCAGCCCGTCGCCGGTGACGCCACCGGCTGGTCCATGGACGAGCGGCTCTACAACCAGGTGTGGGGCATGTTCGAGGATCTGGCCCGCACCACGGCCGCGTACCGCAGCGCCGTCGACTTCGCCGAGTCCCGCATGGAACAGGAGCTGGACAGGGTCCTGTCCGACCCCCGCAGCCGGATCGGTGGGCAGGGGGACGCCGCGCGTGAGGCCGCCCGCGCCAAGCACGCCCAGCTCGTCGACCAGGCCAGGGAGGCCCTGGACCGGGACCTCGCCCAGCTCCGGGCCGAGGCCGACGTCGTCGAGCCCGCGCTGCCCGCCGCCTACGCACGCTGGGACAACCCGGTATGGCACGGCTACCGGGTCCCGATGGACATCTCCATGGCCCTGCGCGTGGGCGACCTGCATCTGCCGGAGAGCGAGGACCTGCGCATCCCGATGCTGGTCCGGCTGCCGCTGGAGCGGGGCCTGTGGATCGACAGTGGCCGCACCGGCTCCCGTGACTCGCTCACCGACTCCGACGAACTGCGCCGCCTCGCGCTGGACACAGCGGTGGCGCTCGCCGCACGACTGCTCGCGGTGTACCCGCCCGGCGAGTTCGGTGTGCACGTCATCGACCCGGCCGGGGCGGGCGCCTCCGCGTTCGCGCCGCTGGTGCAGGCCGATGTCCTCGCCGGACCGCCGGCCGCCGGAGCCGCGGGCGTCTCGGACGTCCTGGGCCGGCTCACCCAGCGCGTCGACCTCGTGCAGATGGCGGTGCGCGGCGGCGCGGCCGACTCCCTGCCCCCGGGCTTCGACACGGCCGAACAACTCCTGATCGTCAACGACTTCCCCCACGGCTTCGACGACCGCGCCGTGACCCAGCTCCGCTACCTCGCGGACGAGGGCCCGGCCGTAGGCGTCCAGCTGATGATGGTCGCCGACCGACAGGAGGCCGCCGCGTACGGGCCCTTGCTCGACCCGCTGTGGCGTTCGCTGCTGCGACTCACCCCCACCCCCGACGACCACCTGGCCGACCCATGGGTCGGGCACGCATGGACGTACGAGCCCTCACTCCTCCCGCCCGGCAGCCGGGTCCTGCACACCGTGCTCACTCAGGTCGCGGACGCCCGCCGCTCCTGGAACCGCTGAGGGATCCGGGCTCCACCAAGACCTTGCAAAGCCCTCTGATCAGCAGTTTTGATACTTCCTTTGCCTGACCCTTTACCTTTTCTTGGTGAACGGGTAGGCTCTTATGAGCGGAGGGGAGTACTCCCTACTTGCTGCGGCGTACCCGTCAATACGGATCAATCCAGATCCCGGGGCGTCGGCCCGGCGGCACCAGGCGTTGTGGAACGTCCTGGAGGACCGGGTGGAAGAGACCTCCGGTAGCGATGACGCTGAAATTTGCCGTTACGTATTGCCGGAGGCGCAGTGGATGTTTCCACGACCCTGTGGGTCCTGACTGTTGTGGGCCTTGCCGCCCTCATCGCGGTCGACTTCTTCATCGGCCGCAAGCCCCATGACGTGTCCATCAAGGAAGCCGGAATCTGGACGGTCGTCTGGATCGTCCTCGCCGCGCTCTTCGGGCTCGGACTGCTTGTCTTCGCCGGTGGCCAGCCGGCCGGAGAGTTCTTCGCGGGCTTCATCACCGAGAAGTCCCTGAGCGTCGACAACCTCTTCGTCTTCGTCCTGATCATGGCGAAGTTCGCCGTGCCCTCCCAGTACCAGCAGCGGGTCCTGCTGATCGGTGTGCTGATAGCCCTGGTGCTTCGCGCGATATTCATCGCCGCGGGTGCGGCGATCATCGCCAGCTTCTCCTGGGTCTTCTACATCTTCGGCGCGTTCCTGATCTACACCGCCTGGAAGCTGATCCAGGAGGCCAGGGCGGACGAGTCGGAGGAGGAGTGGGAGGAGAACAAGCTCCTCAAGGCCGCCGAGAGGCGCTTCGGCGTGGCCGACCGCTACCACGGCACCAAGCTGTGGATCAAGCAGAACGGCAAGCGCGTCATGACGCCGATGCTGGTCGTCATGCTCGCGATCGGCACCACCGACGTGCTCTTCGCCCTGGACTCGATCCCGGCGATCTTCGGCCTGACGCAGGACCCGTACATCGTGTTCACGGCCAACGCGTTCGCGCTGATGGGTCTCAGGCAGTTGTACTTCCTCATCGGCGGTCTGCTGAAGAAGCTGGTCCACCTCTCCTACGGTCTGTCGGTCATCCTCGGCTTCATCGGTGTGAAGCTGGTGCTGCACGCGCTGCACGAGTCCGGCGTCCATGTGCCCGAGATCTCCATCCCGGTCTCGCTGGGCGTGATCTGCGCGGTCCTGATCGTCACCACGATCACCAGCCTGATCGCCTCCAAGAAGCAGGCACGAGCCGAGGCCGAGCAGGAGAAGGCCGAAGGCGCGCAGAAGGACAGCGTCGAGGCCTGACGGCTGCCGACACCGCACCGCGAACGATCGCTTGGGCCCCGTACGACCGACGACGCAGTTCCACGGCGTCGACCGGAGTGCGGGGCCCTTTCATGTCTGGAACGATCACCGCGTGCTCGCTCGGCTCCGGCCGCTCACCGAGCGAGGGACTGCCGTCGTCCCGATCGCCATGCTCATGGCCGACGGCGGCGACAAGAGCTCCGCCCTCGTCCACGACACCGTCTTCGCGGCCGTGATGATCACCTGCAACGGCTCAGTCGGCCTCCCGCTGCCTGCTCGTCGCTTCACTGCTCACGGGCTCGCGGTCTTCAACCCCGAGATGCACCGGTGCCGCCCTCGCCACGATCGCGGCCCTGGCCACGCTCAGCCTGATGCTCCGGGGCGCCGGCCTCAGGGGCCTGTACGGGCTGTTCGTGGCGACCCAGACCGTGCGCCGCCGGGACTACTTCCTGCCGATCACCCGGCACGGCGAGGTGATCACCGCAAACGACCACGCCGAGGCGCCGTCGGCCCGCAGCGCCGGCTCGTGCTGCTCCCCGAGACCGTCGCCGCGCCGCGCACCGCGGCCGTGTGCAGACCGCTCACCCCGTCGTGGCCTCCGCCGCCTCGGCCGTGACGGCGGGCACCGGGCGGGTCTCCGGCAGCAGCGCGAAGCAGCCAAGGCTCAGCAGCGCGATTCCCGTCAGGTACGCGCCCACGCCCCACGGCACCCGTCCGCCCTGGGCCACGGTGGTGGCCACGATCGGGGTCAGGGCACCGCCGAGCACGCCCCCGAGGTTGTAGCCCACCGCGGCCCCCGTGCAGCGCACCCGGGGCTCGTACAGCTCCGGTAGGTACGCGGCGATGACGGCGAACATCGTGACGAACGCGAGCATCGCCACCAGGAAGCCGAAGAAGATCAGCAGGGGCTGACCGGTCGCCAGCAACGCGACCATGGGGAACATCCACAGCACGGTGACACCGCAGCCGATCAGGCACATCGGGCGCCGCCCGTACCGGTCGCCGAGCACCGCCACCAGCGGTGTGAGGGCGCCCTTCACCACCACGGCGCCCATGATGCAGATCAGCATGACGGTACGGCTGACGCCGAGCCGCTCGGTGCCGTAGGCGAGGGACCAGGTCGTCACCGAGTAGAACACCGCGTACCCGATCGCGAGGGCTCCGGCGGTCAGCAGGACGAGGCGCCAGTGGTCGCGCATCACCTCGACGAGCGGCACGCGCGCGTGGTCGTCGAGGACGAGGAACTGCGGACTCTCCGTGAGCGATGAGCGCAGCCATAGCCCGGCCAGGGCGAGCACTCCCGCCGTCCAGAACGGCACCCGCCAGCCCCAGGCGGTGAACTGCGCCTCCGTCAGACTCGCCGACAGCGCCAGCATCACCCCGTTGGCCAGCAGGAACCCCACCGCCGGCCCCACCTGGGGGAAGCTCGACCACAGTCCTCGTCGCTCGGCCGGCGCGTGCTCCGCCGTCAGCAGCACCGCCCCGCCCCACTCCCCGCCGAGCCCCAGCCCTTGCAGAAAGCGCAGCACGAGCAGGAGGAAGGGCGCGGTCACCCCGATCGAGTCGAACGTGGGGACGCAGCCGACGGCCACGGTCGCGCCGCCGGTCATCAGCAGTGAGGCGACGAGGACCGGCCGCCGCCCGTGCCGGTCCCCGATGTGCCCGAACAGCACCGAGCCCAACGGTCTTGCCACGAACCCGACCCCGAAGGTCGCGAAGGCCGCGAGGGTTCCCGCCAGGGGCGAGAACGTCGGGAAGAACAGCGGGCCCAGGACGAGGGCCGCCGCCGTCCCGTAGACGAAGAAGTCGTAGAACTCGATGGCCGTCCCGACGAGCGAGGCGGCGGCGAGCCGCAGCATGGAGGGCGGTCTTACGGTGCGTGCACTGTGCATGCCGCTTCAACTACCCACAGTGACCGGTGGTTACGGGGGCGTGCGGAGGCACGTTCGACGCCAATGTGTCCCAGGAGGCGTCAACGCGCCTCAGTAGGTCACTGTGACGCGCCGGGCGGGACCGTCCACCCGGATCACGCCTCCATAGGGAATGACGACCTGGGGATCGGTGTGCCCGAAGTCCACGTCGAAGACGATCGTGGCGTCGGGGGCGTACACCCGCATCGCGCGCAGCACGGCCTCCCGCTGTTCGGCCGCGTAACGCGCGCCCTCCTCAGGGGTGTTGGGCCGTTCGAAGGACCATGTCTTGGGGCGGGCCATCAGGAGCGCGGAGAAGCGCTGGAGCAGCCCGCGCTCGCCCATGTTCCGCAGGGTGCGGAAGACCTCCGTGGCGCTCGGCAGTTCCTCCGAGGTCTCCAGGAAGAGCACTCCGCCATCGAGGACGGACAGGTCGCGCGGCACCTCGCGGTCGGCCATCAGCAGCCGGCCGACGATTTCGAGACAGCCGCCCCAACTGCGGCCTTCCACGACCCGGTCGGGGTTCACCCAGATCCACCCGGCGCCGGGCCGTGTCTCCGGCTCCGCGTCGAAGGTCGTGGGGTCGGCCCAGTCACGCTCGATGTCGTTGAAGCGGTCGACGGGCCTCAGCTCGTACGGCCGCGAGGCGAACAGCGCCGCGCGCAGGGAGTCGGCTGTCATGGGGTTCATGGCACCGGGCCTGCCCAGCGCGGTCATCACCGTTCCGCCGTGGTAGCCGACGACGCCGGCGTTGTACAGGAACGCCAGCAGATTGGTGTTGTCGCTCAGGCCGAAGAACGGCTTGGGGTCGGCACGCAGCAACGCAGGGTCGAGCAGCGGCAGCACGGTGATCTGGTCGTCGCCGCCGATGGAGGAGAACACCGCCTTGATGTCCGGGTCGGCGAAGGCCGCGTGGATGTCGTCGGCCCGCTCCCTCGGCGTCGTGCCCATCTTCCGGGTCGTCGGGTACTCGACCGGTTCGAGGCCGTACTCCTCGCGCAGTCGCTTCAGACCGAGTTCGTAGGGGCGAGGGAAGAGCTCGGGCAGACCGGCCGAGGGCGAGATGACGGCCACACGGTCACCGGGTACGGGCTTCGGAGGGTACGAGGGCGTGGTCATGCGGGGAGGCTACGGCCTCTCGCCCCGCCGTTTCACCGTGATAAACCGGGTCCGAGCAGCGGTCCCGACGGGCCGCCCACCCCGAACGGACCGGAGGAACCGTGCCCCGCACCCTCGCCAACGCCCCGATCATGATCCTCAACGGCCCCAACCTGAACCTCCTGGGCCAGCGGCAGCCCGAGATCTACGGGTCCGACACGCTCGCCGACGTCGAGGCCATGTGCGCCAAGGCTGCAGCCGCGCACGGCGGCACGGTGGACTTCCGGCAGTCCAACCACGAGGGCGAACTGGTCGACTGGATCCACGAGGCACGCCTCAGCCACTGCGGGATCGTCATCAACCCCGGCGCCTACTCGCACACCTCCGTCGCCATTCTGGACGCCCTCAACACCTGCGACGGCCTGCCCGTCCTCGAGGTCCACATCTCCAACATCCACAAGCGCGAGACCTTCCGGCACCACTCGTATGTCTCGCTGCGCGCCGACGGGGTCATCGCCGGGTGCGGGGTGCAGGGTTATGTGTTCGGCGTCGAGCGGGTCGCCGCGCTGGCGGGGACGGGGAAAGCGGAGGCGTAAGCCCCGTTGTCCAGGCGCGCGTCCCTTACAGGCGGCCCGCCTCCACGATCCGTCGCAGGAAGCGTCGTGTGCGCTCCTGCTGCGGGTCGCCGAAGATCTCCTCGGCGGTTCCGCGTTCCAGCACCACCCCTCCGTCCAGAAAACAAACCTGGTCGGCGACGTCCCGCGCGAAGCCCATCTCGTGCGTGGCGAGGACCATGGTCATGCCCTCCTCCTTGAGGTCCCGGACGACGGTGAGGACCTCGCCCACGAGCTCGGGGTCGAGGGCCGCGGTGATCTCGTCGAGGAGCAGCAGCCGGGGCCGTACGGCCAACGCGCGGACAATGGCGACGCGTTGCTGCTGACCGCCGCTCAGCCGGTCCGGGTACTCGCCCGCCTTGGCGTCGAGCCCCAGCCGGTCGAGCAGCTCACGGGCCCGCTCCTCCGCCTCCGCGCGGGCGACGCCGTGCACACGGCGTGGAGCGAGGGTGATGTTGTCCAGCACCGTCATGTGCGGGAAGAGGTTGTACGACTGGAAGACCACGCCGATACGGCGCCGTACCGCGTCCTGGTCGACGCGTGGATCGGTGATCTCCTCGCCGTCCAGCCAGATCGCCCCGTCGTCGATGTCCTCCAGGAGGTTGGCGCAGCGCAGGAGCGTCGACTTGCCTGACCCGGAGGCGCCGATCAGCGCGGTGACGGTGTGCGGGGCGACGTCCAGGTCGACGTCCCGCAGGACGACCGAGCCGCCGAAGGTCTTGCGGACGGACTCCATCCGCAGCACGGGGGCGGTGGACACCTCGGGGGCGTCGCTCATAGCGTCCCTCCCTGGGCCCGCTGTCGGTCCATCCGGGCCGTGACCCAGTCGGTGAAGCGGGTCATCGGGATGGTCAGGGCGACGAAGACCAGTCCCGCGACGATGTACGGCGTGTAGTTGAGGCTGCGGCCCACGATGATGTCGGCGGCGCGTACGGCGTCGATCGCGCCGCCGATCGAGACCAGGCCGGTGTCCTTCTGCAGCGACACCAGGTCGTTGAGGAGCGGCGGCACCTGACGGCGTACCGCCTGGGGGAGCACGACGTGCCGCAGTGCCTGCCGGTTGGTCAGGCCCAGCGAGCGCGCCGCCGCACGCTGCGAGGGGTGCACGGACTCGATGCCGGCGCGGAACACCTCGGCGACGTACGCCGAGTACGTGAGCGTCAGCGCGGTGCCGCCGAGCAGCACCGGATCGACGGTCACTCCCTGGAGCCGGAGCGCAGGGACGCCCAGGACCACGATCATCAGGTTGATGATCAGCGGAAGTCCGCGGAAGAAGTCGGTGTACGCGGCGGCCAGCGCCCGCAGCGGGAAGAACACCGGCCCGCGCAGGGTTCGCGCGACGGCGATGAGCATGCCGAGGACGAGTACGGCGGCGCCGCACACCAGCAACAGCCGGACGTTCAGCCAGAGCCCTTCGAGGACCTTGGGCAGCGCCTCGCGCGCGTACTCCGCGCTGAAGAACGTTTCCTTGGTGCGTGGCCAGCCGGGTGCGTTGACCACGACGACATAGAGGACGACGGCCGTGACCAGGGTCGACAGCGCGGCGATGCCGGTGGCGCGGCGGGCCCGGGCGCGCTTGTAGCGCTCCCGGTCGAGCCGCCGCCGGGAGGGGACGTATCCGTCGTCCGCGCGGGGCATGTCCCCGTTGTCGTCCGTCCCCTCCGGGCCCGACTGCTCCTTGACGACCGTCACTTGAGCACCGGGGCGTCGACGGCGTCGGAGAGCCACTGCTGCTCGATCTTCGCCAGCGTGCCGTCCTCGCGCAGGGCGTCCACGGCGGCCGTCACGCAGGACGTCAGGGCGCTGCCCTTGTCGAGGACGAGACCGAACTGCTCCGGTGTACCGCCCTGGTTCTCGAACTGTCCGACGATCCTGGCGTCCGTGACCTCGGCCGAGGTGATGTAGAAGGCGGTCGGCAGGTCGACGACGATCGCGTCGATCTGGCCGTTCTTGAGGGCGGACTTGGCCTGGTCGTTCTTCGCGTACGCGGCGGGCTCCTGGGTGGGCTTCACCACGTCGTCGATGTAGTTCAGGCTGGTCGTGCCGACCTGGGCGCCCAGATGCAGATTCTTGAGGTCCGCGATGCTCTTCACCTTGGCGGCCTTGGAGTCCTTCAGGGCGATGACGGCCTGACGCACGTCGTAGTAGCCCGACGAGAAGTCCACGGCCTTCTTGCGCTCGTCGCTGATGGACACCTGGTTGATGTCGAAGTCGAAGGTCTTCTCACCCGGCGCGAAGGCCTTGTTGAAGGGCACGCTCTGCCAGACGACGTCCCCCTTGTCGTACCCGAGTTGCTTCGCCACGGCGTACGCGACCGCCGACTCGAAGCCCTCGCCGTTCTTGGGGTCGTCGTCCTTGAACCACGGCTCGTACGCGGGGGAGTCGGTGGCTATCGTCAGTTTCCCGGCGGCCTCCGTGCCCAACTCGCCCTTGGCGCAGGCCGCCCCGGACGCGGAGGCCGAGGCGGACGCGTCCTCCTCCGGCTGCGGGGCGCAGCCCACCGCGGCGGTGGCGAGCAGGGCGACGGTGGCGGCGGAGACGGCGCGGCGCACGGGGCGCGGGGCTCGAAGGGCAAGACGCATGGCGTGAGATTGACAGCGCGACGTCCGGTTTGTCGAGGTCACGCAGGCGATTGTCCGCATATTGGGAATGCGTGTTGCAATTCTGTGAACGTCCGGCGAGGGCCCCGGAGATCGCTCGCGAGGGAACCTCGGGTCCCGCGCGCAGGGAGCGTGGGCGGGGCCGCCGGCCGAGGGCGGGGTCGGAGAGGCCGGCGGCCCATCCGTACGGGAGCCGTCATCCCGTGCGGAACTGTCACCAGTGGACTACGCCAGGGCGCGCGCCGGGAGCGCGCGCGTGGCACCGGCGCGTGCGTTCGATTCACACGGGGCGCGTGAAGGTACGACCACACGCCCCGTCGGGGAAGCGCCAACTGCCCCACGGCACTGGGGCGTTCACCAGCCCCGCGCGTGCCACTCCGGCAGCTGCGGGCGCTCCGCGCCGAGCGTCGTGTCGTCGCCATGGCCCGGGTAGACCCAGGTCTCGTCGGGGAGCACGTCGAAGATCTTCGTCTCCACGTCGTGGATCAGACTGGCGAACGCCTTCGGATCCTTGCGGGTGTTGCCCACCCCGCCCGGGAAGAGGCAGTCCCCGGTGAACACATGGGGGTGGCCGTGCGGGTCGTCGTAGATCAGGACGATCGAGCCCGGCGTGTGGCCCACGAGGTGGCGCGCGGTGAGCTCCACGCGCCCCACTCGGATCGTGTCGCCGTCGTCGACGAGTACATCGGTCGGCACCGGGATGCCCTCCGCGTCGTCCCGGCCCGCGTACGTACGGGCGCCGGTGGCCGCCACGACATCGGCGAGCGCCTGCCAGTGGTCGCCGTGCTGATGGGTGGTGACGACGGACGCGATCCCGTCGTCACCGATCAGCGTGAGCAGGGTGTCGGCGTCGTTCGCGGCGTCGATCAGCAACTGCTCGTCGGTGGCCCGGCAGCGCAGCAGATAGGCGTTGTTGTCCATCGGGCCGACCGCGACCTTGGAGATCATCAGGTCCCGCAGCTCGTGCACATCCGCAGGGCCGCCGACCTTCACTGCTCCGCTGTACGTCATGGCGGTCAGTCTAGGGCGCCAGGGGTGTGCGGAGCAGGTCGTGGGCGCGGCGCAGCGGGGGCAGTCCCGGCGCCCGGCCTGCCCGCTCCGCCGACCAGGTGCCCGTCACAGCGGGGGCAGCGCCGGCAGCGGCCCGCCCGACACGTCGAGGCCGGTCCCGTCGCGGCGTCCGGCCAGCCAGCCGAGCAGCGCGGGCGCGGGCCCGGTCACCGTGACCGTGGGTCCGGAAGCGGTGCTACCGGTGGTCCACGCGCGCGTGCCGTCCGTCACACGGGTGGACGGCAGCTCGGGATGGCCACGGAAGCGGTCGGCGAGGAAGTCGATCTCCCGCTCGACGAACTCCTCCGGCAGGTCCTCCAGCTCGTACCCGATCCCCAGGTCCACATGGTGCAGCTCCACCTCGACCCGGCGGCGGAACGGCAACCGGGACGCGGAGTCGAGGACTCCGTTGCGCAACTCCACCGTGCGCGACCAGTCGGCGGGCACCGAGGCGGCCTCCTGGAAGCGGTTCGCGCTCTCGCGTACGTCGGTGAGGTGCACCTCCAGGGGCCGGGGCGCGTCCCGCTCGATATCGGTGTCCCTGGCCTCCTCGGAGGCGTACATGGGGCGCCCTGCGAGGACGTTCACGAGGGCGTCCGCGTTGCGGGCGAGGTGGGCCAGGACATGACCGCGGGTCCAGCCGGGCAGCCGTGACGGTTCGGCGACGGCGGCGTCGTCCAACTTGGCGGCTGCGGTGAGCAGCCGCTCGGTCGCTTCACGTACACAGACCAGGTCACGCGCGTGATCCATCATGACGCCGACCCTAGCTCGGCCACCCCTTCGGGTGAAGGTGGCGAACCGCGGCCCAAAATCGAATGCACGTGCTATATGGTCGAGTTCTGCGTCGGGCATGCTGGAAGGCCCGGAATTGTTGTGGAACGGGGAAACAGGACCGGCGCTGTCAGTGGCTCCCCCTAGTCTGTGAAGCACGGGGGCTCCGCTCCTGTCATTTCACTCAAGAAAGGTGCGGACCGGCGTGGCCGACCGTCTCATCGTCCGTGGCGCGCGTGAGCACAACCTGAAGAACGTCTCGCTCGACCTCCCACGCGACTCGCTCATCGTCTTCACGGGCCTGTCGGGGTCGGGCAAGTCCTCGCTCGCCTTCGACACGATCTTCGCCGAGGGGCAGCGCCGGTACGTCGAGTCGCTCTCCTCCTATGCCCGGCAGTTCCTCGGGCAGATGGACAAGCCGGATGTCGACTTCATCGAGGGGCTGTCCCCGGCGGTCTCCATCGACCAGAAGTCGACCTCGCGCAACCCGCGCTCGACGGTGGGCACCATCACCGAGGTCTACGACTACCTGCGACTGCTCTTCGCGCGCATCGGCAAGCCGCACTGCCCGGAGTGCCGCCGCCCGATCTCCCGTCAGTCGCCGCAGGCGATCGTCGACCGGGTGCTGGAGCTGCCGGAGGGCAGTCGCTTCCAGGTGCTCTCACCGCTGGTGCGTGAGCGCAAGGGCGAGTTCGTCGACCTCTTCGCCGATCTCCAGACCAAGGGCTACAGCCGCGCGCGGGTCGACGGCGAGACCGTCCAGCTTTCCAACCCGCCCATCCTGAAGAAGCAGGAGAAGCACACCATCGAGGTGGTCGTCGACCGCCTCACGGTGAAGGGCAGCGCCAAGCGTCGGCTCACCGACTCCGTGGAGACCGCCCTGGGCCTCTCCGGTGGCATGGTCGTGCTCGACTTCGTCGACCTCCCCGAGGACGATCCCGAGCGCGAGCGGATGTACTCGGAGCACCTGTACTGCCCGTACGACGACCTGTCCTTCGAGGAACTGGAGCCCCGCTCCTTCTCCTTCAACTCGCCCTTCGGTGCCTGCCCCGACTGCACCGGCATCGGTACGCGCATGGAGGTCGACCCCGAGCTGATCGTCCCCGACGAGGACAAGTCGCTCGACGAGGGCGCCATCCACCCCTGGTCGCACGGCCACACCAAGGACTACTTCGGCCGTCTCATCGGTGCCCTGGCCGACGCGTTGGGATTCCGGACCGACATCCCCTTCGCCGGCCTCCCGCAGCGCGCCAAGAAGGCCCTCCTCCACGGCCACAAGACGCAGATCGAGGTCCGCTACCGCAACCGGTACGGGCGCGAGCGTGTGTACACCACGGCCTTCGAGGGCGCCGTCCCCTTCGTGAAGCGGCGGCACAGCGAGGCCGAGAGCGACGCCAGCCGCGAGCGCTTCGAGGGCTATATGCGCGAGGTGCCCTGCCCCACCTGTCAGGGCACGCGTCTGAAGCCGATCGTCCTCGCGGTCACGATCATGGAGAAGTCGATCGCCGAGGTCTCCGCCATGTCCATCAGCGACTGCGCGGAGTTCCTGGGCGAGTTGAAGCTCAACGCCCGCGACAAGAAGATCGCCGAGCGGGTGCTGAAGGAGGTCAACGAACGGCTGCGCTTCCTGGTCGACGTCGGCCTGGACTACCTGTCGCTCAACCGCGCGGCCGGCACGCTCTCCGGCGGCGAGGCCCAGCGCATCCGCCTGGCCACCCAGATCGGCTCCGGACTCGTCGGCGTCCTCTATGTGCTGGACGAGCCCTCCATCGGTCTGCACCAGCGGGACAACCACCGGCTCATCGAGACCCTGGTCCGGCTGCGCGACATGGGCAACACGCTCATCGTCGTCGAGCACGACGAGGACACCATCAAGACCGCCGACTGGATCGTCGACATCGGCCCCGGCGCCGGTGAACACGGCGGCAAGGTCGTGCACAGCGGCTCCCTGAAGGAGCTGCTCACCAACGACGAGTCGCAGACCGGGCAGTATCTGTCGGGCAAGAAGGCCATCCCGGTGCCGGACATCCGGCGTCCCCTGGACCCGTCCCGGCAGCTCACCGTGCACGGCGCCCGGGAGAACAACCTCCAGGACATCGACGTGTCCTTCCCGCTCGGCGTCTTCACGGCCGTCACGGGCGTGTCCGGCTCCGGCAAGTCGACGCTGGTCAACGACATCCTGTACACGCACCTGGCCCGCGAACTGAACGGCGCCCGGAACGTGCCTGGGCGCCACACGCGCGTGGACGGCGACGACCTCGTCGACAAGGTCGTGCACGTCGACCAGTCGCCGATCGGCCGCACCCCGCGGTCCAACCCGGCGACGTACACCGGCGTCTTCGACCACGTCCGCAAACTGTTCGCCGAGACCACCGAGGCGAAGGTCCGCGGCTATCTGCCCGGTCGCTTCTCCTTCAACGTCAAGGGTGGCCGCTGCGAGAACTGCGCGGGCGACGGCACCATCAAGATCGAGATGAACTTCCTCCCGGACGTCTACGTCCCGTGCGAGGTCTGCCACGGGGCCCGGTACAACCGGGAGACCCTGGAGGTCCACTACAAGGGCAAGTCCATCGCCGATGTGCTGAACATGCCGATCGAGGAGGCGACCGACTTCTTCGAGGCCGTCCCCGCGATCGCCCGCCACCTCAACACGCTGAAGGACGTCGGTCTCGGCTACGTCCGCCTCGGCCAGTCCGCGACCACGCTGTCCGGCGGTGAGGCACAGCGCGTCAAGCTCGCCAGCGAACTGCAGCGGCGGTCCACCGGACGCACGGTCTACGTGCTGGACGAGCCGACCACGGGCCTCCACTTCGAGGACATCAGCAAGCTCCTGAAGGTCCTCTCCGGCCTGGTTGACAAGGGCAACACGGTCATCGTCATCGAGCACAACCTCGATGTCATCAAGACCGCCGACTGGATCGTCGACATGGGCCCCGAGGGCGGCGCCGGCGGTGGTCTCGTCATCGCGGAGGGCACACCCGAGCAGGTCGCCGGGGTTCCGGCCAGCCACACCGGCAAGTTCCTGCGCGAGATCCTTGAGCCGGCGAAGATCAGCGATGCCGCGCGTTCGCCGAAGCCACCGGCGAAGAAGGCCGGCAGCCGACGGAAGGCCGCAAGCAAGCAATAGCGACAGCAGCGCGTGAAAGTAAGGTGCCCCGCGGGAACTCCCCGCGGGGCGCCGCTCGTTCCACCATCAGCCGCCCTGGCCCTGCAGCAGCCGCAGTCGTAGAGGCCCGAGTGATCAGGCTCCCTGGCCCTGGGGTTCCGGCTCAGTCGCGAGGCGTTCCGGCGCCGGCGCGCGCCGCGCAGCGGGGACGGCCGACGGCCTAGAGCTCACCCACCTCCGCCGCGTACGGCGGCTCCGCGCCCGCGCGGGAGCAGGTGATGGCGGCGGCGCGGGCGGCGAAGCGGAGTAGGCGGGTCCAGTCGTCGGAGGTCAGGGCGGCGAGCGTGGTGGGGGAGAGGGCGTTGCGGGTGGCGAGACCGTGGAGGAGGGCCGCGTTGACGGTGTCGCCGGCGCCGATGGTGTCGACGACGTCGATCCTCTCGCCCGGTACCGAGTACTCGGCGCCGTCGCGGGTGTGGGCGGTCAGGCCGTCGCCGCCATGGGTGATCACCACGGCCGAAGGGCCGGAGGCCAGCCACTGGTCCGGGGTGCCGCCGAGCCAGTCCGCGTCCTCCTCGGAGAGCTTGAGCAGGGACACCGAGGGCAGCCAGCTCTTGAAGCGGGCCCGGTAGGCGTCCGCGTCGGGGATCAGCCCCGGCCGGATGTTCGGGTCGAGGGCGGTGAACACGCCCTGTGCGGCGGCGCTGTGCATCAGCTTCTCGTACGCGCTCGCCCCCGGCTCCAGCACGAGCGAGCAGGTGCCGAAGGACACCGCCCGGGTGCCGTCGGGGAGGCGGTCGGGGGCCTCGAACAGGCGGTCGGCGCTGCCCTCGACGTAGAAGGAGTACCGGGCCGAACCGCCCTCGCCGATCGAGGCCACGGCGAGAGTCGTCGGCTCGGGGCCGCGCTGCACGGAGGTCACGTCGACGCCCGCCTCGCGCAGCCCGTCCAGGAGGGCCTCGCCGTAGACGTCGTACGACACCCGGGAGCAGAAGGCGGTGGGGGAACCGAGGCGGCCGAGGGCGACCGCGGTGTTGTAGGGGCCGCCACCACGGGCCGGCCGCAGATCCACGAGCGCGCCCGCACCCTGGGGGACCAGATCGATCAGGGCTTCACCGGCGACGACGATCACGCCACGGATCCTTTCTCGGGGCACTCGGCAGACTCTGGGCCGGAAGGTACCGCAAACGTTTGCGCAGCGCGATCGCCGGTCTCTGCCGGGCGGGCCCTCACGACCGGCCCATCAACGCCGTGCGCCGTGTGCCGTGTGCTGCGCGCTGCGCGCCGACCCGGCCCCCGTCATCGCCGAGTCCGCCCACACAGCGCTCAGTTCCCGCCGGCCCACCGCCTGGTTCCCGGACATGCGCCGTCCGTCGCCGCGCCCGCGTCCCCTCACTCCCGCCCGGGTCTCCTCACTCCCGGCCGCTGCCGCTCATCGCCCGTCGCCGCGCCCCCGCCCGCTCACTCCCAGTCCCACCCGATCCCCACGATCCCCGTCCGTACCCGGGGCTCGACGAAGTGGACCGAGCGGTGCTGGGTGCTCAGGGCGAGGGATTGGCGGCCGCTGCGAGGGGCCGCCGGCGAGTGCTGGCTGAAGCGGTGGCAGCGCACCGGCAGGGCGCGCTCGTCGAAGCGGATCTGGAGGGCGTACTGTCCGCCGGCGGAGCGGAAGCCGCGGACGTACTCGGTGCAGACCCCGGCCGTACCGTCGTCGAACCCATAGCGGAAGAGGAACGTATCACCGCTGCGCAGCCGGGTGTCGAAGAGGAGCTCGGCGACGAGGACCCCGGTGTCGTGGTCCCAGCGCACCCGCCCGCGGCGGCAGTTCTCCAGGGCGCGGACGGCCATGCGCTCGGGTGTGCAGCCGGGGTCGCCGTGGTGGACGGCGACATAGCGGTCCACGCCGTCCTTGTGGGCGCGGACGATGTGCTGGGACTCGCGGCCGAGCAGTTCCCGGCAGGCGCCGACCCGGACCCGCTCGTGATGGCCGACCGTGTGCACGCCCCCGTCCGGCGACACCTCCAGTTCGTCGAGGAGCCGTTCCAGGACGCCGGAGGCCTCCACGACCGCGCGGTAGGAGCGGCCGACGGGGCGCTCCGGGCCGGAGAGTCCGTCGGCCTGGACGAGCAGACGGATCAGCGACTCGTCCGGGAGTTGGAGGATCTCCTCCAGGGCACGTACCGCGCGCAGCGACTCGGGGCGCTGGGGGCGCCTGGCGCCCTGCTGCCAGTAACTGAGGCTGGTGACACCGACCTTGACCCCATGGCGCGACAGATGGTGCTGCACACGCTGCAGCGGCAGTCCGCGCGCGGCGATCGCGGCGCGCAGCGCGACGTGGAAGGGGCCGCCTTTCAGGACCGACTCCAACTCCGCCATGGCGCCGTCCGCGGCATCCGGGATGTCCAAGGCGTCAGGGACGTCCGGGACGTCGGTGACCGCCGCGCCGTCCGCGTGCTCTGGGGCTGGGGCGTGCCGCATGCAGGGGCCTTTCTGTGAGGAGGCGCGAGGGCTGGTCGGACCGCGCGGAGGGCCGATCGGGGAGCACCCGGTGGACGCGCGGTGTTCTGGCGACCACATGTCTTTACATCCGTACGACAGCGTTCCGGTCCCCGAGTTCCCCCGCATTGAAGCGTGTTGACCAGATCCCGACAACACCTGATGTGCGACATGGCCGGTCATCACCGTCAGAACCCTCGATGCGCCGGGGGCCGGGGATCGGGCCCCAGCAGGTCTCGCAGAGCCTGTCCGGAGAGCTTCGATTTGTGGAGAAAACCCCTGGCAGGACTGGCCGCGACGAGTTCCTGGATGTCGTCCAACGAGTGCGTCGACGTGAGGATGATGATGATGGAGGAAGCGGTGCGTGCGAGTCGTGGCGCGAGTTCCAGCCCGCTCTCGCCGTTGAGATCGATGTCCAACAGGACGACGTCCGGGGCCAGTTCCACGGCTCGCGCGAGCGCCTCCGCACCAGTGGAGGCCACACCGACGACACGGATCCCGTCGCGCTCCAGAAGCGTGCGGGCGGCCTCCAGGAAACGGGCACTGTCATCGACGATCAGACAGCGCATGGACATGCCGTCAGCCTCCCAACGTGCTCGGGGACGCACATCCCGGCTAGCCGGAAAGTGTCGTCCCGGCCGGATTCCCGTTAGCCGGAATGTGCTGAAGTCCTTTACCGGATCGATCCGTTCGCACTCACGCAGGGAATCGAACGCGCCACGAGGAGTAGCATGTCGCTGCCCTGGGGCCCAGGGCGTTCGTTCGAGTGGGGGTGCGTGATGAGGGCGCCGCACAGAGACGTCGGCGCGCGTCGGATCCGTCGCGCCCTGCTGTCCGGAATGTCGACTGCCGTCTTACTGCTGGCGGGATGCAGCGGCGGCGACGGGGAGGACCGGCGGGGCGAGGGCGACAAGGCGGCGGGCGACACCACCTGCGACGGCCGGATCGACGGCACCGCTCACATCACGCTGTGGTTCCATGCCGGACAGAGCGGCGAGTTGAGCACCCTGCGCAGCCAGGTCAAGGAGTTCAACAAGGCCCAGCGGCAGGTGCGGGTCGAACTGGTCACCCTGCCCGAACAGCGTCCGTACACCGAACTCGTCCTGTCCGCGGCGGCCAGCGGCGACCTGCCGGACCTGCTCGACTTCGACGGCCCGAACCTCTACAGCTACGCCTGGTCCGGCAAGCTCAAGCCGATCGACTCCTGCGTGCCCGAGACGGTCCGCGACGATCTGCTCCCCTCGATCCGCCGGCAGGGCACGTACGACGGACGGCTGTGGGGCGTCGGCACCTTCGACTCCGGGCTCGGCCTGTACGTACGGCCCTCGGTGCTCAAGGCGGCGGGCGTCCGCGTCCCGAAGGGCATCGAGGACGCCTGGACCGCCGACGAGCTGACGGGGATCCTGCGCACGCTGCGCGCGGAGGGCTACGAGGCGCCGCTGGACCTCAACTTCGTCGACTCCGCGCGCCCCGACGAGTGGAACACCTACGCCTTCGCCCCGGCGGTCTGGTCCGCGGGCGGCGACCTCATCGACCCCGAGAAGTTCAGTACCGCCGACGGGTTCCTCAACAGCCCGCAGTCCGTCGACGCGCTCACCACCCTGCGGGGCTGGGTGGAGGAGGGGTACGTCGACCGGGGCGAGGACAAGAGCGCGTTCGTGAAGGGCCGCAGCCCCATCTCCTGGATGGGGCACTGGAAGTACGGCGAGTTCAGTGCCGCGCACCCGGACGACGTGGCGATCGTGCCGCTGCCCGACTTCGGCACCGGCACCGTCACCGGGATGGGGTCCTGGCAGTGGGGCATCCCCTCGGGCGGCGCCGACGGCGACGCGGTGTGGCGCTTCCTGGAGTACCTGTTGCAGCCGGAGCAGGTGCTCAGGATGAGCGAGGCCAACGGCGCCATTCCGGCGACCGAGAGAGCGGTGAAGCTGTCGAAGCAGTACGACGAGAACGGTCACGAACGTTTGTTCATCGAGCAGTTGCGCAGCGGCGTCGCCCGGCCCCGGCCGCAGACCCCCGCCTACCCTGCGGTCACCCAGGCCTTCGCCCGCGCGGTCGCCGAGATCGTCTTCGCCGGCGCCCCCGCGCGCAAGACGCTGGACCGGGCCGTCGAGGACATCGACAAGGATCTGGCCGCCCACGACGGTTACCCACAGAGCAAGCCATGAGATTCGGCGTCGGGACGCGGGGGCGCGCTGCCGCGAGACCGAAGGCACCCGGCCGCCCCCTTCTCGCCGTAGTGCTCTGCACGGCGCTGCTCCTCGCCGGGTGCGACACGGACTCGGACGGTCACGACGGCGCCCGGCGGCGGGCCGACGCGACCTGCGACGGGCGGATCGACGGTGGCTCCACGCAGATCACCATGTGGTTCCACGCACCGGCCGCGCGGGGTGAACTGGATGCCGTGCGGGCACAGGTACGGGCCTTCAACGCCGCCCAGGACGAGGTGAAGGTCCGGCTCGTCAGTCTGCCCAAGGGCGACTACGACGACCTGGTCCGCGAGGCGGCGGCCGACGGCGAACTGCCCGACCTGCTCGACTTCGACGCCACGAACCTGTTCAGCCACGCCTGGGCGGGCGACCTCAGACCGATCGACTCCTGCGTCCCGGAGGCCCTGCGCGCGGATCTGCTCCCCTCGATCCTCGAACAGGGCACCTACCGGGGCAGGTTGTGGGGTCTCGGAACCTTTGACTCCGGACTCGGCCTCTACATACGGCCCTCGGTGCTCAAGAAGGCCGGTGTCCGCGTCCCGAAGGGCATCGGCGACGCCTGGACCGCCGACGAGTTCACCGGCATTCTGAAGAAACTGCGCTCATTGGGCTACGAGAGGCCGCTGGACCTCCAGCTGGCGTGGGCCGACACCGAGTGGGGAACGTACGGATTCGCCCCGGCGGTGTGGTCGGCGGGCGGTGATCTGGTCGAACGTTCCACCTATCGAACGGCCGACGGCGTGCTCAACGGGCCGCGGACGGTCGAGGCGCTGACGACGCTGCAGGGCTGGGCGAAGGCGGGATACGTGGACGCGGACAAGGACGCCGAGGCCTTTCAGAAAGGCAGGAGCCCCGTGTCCTGGACCGGCCACTGGTGGTACCGGCGCTACTCCGAGGCGTTCCCCGGCGACGTGGCGATCGTGCCGCTGCCCGACTTCGGCACGGGCACCGCCACGGGCATGGGCTCCTGGCAGTGGGGCGTCCCGGCGGGCGGCGCCGACGGCGACGCGGTGTGGCGGTTCCTGGCCTTCCTGCTGCGGTGCGACGAGATCCTGCGCATGACGGAGGCCAACGGCGCGATACCCGCCACCGGAACCGCCGTCGAACGCACCGGTATGTTCGCGGAGGACGGCCCCGCCCGGCTCTACATCGAACAGTTGCGCAGCGGAGTCGCCCGGCCCCGGCCGCAGACCCCCGCCTACCCGGCGATCAGCAAGGCCTTCGCCCACGCGTTCACCGAGATCATGCGCGGAGCCCCCGTGAAACCCGCCCTGGACGAGGCCGTGCGCGCCGTCGACAAGGACCTGGCCGACCACCGCTACTACCCGCCCACCGGTTCGTGAGGCCCGGCGATGCGCCGATCACCTTCACGAAACCGACCGGACGACCCGGGCCGGTCCCCTTCGAGCGGCCGTGCCCGTCAACGGGGGTTGGTTGCTTCCGGAGGGTGGGGCTGTTGATGGGGGTCGGTTGCTTTCGGATGGCCCGGCTGTCGACGGGGGTCGGTCGCTCTCGGACGGCTCGGCTGCCGAGTCGGGTCGGTCGCTTTCGGGTGGCCGTGCCACCGACGGGAGCCGGTCCCTTTCGGAGAGTCGTGCCACCGAGTCGGGCCGATTGCCTTCTGAATACCGCGCCACCGACCCAGGCCGATCAGCTTCCGAAAGCCGTGCCGCAGACCCCCGCGACTCGCCCTCGGAGAGACGCACCCCTGCCCTTCGCCGCTCACGCGCACTGGGTCGTGTCCCGGCCCCGCACGCCTTACCTTCGCAAAGCCGACCCCCGGCCCTCCGGCCCGCCCTCGCGCACCTCCGGCGGCGGGCCGCCGCCGGAGGTGCGGTGCCGTTCCTGTCCCGGCTGCGGGTCGGTCCCAAGCTGATGCTGCTCGTGCTGCTGCCGGTGACCGTTCTGCTGGCCTTCACGGCCCTCGCCGCCGTGACCCGGTGGGAGGAGGCGCGCAGGCTGGGGGACTTCGACACCGCGATCCGGGTGTCGTTCGCGACGAGTGAGGTCTCCGAAGCGGTCGCCCGGGAGCGGATCGCCGCGGTGCAGCACAGGTTGCGCCCCGCGACAGACACCGCGCGCGAGCGTGCCGCGGCCCAGCGGGCCACAGACGGCGCACTGCGGCGGGCCACCGAACGGGCCCTCGACCGGCCGGGGGCCGACATCGCCGGTGTCCTCGACTCCGTACGCCGGCAACTGCACGCGCTGCGCGTCGAGACGGGCACCGCCTCGCTGGACGCGCCGACCGTGGCCAGACGGTACGAGGCCATCGAGAACGTTCTCCTCGACACCATCGCCGGCCTGGAGTCCGGGCGGCCGACCAGGGCCGCGGGCCGGGCGGCCGACGCCCACATCGTGCTGCTGAGGGCCATCGCGGCCACTGAACGGGAGCGGGCCGAGCTCGCCATCCTGTTCGATGCCCCCGCCGGTGAACGCCCCACCGCCGCCGGCCGCTGGACCGAACTGGAGGAGGCCGAGCTGAGGGCATTCCGCCTGAATGCCTCCGACGAGCTGGAGACCGAGCTGGACAGCGCCGCTTTCCAGGCTCCCGGCCGCGCCGTCCGCAAGGTCCGCGACATGCTCGCCGACTCCGCCACCCGGCCCGCCGACTGGCCCTCGTACGACCGCTGGCTCGCTCAGTCCGGGGCCTATGTCGAGGATCTGCACGCCATCCAGCACCGGGCGGCGCGCGAACTCGCCGTCACCGCCGACCGCGACCTGCGCACCACACGGCGGCAGGCGTTCACCGACCTGGGCGTCTCGCTGACCGTCCTGTGCCTGGTCACCGTCCTGGCGCTGGCCCTGCGCCGCTCGATCACCCAGCCCCTCGGCCAGGTCGCCGAGGGCGCCCGGGCCCTGTCCGACGGCGACCTCTCGTACGACATCCGCTACGCCGGGCGTGACGAGCTCGGGGACGTCGCCGACACCTTCCGCGAGCTGCGGGTGACCACCGAACGGCTGGCCGAGCAGATCCGGGCCATGAACACGGCGATCGACGCGGGCCGGCTCGAACACCGGGCCGAGGTCGACGCCTTCCACGGCACCTGGGCCCAGCTGCTGGGCGGCATGAACGGCACCATGGCGTCGTTCGCCGCCGCCCACGGCCGGCGCAGGCGGGCCGAACAGGAACTGGAGGGCATCTTCAACCTCTCCCTCGACCTGCTGTGCATCAGCGGACTCGACGGCCACTTCAAGCGCGTCAACCCCGCCTTCGAACGCACTCTCGGATATTCGAGCGAGACGCTGACCTCCAGACCGCTCATGGACTTCGTCCGCGAGGAGGACCGGGACAGCACCGAGGAGGCCCTTGCGCGGCTCGCGGGCGGCGACGAGATCGCCGAGTTCGAGAACCGGTACGTCCGCGCGGACGGCACCGAGTGCTGGCTGCAGTGGAGCGCCCGGGCCGTCCGCGAGGAAGGGCTCATCTACGCCGCCGCCCGCGACGTCACCGAGAGCCGCCTGGCCGCCCTCGAACAGGCCGCGCTGCGCAGGGTCGCCACCGCCGTCGCGCGCGGGGTGCCGCCGTCCGAGGTGTTCGCCAAGGTGGCCGAGGAGGTGGGGGCCCTGCTGAGCACGGCCGCGGCCGTACTGCGCTACGAGCCCGACGGCGCCAACACGGTCCTGGGCATCGCGCGCGCCGAGGACGCGCGACTGGTGCGACGCGAGGCGGCGCGGCAGGTGATCCACGGGGTGGCTCGCACCCGGTCCGCGGCCCGGGCCGGCAGCGCCGTGGGCGCGCCGATCGTCGTCGAGGGCCGGCTGTGGGGCGTCGTCGTCGCCGCCTCGCCGCTCGACCCGCTCCCCGAGGGCACCGAGTCCCGGCTCGCCGACTTCACCGAACTGATCGCCACCGCCATCGCCAACGCCGACAGCCGCGACCAACTGAGAGCCTCACGCGCGCGTGTCGTCGCCGCCGGGGACGCCTCCCGGCGCCGTATCGAACGCGACCTGCACGACGGCGTCCAGCAGCGCCTGGTCTCGCTCCAACTGGAGCTGCGGATGACGGAGTCCCTGGTCGAGGACCGCTCATCCGCCCTCGCTCAGCAGCTGGCCCACCTCGGCAAGGGCCTCGACGACACCTTCCAGGACCTCCTCCAGGTGGCCCGTGGCATCCACCCCGCCATCCTCTCCAAGGGCGGCCTGGGCCCCGCCCTGCGCTCCCTCGCGCGCCGCTGCGCCGTACCCGTGGAACTCGACTTGAAGCTCTCCACGGCCCGCTTCCCGGAACAGGTCGAGGTGGCGGCGTACTACGTCACCTCCGAGTGCCTCACCAACGCCGTCAAGCACGCGCGCGCGAGCGTGGTGACCGTCGAGGGCCGGGACCACGAGGGCGTGCTGGAGCTCGTCGTCCGCGACGACGGGGACGGGGGAGCGGAGCCGGACAAGGGCTCGGGGCTGATCGGGCTCATCGACCGCGTGGAGGCCAGCGGCGGCCGGCTGACCGTCGTCAGCCCACCCGGCAGCGGTACGACGATCACCGTGCGACTGCCCGTGACACCGCCTCCGGGGCAGGTCGACGTCCTCGGACATGGATGACCGCCCGAAGCGTACGCGTTGGCGGCCCAAGCAAGGGGGGAGTTCTTGGACTCGGTGGCGAGCGTACGTCCCGGGCGGTCAGGTCGGACAGCGGAGACGGCCGTCCGGCCCGGTGGCGGGAGTTCCGCCGTGCCGGGCCAGTCGCGGATGCTCGGCCGACAGCCTTGCGGCCGATGACCTGCCACCCCTCGCCAGAGACGGCGGATCCATCTGCGACTGCACGGATTCGAGCATGACGCTCAAACGTTCCGGTGTCCTCCCGGCCCTCCCCCAACTAGGCTTCCGGCTAGCCGTAAGTCCCCAGTTCGGGCAGGCTGCTGGGAAGAACCGAACAGGTCGGGCAAGGGGGAAGGCCGAGACCATGGACGCCGATCAGCATCCAGAGCTCGGACGAGTGGTTCTCGCGGACGACGACGTGCTCCTGCGGGAGGGGCTGGCAAGCCTCTGCGAGCGCGTCGGCTACGAGGTGGTGGGCCAGGCCGGGGACGCCGACGGGCTCATGGACCTCGTCGAGGCGAAACACCCGGACATCGCGATCATCGACATCCGCATGCCGCCGACCCAGTCCACGGAGGGGCTGAAGGCGGCCCGTGAGATCCGGGAGCGCCATCCGGCCGTGGGGATCCTGGTCCTGTCGGCGTTCGTCGAGGTCGAGGACGCGCTGGAGCTGCTGGCCGGTGGCCGCAGCATCGGCTATCTGCTCAAGAGCCGGATCACCGTCGTGGACGAGTTCCTGGAGACCCTCGACCGGATCCGCCGGGGCGGGTCCGTGGTCGATCCGTCGCTGGTGCAGGAGCTGGTCGCCGCGCAGCGCCGGGACGATCCGCTGGCGATGCTGAGCAACCGCGAGCGGGAAGTCCTCGGCCTCATGGCCGAGGGTCGCTCCAACGCCGGGATCGGGAAGCGGCTGTGGGTCACCGAAGGGACCGTGGAGAAGCATGTGCGCAGCATTCTGGGGAAGCTGCGGTTGCCGGAGGAGCCGGACGATCATCGGCGGGTGCTTGCCGTGCTGACGTTTTTGGAGACGCGCTGAGTTCGGGCACCTGAGAGCCCGGTCGTGGCTGCCGTCCGGCGACCGCGGGCTCTGTGTGGCTGGTCGCGCCCACGCGGCATACGGCCCCGCGCCCCTTCCGGGCGCGGGCCCTCGCTGTGTCAGTGGCCGCCAGTAGGGTGTGTTGCATGGCCGACCCCTCCAGCTATCGCCCCAGTCCGGGGCAGATCCCGGACTCTCCCGGGGTGTACAAGTTCCGCGACGAGCACCGTCGGGTGATCTACGTCGGGAAGGCGAAGAGCCTGCGCCAGCGCCTGGCGAACTACTTCCAGGACCTGGCGGGCCTCCACCCGCGCACCCGCACGATGGTCACCACGGCCGTCTCCGTGGAGTGGACCGTGGTGTCCACGGAGGTCGAGGCGCTGCAGCTGGAGTACTCCTGGATCAAGGAGTTCGACCCCCGGTTCAACGTCAAGTACCGCGACGACAAGAGCTACCCGTACCTCGCCGTCACCCTGAACGAGCAGTACCCGCGCGTGCAGGTGATGCGCGGTCACAAGAAGAAGGGCGTCAGGTACTTCGGCCCGTACGCGCACGCGTGGGCGATCCGCGACACCGTGGACCTGCTGCTGCGCGTCTTCCCCGTCCGCACCTGCTCGGCCGGCGTCTTCAAGAACGCGACCCGCACCGGACGGCCCTGTCTGCTCGGCTACATCGGCAAGTGCTCGGCCCCCTGCGTCGAGCGGATCTCCGCCGAGGAGCACCGCGAGCTGGCCGAGGAGTTCAGCGACTTCATGGCCGGCCGCACCGGCACATACATCCGTCGTCTGGAGAAGCAGATGATGGACGCGGCCGAGGAGATGGAGTACGAGCGGGCCGCCCGGCTGCGCGACGACATCGAGGCCCTGAAGAAGGCCATGGAGAAGAACGCGGTCGTGCTCGCCGACGCGACCGACGCCGACCTGATCGCCGTCGCCGAGGACGAGCTGGAGGCGGCCGTCCAGATCTTCCACGTACGCGGCGGGCGGGTGCGCGGCCAGCGCGGCTGGGTCACCGACAAGGTCGAGGCCGTCACCACCGGTGATCTCGTCGAACACGCGCTCCAGCAGCTCTACGGCGAGGAGACCGGCGACTCGGTGCCCAAGGAGGTCCTGGTCCCGGCGCTGCCCGACCCCGTCGAGCCCGTCCAGGAGTGGCTCACCGGGCGCCGCGGCTCCAATGTCTCCCTGCGCGTTCCGCAGCGGGGCGACAAGAAGGCCCTCATGGAGACCGTGCAGCGCAACGCCCAGCAGTCGCTCGCCCTGCACAAGACCAAGCGCGCCTCCGACCTCACCACCCGCTCCCGGGCCCTGGAGGAGATCGCCGACGCCCTCGCCCTGGACAGCGCCCCGCTCAGGATCGAGTGCTACGACATCTCCCACCTCCAGGGCGACGACGTGGTGGCCTCCATGGTCGTGTTCGAGGACGGGCTGGCCCGCAAGAGCGAGTACCGCCGCTTCCAGATCAAGGGCTTCGAGGGGCAGGACGACGTCCGCTCGATGCACGAGGTCATCACCCGCCGCTTCAGGCGCTACCTCGCCGAGAAGGAGAAGACCGGCGAGTGGATGGACGACGGCACCGACACCGCGGGGAACGGCACCGACACCACGAGGAACGGCTCCGATGCCTCCGGCAGCGGCTCCGACCTCACCGCGAGCGGGTCCGGCGACTCCGGGGACGGTCTCGGCGGCCCCATGAACGGTCTCGGCGGCCCCACCAGCGGTCTCGCCGGTTCGGCCAACGCCCTCAAGGACGACGACGGCCGCCCCAAGCGCTTCGCCTACCCGCCCCAGCTGGTCGTGGTCGACGGCGGTCAGCCGCAGGTCGCCGCCGCCCAGCGGGCGCTCGACGAGCTGGGCATCGACGACATCGCGGTGTGCGGGCTCGCCAAGCGGCTGGAGGAGGTCTGGGTGCCCGGCGAGGACGACCCGGTGGTGCTGCCCCGCACCAGCGAGGGCCTGTATCTGCTCCAGCGGGTCCGCGACGAGGCGCACCGCTTCGCCATCACCTACCAGCGCACCAAACGGGCCAAGCGCTTCCGGTCGAGCCCCCTGGACGACGTACCGGGGCTCGGCGACACCCGTAAGCAGGCGCTGCTCAAGCACTTCGGTTCGCTGAAGAAGCTGCGTTCCGCGACCCTCGACCAGATCTGCGAGGTCCCCGGCATAGGCCGCAAGACGGCCGAGACGATCGCCGCGGCCCTCGCCCAGGCGGCCTCGGCCGCACCCGCCGTGAACACGGCCACTGGGGAGATCATGGAGGAGGAGGAACCCGGAACGACGGCGGACCCCTCTGGGGAGCCCGTGGCCGCGGGCGCCCCGGACCGGCGATCGGGACAGGAGACATGACCGAGCACGACGAGCGCCCAGAACCTCCGGAGCGCTTCGAGCGTCCGGAAGAAGAGCACGACGAGCACACAGCACAGCGCGGGGAAGCGCACAGCGCCGCGGGCGACCATGCCTCGCAGCACCCAGCGCCACAGGAAGACGGAGCACACGTGAGTACGGGCATCGAAACAGCCGGGGTCCCCGAGACGGCCATCCCCGAGCTGGTCATCATCTCCGGCATGTCCGGCGCCGGACGGTCCACGGCCGCCAAGTGTCTGGAGGACCTCGGCTGGTTCGTCGTCGACAACCTGCCACCCGCGCTGATCCCCACCATGGTGGAGCTGGGCGCCCGCTCCCAGGGCAACGTGGCGCGGATCGCGGTCGTCGTCGACGTCCGCGGCCGGCGCTTCTTCGACAACCTGCGCGACTCCCTCGCCGACCTGGAGACGAAGAACGTCACCCGGCGGATCGTCTTCCTGGAGTCCTCCGACGACGCCCTGGTGCGCCGCTTCGAGTCGGTGCGCCGCCCGCACCCCCTCCAGGGCGACGGCCGCATCGTCGACGGCATCGCCGCCGAGCGGGAGCTGCTGCGCGAGCTGCGCGGCGACGCCGACCTGGTGATCGACACCTCCAGCCTGAACGTGCACGAGCTGCGCGCCAAGATGGACGCCCAGTTCGCCGGCGAGGAGGAGCCCGAGCTGCGGGCCACCGTCATGTCCTTCGGCTTCAAGTACGGCCTCCCGGTCGACGCCGACCTGGTCGTGGACATGCGCTTCCTGCCCAACCCGCACTGGGTCCCGGAGCTGCGCCCGTACACCGGCCTCAACGAGGAGGTCTCCGCGTACGTCTTCAACCAGCCCGGCGCCAAGGAGTTCCTCGACCGCTACTCCGAGCTGCTCCAGATGATCGCCGCCGGGTACCGCCGCGAGGGCAAGCGGTATGTGACCATCGCGGTCGGCTGCACCGGCGGCAAGCACCGCTCGGTCGCCACCGCCGAGAAGCTGGCCGCCCGTCTGTCCTCCCAGGGCGTCGAGACCGTGGTCGTGCACCGGGACATGGGGCGCGAGTGACCGGACGTGCTGCCCTGCGGCTGAGCAGGCTGCGCCGGGTCACCCCCGAGGCCCGCGCGGGCAGGCCCGCCGAGGCGCGGGGGGCGAGGCCCCGCCGCCGGGGCGCCCAGCCCAAGGTCGTCGCGCTCGGCGGCGGCATGGGCCTGTCCGCCTCGCTCGCCGCCCTGCGCCGGATCACCGGCGACCTCACCGCCGTCGTCACCGTGGCCGACGACGGCGGCTCCAGCGGACGCCTGAGGGACGAGCTGGGTGTCCTGCCGCCCGGTGATCTGCGCAAGGCGCTGGCCGCGCTGTGCGGCGACGACGACTGGGGTCAGACCTGGGCCCGTGTCATCCAGCACCGCTTCCAGTCCAAGGGCGACCTGCACGAGCACGCGGTCGGGAACCTGCTGATCGTCGCCCTCTGGGAGCAGCTCGGCGACCACGTCCAGGCCCTCGACCTGGTCGGCAGGCTCCTGGGCGCCCAGGGCCGCGTCCTGCCCATGTCCGCCGTACCCCTGGAGCTGCAGGCCCTGGTCAAGGGCCACGACCCGGAGCGTCCGGACGAGATCGAGACCGTACGGGGACAGGCGACCGTCGCGCTCACCCCCGGCGAGGTGCAGTCCGTGCATCTCGTACCGCATGATCCGCCCGCCGTGCCCGAGGCCGTCGAGGCGGTCCTGGACGCGGACTGGGTGGTCCTCGGTCCCGGCTCCTGGTTCTCGTCGGTGATCCCGCACCTGCTCGTGCCCGAGCTGCTGGACGCCCTCACCGAGACCAAGGCCAGACTCGTGCTGTCCCTGAACCTCGCCCCGCAGCCGGGAGAAACCGATGGCTTCTCCCCGCAGCGTCATTTGGAGGTTTTGGCACGACACGCCCCTAAACTCGCCCTGGACGTGGTGCTGGCCGACAAGGCCGCCGTGCCCGACCGCGAATCCCTGACCGACGCCGCCGAACGGTTCGGCGCCGCGGTCGAGCTGGCGCCGGTGGCCCGGACCGATGGATCTCCGCGGCACGATCCGGAGCTGTTGGCCGCCGCGTACGACCGTATTTTTCGGATGCATGGAAGGATCGGCCCATGGCGATGACGGCAGCGGTGAAGGACGAGATCTCCCGGCTACCCGTCACCCGGACCTGCTGCAGAAAGGCGGAGGTCTCGGCGATCCTGCGGTTCGCGGGCGGGCTGCACCTGGTGAGCGGTCGCATCGTGATCGAGGCGGAGCTGGACACGGCGATGGCGGCGCGTCGGCTCAAGCGGGACATCCTGGAGATCTTCGGTCATAGCTCCGAACTGATCGTGATGGCACCCGGCGGACTGCGCCGCGGCTCGCGCTATGTCGTGCGCGTGGTCGCGGGCGGCGACCAGCTGGCCCGCCAGACCGGTCTGGTGGACGGCCGGGGCCGCCCCATCCGGGGCCTGCCCCCGCAGGTCGTCTCCGGGGCCACCTGTGACGCCGAGGCCGCCTGGCGCGGCGCCTTCCTGGCACACGGCTCCCTCACCGAGCCCGGCCGCTCGTCCTCCCTGGAGGTGACCTGCCCGGGCCCGGAGGCCGCGCTCGCGCTGGTCGGCGCGGCCCGCCGGCTGTCGATCGCCGCGAAGGCCCGCGAGGTACGGGGCGTGGACCGGGTGGTCGTCCGCGACGGCGACGCGATCGGCGCGCTGCTGACCCGGCTCGGCGCCCATGAGTCCGTGCTGGCCTGGGAGGAGCGGCGGATGCGCCGCGAGGTCCGCGCCACCGCGAACCGGCTCGCCAACTTCGACGACGCCAACCTGCGCCGCTCGGCCCGCGCCGCCGTCGCCGCCGGTGCCCGCGTGGGCCGCGCCCTGGAGATCCTCGGCGACGACGTCCCCGAGCACCTCGCCGCCGCCGGCCGGCTGCGCATGGAGCACAAGCAGGCCTCCCTGGAGGAGCTGGGCGCGCTCGCCGACCCGCCGCTCACCAAGGACGCCGTCGCGGGCCGTATCCGCCGACTGCTGGCCATGGCGGACAAGCGCGCGCAGGACCTCGGCATCCCGGGGACCGAGGCCAGCCTCACCGAGGAGATGGCCGATAACCTCGCCGGGTGACGCCCTGTCATCCTCCACCCCGGACGGACCAACTCGCCGGTGCCGACGCTTAGTTGTAGTGATCGGCACCGGCGTTCCGCTTGCGGCGTGAAATCCTTGTGTGGCCTGTGTGACCCCCTTGACTTGACTCAGAACTGACATGAGCCTGGCGTGGGTTCGCCACTGTGGCGGACCACGCCAAGGGGGGTTCATGAGACGAAGAGCCAGATCGATCCTCGCCGCGGGCGCGCTTCTGCTGGGCGGCGGTGCGGGCTTCGCGCCACTCGCCCAGGCGGCCGAGAACGACGGTTCCACGGAGACGGAAGAAGTCAAGGTCTTCCGCGCCGAGGTGACGAAGCAGCAGGTTCCGCTGCTGCTCGCGGCCGGCCAGGACGGCCATGAACTCAGCGAGCAGGCGCCGAAGAAGGGCACCGCCTCGGTCGAGGTCTACCTCACCGACAAGCAGGCGGCGGCCCTGGAGGACAAGGGCGTCGAGCTCAAGGAGCACAAGCTCACCCGCAAGGCCGAGGCCCGGGTGGCCGCCGCCGGCGACGGCGTCTACCGCCCGTACAGCGGCGCCGGCAACATCAAGGAGGAGATCATCCGGACGGGCCAGGAGAACCCGTCCCTGACCAAGGTGGTCTCCATCGGCAAGACCCTCCAGGGGCAGGACATCCTCGCGCTCAAACTGACCAAGAACGCGAAGAAGACCAAGGACGGCGTCAAGCCCTCCGTCCTGTACCTGTCCAACCAGCACGCGCGCGAGTGGATCACGCCGGAGATGACCCGGCGCCTGATGCACTACTACCTGGACAACTACAAGACGGACAAGCGGATCAAGAAGATCGTCGACACCACCGAGCTGTGGTTCGTGATCACCGCCAACCCGGACGGCTACGACTTCACGCACCAGGCGGACGCCAACCGCCAGTGGCGCAAGAACCTGCGGGACGTCAACGGCGACGGCGCCATCACCGTCGGCGACGGCGTCGACCTCAACCGCAACTTCGCCTACAAGTGGGGCTACGACAACGAGGGTTCGTCCCCCTACCCCACCAGCGAGACCTATCGCGGCGCCGGCCCCGACTCGGAGCCCGAGACAAAGGCCCTGGACGCCTTCGAGCGGCGCATCGGCTTCGAGTACGGCATCAACTACCACTCCGCCGCCGAACTGATCCTCTACGGAGTCGGCTGGCAGGTGGCCACGCCCACCCCGGACGACGTGCTCTACAAGGCGCTGGCCGGAACACCGGAGAACCCCGCGATCCCCGGCTACCACCCCCAGCTCTCCTCCGAGCTGTACACCACCAACGGTGAGGCGGACGGCCACGCGGCCAACGTCAACGGCACGGCGATGTTCACCCCGGAGATGTCGACCTGCCAGACGGCGTCGAACATCGACCCGGACGACGCCTGGAAGCCCGAGGACTGCGCCTCCGTCTTCACGTTCCCGGACGACGAGAAGCTGATCCAGCAGGAGTTCCAGAAGAACATCCCGTTCGCGCTCTCCGTCGCCGAGACCGCGGCCAGGCCCGACCAGCCCAAGTCCTCGGTCGGCCTCGACGCCCCCGACTTCACCCCGGCCGGCTTCACCACGTCGTACTCGCGCGGCGCCGACCAGGAGATCTCCGTCGTCGTACGCAAGTCCGTGCGCGACAAGGAGATGAAGTACCGCGTCAACGGCGGCCGTACCCACGACCGGACGCTCAAGGCCTGGAAGGGCGGTGAGACGTTCGGCGGTGAGGACAACCTCTACTTCGACGAGTACCGGGCCAAGGTGCGAGGCGGCGAGCCCGGCGACAAGGTCGAGGTCTGGTTCACCGGCAGGACGAAGGGCGGCAAGCCCACTCGCAGCGAGCGCTTCACGTACACCATCGCCGAACGCCCCAAGGCCGACACGCTCGTCGTCGCCGAGGAGGGCGCGGCCCAGACCCAGGCCCAGGCGTATGTGAACGCGCTGAAGGCCAACGGCAAGAAGGCGCTCGTCTGGGACGTCGCGACCCAGGGCGCACCCGACGCGCTCGGCGTACTGAAGCACTTCAAGCAGGTCGTTCACTACACGGGCGCCGTGCGCCCGGGCGTGGCCACCCAGGTGGAACTGCGCGCCTACCTCAACGAGGGCGGCAAGCTGATCGAGGCGGGCGAGAGCGCCGGCGGCTCCGTCGACCTCGGCGGCGGCACCCTGTCGAACGACTTCAGTCAGTACTACCTGGGCGCCTACAGCCGTACGTCCCTGCCGAACGTCACCGCCTTCGCGGGCAGCGGCAAGCTGGCGGGCGTCACCGGTGCCCTCGGTGCCGCGCCGGGCAACCCGCTGGACACCGCCGGATCCTTCGGCCTCACCTCGGACGCCCTGCCCACGGAGACGTTCCCGCAGTTCGCGAGCGCCGGGGCGGGCCAGTACCCGGGGACCACCAACCCGTACGGCCCGTACGCGGGCGCGTCCATGGCGGCCGTCACGCACTCCGACTACGCCTGGAACCGTCTCACCCGCACCATCGACCTCACCTCGGTGAGCGCCGCCGACAAGCCCACCCTGCGCACCCAGCTCCTGTGGAGCACCGAGGAGGGCTACGACCACGCGGTCCTGGAGGCGCACACGGCCGGGGCGGACGACTGGACGACGCTGCCGGAGGCCGGCGGCGCCACCTCCACCGCCGTGCCCGTCGAGTGCGAGGCCGGGTACTTCATCAAGGCCCACCCGGCCCTGAAGCGGTATCTGACCCTGGGCTCCGGCGGGTGCACGCCCACCGGTACCAGCGGCTCCTGGAACAGCTTCACCGGGGCCTCCGACGGCTGGCAGCAGGTCGAGTTCGACCTGTCCGCCTACGCCGGCAAGACGGTCGAGGTGTCGCTCAGCTACATCACCGACCCCGGTAGCGGCGGTCGCGGCCTCCTCGCCGACAACGCCACGGTCGTCATCGGCGGCACGGCCGGTGCCGTCGAGGGCTTCGAGACCTCCCTCGGCGCCTGGAGTACCCCGGGCCCGCCCGCGGGCAGCCCGGCGGTCGTCAACGAGTGGGGTCTGTCCGGTGAGCTGTTCAAGACGTACGGAGCGGTCACCACGAAGGACACCGTGCTGCTGGGCTTCGGCCTGGAGCAGGTGACCCTGGCGGCCGACCGAACGGCACTGATCGGCAAGGCGCTGGCGGCCCTGAAGAACTGAGCGCCGGCTGCTCCGATCAGCTGACAAGAGGCCTCCCCGAACGTCTGGAATCAGATGATCGGACGGCCGCTCAAAAGGTAATCACCTTGCAAAACCAGGGCGGTCCGTACCCCTACCGGCGGGTACGGACAACACCGGCATGTATAGGGCATCTCGATGTCACTGGACGGGCCCCGGGGAGGTAGGGTCGTAGGCGGTCGGGGACATCCCATACAGCTCGCCGGCACTGAGCCGGCGTACCAACGAGGAGATCGGTTCGTGACGATCCGCGTAGGCATCAACGGCTTTGGCCGCATCGGTCGTAACTACTTCCGCGCGCTGCTGGAGCAGGGTGCAGACATCGAGATCGTGGCTGTCAACGACCTGGGTGACACCGCGACCACCGCTCACCTGCTGAAGTACGACACCATCCTGGGTCGCCTCAAGGCCGAGGTGTCGCACACCGCCGACACGATCACCGTCGACGGCCACACCATCAAGGTCCTGTCCGAGCGCAACCCCGCCGACATCCCGTGGGGCGAGCTGGGCGTCGACATCGTCATCGAGTCCACCGGCATCTTCACGAAGAAGGCCGACGCCGAGAAGCACATCGCCGGCGGCGCCAAGAAGGTCCTCATCTCGGCTCCGGCCTCCGACGAGGACATCACCATCGTGATGGGCGTCAACCAGGACAAGTACGATCCGGCCAACCACCACGTCATCTCCAACGCCTCCTGCACCACCAACTGTGTGGCGCCGATGGCCAAGGTCCTCGACGAGGAGTTCGGCATCGTCAAGGGTCTGATGACGACCGTCCACGCGTACACCAACGACCAGCGCATCCTGGACTTCCCGCACAAGGACCTGCGCCGCGCCCGCGCCGCCGCGGAGAACATCATCCCGACGTCCACGGGTGCCGCGAAGGCCACCGCCCTCGTCCTGCCGCAGCTCAAGGGCAAGCTGGACGGCATCGCCATGCGCGTCCCGGTCCCCACCGGCTCGGTCACCGACCTGGTCCTGGAGCTGGACCGCGAGGTCACCAAGGACGAGATCAACAACGCCTTCCAGAAGGCCGCCGAGGGTCAGCTGAAGGGCATCCTGGAGTACACCGCCGACCCGATCGTGTCCTCGGACATCGTCAACTGGCCGGCCTCCTGCACCTTCGACTCCTCCCTGACCATGGCCCAGGGCAAGCAGGTCAAGGTCGTCGGCTGGTACGACAACGAGTGGGGCTACTCCAACCGCCTCGTCGACCTCACGGTCTTCGTCGGCAACCAGCTCTGATCGACAGAGCAGGCACTTGATGTGAAG
>NZ_AEJC01000489.1 GCF_000317595.1 Streptomyces ipomoeae 91-03 | reverse complement strand
CCCCCACACAGCCGCAGCCCCCACACAGCCGCAGCCCCCACACAGCCGCAGCCCCCACAGAGCCGCAGCCCCCCTACAGAGCCGCGGGTAGTGACTCTCCCTGTACCGCCTGGATGTCCAGCTCCACCCTCAGCGTCGTGCCTATCGCCGCGATGCCCGCCTGTACCACCTGGTTGTAGTTCATCGCGAAGTCGTCGCGGCGGAGTTCGGTCGTCGCGCGGAACGCGGCTCGGGTGCCGCCCCAGGGGTCCGTGCCGGTGCCCAGGTACGCGAGGTCCAGGTCGACCGGGCGTACGACGCCGTGCATGCCCAACTCGCCGTGGACCGTCCAGCGGTCCTGGCCGGACGGGGTCAGGCCCGTGGAGACGTAGGTGATCTCGGGGTGGCGGTCGGCGTCCAGGAAGTCCGGGGAGCGCAGGTGTCCGTCCCGCATGGCGTTGCCCGTGTCGATCGAGGCGGCGCGGATCACCGCCGACACCCGGGACTTGGTGCCCTCGTCCGGGGTGGGGGCGATCTCGATGGAGCCGGAGAAGTTGGTGAAGCGGCCGTGCACGCTGGAGATGCCCAGGTGCTGGGCCACGGCCGCGACGGAGGAGTGGGCCGGGTCGATGGTCCAGGGGCCGGGCGGGGGCAGTTCGGCGCCGCCCAGCCGGGCCAGGGTCACCGTGCCGACCTCGGCCCGGCTGCTCGCGGTCACGAGGGCACTGGACGCGACCGGGGCGTAGCCGACCGCCGTGACGATCACCGTGTACGCGCCGGGCGCGAGCGCCGTGGAGTCGCGCACCACCCCTTCCGCGTCCGCCCCGGCCCGCAGCACCTGCGTACCGGTCATGTCGGTCACGGTGACGACCGCGTGCGACACGGCCCACCCGTCCCGGGTACGGACCCTCGCGGTCAGCCCCGTCCGTCCCGTTGCTTCCGTCGAACCCATCCGGGCCCACTCCTCACGTCTCTTGCGTGTGACTACTCGCCGGGGTGGGCGAGCTCGATGTCGTGGCCGTCGACGCCGGGGCCGGTGACCGTCAGGGCCGTGGCCACGGGCGGGTAGCCGGTGGCGATCACCGAGTACTCGCCGCCGTCCAGGTCGGCGAAGGCGTACGCGCCGTCCGCCCCGGTGGTGGCGGTGCCGACCACGTTGCCCGCCGCGTCGACGAGGGTGACGCGGGCGTCGGCCAGGGGCCCGCCGGCCGCCCGTACGACCCCCTGGAGCCGGGCCCCGGCCTCCAGGTCGACCTCGATCCGGGTGACCCCGGCGCCGCCGATCTCCACGGGCAGGGCGCGCGGACGGTACCCGGCGGCGTTCACCGCGACGGTGACGGCACCCGGCACCAGCTCCCGGAAGCCGAACTCGCCCTGCTCACCGGTGGTCCCGGTGGCCAGCACATCCCCGCGCACATCGGTCACGACGACCATGGCGTCCTTCACGGGCAGCGCGGCACCGGCGGCCCGCACCACACCGCTCAGCCCGCTGGTACCGCTCAGCAGGACGTCGTACGAGACCGGCTCGTCGTTCACCACGATCGTGGACGCCTGCGGCTGGAACCCGTCGGCGGCGGCGATCAGTACGTACGACCCGGCGGCGGGCGCGTCCACCGCGTAGGCCCCGTCGTCCCCGGCGACAGAGCGGCCGAGCTGCCGGCCCCCGAGCGAGATCAGCGTGACGGCGGCCCTCGGCACGGGCGCGTTCTCGGTGCCGCGGACGTGACCCCGTACGGGGATTCCGGCGGAGGCGCCGGGCAGCGCGGCTCCCTCCTCGGCCACCGGCAGCGCGGCGGCGGTCGTGCCCTCGGTCGCGGCGAGCCGCCGAGCGCCGTCGGAGCCGTCTGAGCCCGTCCCGGCGGTGGCCCAGCTGGGGACCTTCTCTGCGGTCGGCGCGGGGGCCGTGGCCGCGGCCTTGGCCTCCGCCGCCTGGGTCAGCGCGCCGCTGGTCCGCAGCGGCACCTCCTTGATGAAGACCGAGAAGATCAGCGCGAGGACGGCGAACGGGGCGGCGTAGAGGAAGACGTCGCCGATGCCGTGGCCGTAGGCGCTCTCGATGACCGTGCGGATCGGGGCGGGCAGCGAGTCCAGGTCGGGGATCTCGCCGTGGCCCATGGAGGAGCCGGAGACGCCGAGCTTGGCGAGGCCCTCCTCCGCGTAGTGGGTGATCCGGTGGCTGAGGACCGCGCCCAGCGCGGAGACGCCGATCGCGCCACCGAGGGAACGGAAGAAGGTGACGACCGAGCTGGCGGCGCCCAGATCGCTGGGGGCCACCTGGTTCTGGGTGCACAGCACCAGGTTCTGCATCATCATGCCGACGCCGAGCCCGAGCAGCGCCATGAAGATCGCCACGTGCCAGTACGCGGTGTCGTGGCGGAGGGTGCCCAGCAGCCCGAGGCCCGCGGTCACCAGCACACCACCGGCGATCAGCCACGCCTTCCAGCGTCCGGTGCGGGTGATGACCTGCCCGGAGACGGTCGACGAGACGAACAGACCGCCGATCATCGGGATGGTCAGGACACCGGACATGGTCGGCGACTTGTCGCGGGCCAGCTGGAAGTACTGGCTGAAGAAGATCGTGCCCGCGAACATCGCCACACCCACGAAGAGCGAGGCCAGCGAGGCCAGCGCGATCGTCCGGTTGCGGAACAGCCGCAGCGGGATGATCGGCTCGCTCGCCTTCGTCTCGACGAGGACGAAGAGGGCCAGCAGCGCGAGTGTGCCGCCGACCATCGCGTACGTCTGCCAGGAGACCCAGTCGTACTTGTCACCGGCGAAGGTCACCCAGATCAGCAGCAGGCAGACCGCGGCGGTGATGAGGAACGCGCCCGCCCAGTCGACCTTGACCTTGCGCCGGACGACCGGCAGATGCAGGGTCCGCTGGAGCACGATCAGCGCGATGATCGCGAAGGGCACGCCGACATAGAAGCACCAGCGCCAGCCGAGCCAGTCGGTGTCGGTGATGACCCCGCCGACCAGCGGGCCGCCGACCATCGCGGTCGCGAAGGTGGCGCCGAGGTAGCCGTTGTACCGGCCGCGCTCGCGCGGGGAGATCATCGCCGCGAGGATGATCTGGGCCAGCGAGGAGAGCCCGCCCATGCCGATGCCCTGGACCGCGCGGAACGCGATGAGCATCCCGGCGTTCTGGGAGAGTCCGGCGGCGGCCGAGCCGAGCACGAAGACGACGAGCGCCAGCTGGATCAGCAGCTTCTTGGAGAACAGGTCGGCGAGCTTGCCCCACAGCGGGGTGGACGCGGTCATCGCGAGCAGCGACGCCGTCACCACCCAGGTGTACGCGCTCTGTCCGCCGCCCAGGTCCTTGATGATGTCCGGCAGCGCGTTCGACACGATCGTGGACGACAGGATCGCCACGAACATGCCGAGCAGCAGGCCGGTCAGCGCTTCCATGATCTGCCGATGCGTCATCGGAGCATCGTCGCCACCGCTGTGGGTGGCGCCGTGCTTGGCGTGCGCCCGCACACCGGCTGGTGTGGTCGTTGCCATGAGCTTCCTTTTCCTGTGCGATCTATGCGGGTGTACGGGGGGTGGTGGGGTGTGTGCCGTCGCCGTCGCTGTCGTCGCTCTGTGCTTCAGCAACGGGTACGGGTACGGGGGGCGCCGTGCGTGGCGTGGTCCGGGGGCCGGCGCGGCAGTCGTCGAAGCTGTCGCGCAGCCGGTCCAGGAGGTGGACCAGCTGCCCGACCTCGTCGTCGGACCAGTGGCTCAGCCGTTCGGCCATCAACCGGGTGCTACGCCGGTGGAGTTCGGCGAGCTTGTCCTGGCCCTCGGGGGTCAGGCGCAGGATGCGGGAGCGTTTGTCCGCCGGGTCGGGGAGGCGTTCGATCCAGCCCCGGTCGGCCACGTGTGCGACGTGGCGGCTGGTCACCGATATGTCCACCGCGAGCAGTTCGGCGAGTCTGCTCATGCGCATCTCGCCGTGTCGGCCGAGGAGGGTCAGTACGCCTGCGGAGCCGCCCGGGCAGTCGGGTGGGAGCATTCGGGCGATCTCCCGCTTCACGACGCCGACGGCGCTGAGCTGGCGGGCGAGCTCCTCGTAGTGCGCCTGCCTTGCCATGGCAGCCCTCCCGTGTTCGTTGCTTAGGGCAACCATAGGACTGGATGGTTGCTGCAGGCAAATTAAATCTGGAGGGTATGGGCCAAGTCTTGGCAAAGGGGGATGGGGTGGGAGGGGCAGGAGGGTCGGGAGGGGCGGATGGTCGAGGGCGCCGGGGCCGGGTGGCTGGGCTCGCCGGGGCCGGGTGGCTGGGGTCGGTGGGGTCCGGAGGGCCGCCGGGTGCTGGGGCTCGGGCGGAGTACCCGGCTTGGGTGTGCCGGGGCTGGTTCGCTAGGGTCTCGGGGCATGGCTGACAACCAGGGTCCCCAGGGCAACTACGACCCCGCGGGTAGTACTCAGATGTTCCGTGCCTTTGTTGATGAGACGCCGCAGGGGGGTCGGCAGGCTGCCGCGTCCTCCGGGCCGCGTGTCGGGGTGATCGTCGGGGTTGTCGCGGCGGTTGTGGTTGTGGCTGCGGTCGTTTGGCTGGCGCTGGGCTGAGCGTCGGCCTTTTTCGGCCCCGCCGCCCTACCCGTCCCTCCCCCATCCACCCGCAGACGACTCACCGGCCCTCTGCCGTCCCCTGCGCACGCGCAACCGCCGGGTGCCCATGAATCGGGCCCCGGCGGTTGGGTGTGTCACGGAGTGGGTGGGTCAGTCGGAGATCAGACCCTCGCGGAGTTGGGCCAGGGTGCGGGTGAGCAGGCGGGAGACGTGCATCTGGGAGATGCCGACCTCCTCGCCGATCTGGGACTGGGTCATGTTGGCGAAGAAGCGGAGCATGATGATCCGCCGTTCGCGGGGCGGGAGTTTGGCGAGCAGCGGCTTCAACGACTCGCGGTACTCGACGCCTTCGAGCGCGCTGTCCTCGTAGCCGAGGCGGTCCGCGAGGGAGCCCTCGCCGCCGTCGTCCTCGGGAGCTGGGGAGTCGAGGGAGGAGGCCGTGTAGGCGTTGCCGACCGCGAGGCCGTCGACCACGTCTTCCTCGGACACGCCCAGGACCGCGGCGAGTTCGGTGACCGTCGGGGAGCGGTCGAGCTTCTGGGAGAGCTCGTCGCTGGCCTTGGTGAGGGCCAGGCGCAGCTCCTGGAGGCGGCGCGGGACGCGGACCGACCACGAGGTGTCGCGGAAGAACCGCTTGATCTCGCCCACGACCGTCGGCATCGCGAACGTCGGGAACTCGACGCCCCGTTCGCAGTCGAAGCGGTCGATCGCCTTGATCAGCCCGATCGTTCCGACCTGGACGATGTCCTCCATCGGCTCGTTGCGCGACCGGAAGCGGGCGGCGGCGTAACGCACGAGCGGGAGGTTGAGCTCGATGAGGGTGTCCCGGACGTAGGCGCGCTCGGGGCTGTTCTCGTCGAGTGCGGCCAGCCGCAGGAACAGGGAGCGGGACAGGGTGCGGGTGTCGATGTTCGCCGAGGCCGACAAGGCCGGGAAGTCAGTGGCCGGCGGCGCTTCGGGACCGGGAAGGTCAGGAAGCTCCTGAAGGTCCTGAGGGGCCTGGAGAGCGTCGGGCGCGGTTTCGCTCTTGGCGAGCGTGAGCACCTTCGAGCTGCCCTGGTCTGCGGACATGCCACCCCCTTTGGGTCGCGGACGGTCGCGGCGGACGCTCCGTCGTAGGGAACGCAGCCTCCACCTCAATACCGGCGGCGAGGCCACGGCAAACGCGCTGGGGGAAGAATGTCACACGTCGGCAACGCGATGTAGTGACATGTCGACATGGCGAAGGTGAATAGGCCCTGGAAACAGATGGTCTGACGGGGTTTCACAACAGAACTGTCGGTAAGAGGCGAGATGGGCGATTCGCTCTCGACGGTGATGTCTCGATCTCGTGTTCGGTCACGCCTATGGCCTGGGAACGCGCGTCCACGGCCGATTCTGTGCGCCCCGTCTGCCTTCGTGCGCCCCGCGTGCCCCATGGTCCATCCGTGGCGCGGGAGAGGTGAACTGGTTACCGCCGGTCACCCTCCCCGCGCCCTGAAAGGGGCGCGGGGAACTGCGCGAGAAACCACGTCCAACCCGCAGTCGCGAAATCACAGTGACCCCCGAGCCATTAGGCGCCCCTGCCCCCAAGCGGAGCGTTCACGCCTCGATGCGGTTGGCCGAACGCAGCCGCGCGAAGCTGCGGGCGAGGAGGCGGGAGACGTGCATCTGGGAGACGCCGAGTTCGGCGCTGATCTGGGACTGGGTGAGGTTGCTGTAGTAGCGGAGCAGCAGGATGCGCTGTTCGCGTTCGGGGAGTTGGACGAGGAGGTGCCGTACGAGATCGCGGTGTTCGACTCCGTCGAGCTCGGGGTCCTCGTAGCCGAGCCGGTCGAGGAGCCCCGGCAGCCCGTCGCCCTCCTGGGCGGCCTCCAGGGAGGTCGCGTGGTACGAGCGTCCCGCCTCGATGCAGGACAGGACCTCCTCCTCGGTGATCCGCAGCCGCTCGGCGATCTCGGCGGTGGAGGGGGCGCGGCCGAAGGCGGTGGTCAGGTCCTCGGTCGCGCTGTTCACCTGCACCCACAGCTCGTGCAGCCGGCGCGGGACGTGGACCGTGCGGACGTTGTCGCGGAAGTACCGCTTGATCTCGCCGACGACGGTCGGCATCGCGAACGTCGGGAACTGCACGCCCCGGTCCGGGTCGAATCGGTCGATGGCGTTGATGAGCCCGATGGTCCCGACCTGGACCACGTCCTCCATGGGCTCGTTGCGGGAGCGGAAGCGGGCTGCCGCGTAGCGCACGAGCGGGAGATTCGCCTCGATGAGAGCCCCGCGGACGCGATTGTGTTCCGGGGTGCCCGGCTCCAGATGCTTCAGCTCGGCGAAGAGCACCTGGGTGAGGGCCCGGGTGTCGGCACCCCGCCGTTTCTCCGGCGCGGGCGGTTCGGCCGGTACGGGCGGCTCGGCCGGTACGGGCCCAGGAACAGAGGTCTGGGCCGGGGCGGGGGCGGGGGCCGGGATCTCTTCCTGGGGTGGCGCAGTACTGGCCGACACGGTCAACGCCACCTCTTCATCCATCAACTCAACCGTCAAAAGCGGTCATAGCATCACAAGACATGTGCACTGTGATCAAGCACCGCATATCGCCGTGTTGAGGGAGAGACGGGGGTGGGAGAGGCAACCGGGTACACAAGAGCCCCGCACTGTTCCAGCGCGGGGCGGGTGGTGTGCTCCGGGTGGCGGTCGCCTCAGAACTCGTAGTCGGCGATCACCCACGTGGCGAACTCACGCCACAGGGCGACGCCCGCCTGGTGGTCCGGGTGCTCGACGTACGTCCGCAGCGCGTCCGCGTCCTCGAACGCGGAGTTGATCGCGAAGTCGTAGGCGATGGGCCGGTCGCTGAAGTTCCAGCCCAGCTCCCAGTGGCGCAGCTCGGGGATCTTCCCGTCGAGCGCGCGGAACGCCTCGACGCCCTTCACGACCCGGGGGTCGTCGCGTTCGACGCCCTCGTTGAGCTTGAAGAGGACCAGGTGGCGGATCATGGGCGCTCCGGGAGAAGGTCGTACGACGGGCTACTCGGCCCCGTTGGCGAGCCAGGTGAAGAAGTCGCCGATGGCCTGTGCGGCGTTCGAGACGCCCTCGAACCCTATCTGGACGTAGTCGGCGGCCTTGGCCGGGTCGGTGATGATCACGTACAGCACGAAGACCACGAGCACATATACCGCGATCTTCTTTCCCTGCACCGCCACAGCGGCCTCCCCCGCCTCATGTGTCCCTGTTTGCCGGCGGCGAGTGTAACCCGATCATGCGTTCGTAGGGATGTCCGGAACACACGAAGGACCCCGCCTTTCGGCGGGGCCCTTCCACAGCGGTAGCGGAGGGATTTGAACCCTCGGTGACTTGCGCCACACTCGCTTTCGAGGCGAGCTCCTTCGGCCGCTCGGACACGCTACCGAGGGAGACCTTACAGCAAGGTGGGGCGTGCTTTGAAATCGGTATTCGCGGATGCCCACGGGCGTGTCGGCGGGGGCGTCAGCGGCTGCGGAAGAAGTCCGTGAGGAGGCGGGCGCAGTCGTCGGCGAGGACGCCCTCGATGACCTCGGGGCGGTGGTTGAGGCGCCGGTCGCGTACGACGTCCCAGAGGGACCCGGCCGCGCCGGCCTTCTCGTCGCGGGCGCCGTAGACGACCCGGTCGACCCGGGACTGCACGATCGCGCCCGCGCACATCGTGCAGGGTTCGAGGGTGACGACCAGGGTGCAGCCGGTCAGCCGCCATTCCCCGAGTGCGGCAGCCGCCCGGCGAATGGCGAGGACCTCGGCGTGGGCGGTCGGATCGCCGGTCGCCTCGCGCTCGTTGTGCCCGGCGGCGAGGACGGTCCGCCCGTCCGGGGCGAGGACGACCGCGCCGACCGGGACGTCACCGCCCTCGGCGGCCCGCCCGGCCTCGTCCAGGGCGAGCCGCATCGCGGCCCGCCAGCGGTCGCGTACCGGATCGGGACCCGGTGCCTCTGCGTCGGTTGCTTCGGTCACCCGGGGAACCTAGCGGATGGTGGACGGCGGTGACGGCTCGTGGCGGGCGGACGGCTCTAGCGGACGGTTTCCAGGACCTCCGACGCCCCCAGGGCCTCGGCGATCGCGCCGAGGGCGTCATCGGCGTCGAGGGCGCGCAGCTCCTTCTCGCTCACGCCCAGGTCGTCGAGGATCTGGCTGTCGCCGACCGGGCTGTGCGGCACGGCCTCGGCGGCCGTGCCGTCGTCATCGTCGTCGTCGGGCTCACCGTCCTCCGTACCGTCGAGGTCCAGGGCGTCCAGGTCGGGGTCGTCGTCGCCGGGCTCCCTTCCGAGCAGTTCGTCGGTGAGCAGGATCTCGCCGTAGCTGCTGCGGGCAGCGGCGGCGGCGTCCGAGACGTAGATACGAGGGTCGTCCTCGCCATCGATGCGGACGACGCCGAACCAGGCGTCCTCCTGCTCGATGAGCACCAGCACCGTGTCGTCGTCGGGCGAGGCTTCACGGGCCAGGTCGGCCAGATCCGACAGGGTTTCCACATCGTCGAGCTCTGTGTCGCTCGCTTCCCACCCGTCTTCGGTGCGCGCGAGCAGTGCGGCGAAGTACACCGTGACTCTCCCACTGGTCATAGGCGTGCCGGTTGGGGGTCCCCCCGGCGGAGGCTGAGGATGGGGCGGCTTGTGCTCCGAGCCCCACCCACTCGGAATCGTGGCAGAAACAGAGCACTCAGGGGATGTCTTCAGCTCCCTGTGTCCGGCTGTTTTGATCGCCGGTCGGTCCGCCGTTCACCTGCGCACCTGTTGCCGCCACCTGCGGATCGTACGCGGACTTCCTGACCACCCACGCACGACCACCCCGCAACCGCCCCACGAACCCCTCATGGATGCGCCGCCGGGGATGGCCCGGAGGGCGTCGGGGGTCGGGTCGGAGCCCTTGGGGGAGGGGCGGGGTCCCGGGGCGCGGGTGGCCGCGGCTACCAGCGGAAGGTGCGCATGCGCATGGCGTGGCGCAGGCGGGCGGCCTTGGCGCGGCGTGGTTGGACGCGGTCGCGCAGCTCCCGTGCCTCCGTCAGCTCCCGCAGGAACTGGGCCCGGCGCCGCCGGCGAGCGGCGTCGCCGCGCTCGTCCGCCGGCTCCGCGTTCGGCTCCTGCTGTGATGGGGCGCCGGCCTCCGGGTCGTTCCCCTGTGGCGCGGGGCCGCCGGGCTCGGGACCCCGTTCGCGCTGTTTGTGTGTGGAACTGTGTGTGGAACTTTTGGTCGCGTCTGCCATGGGCTTGCCACCGTCCGGCATCGGTCATCACCCCCGCTACGTGCAATCCCACTTTCCCTCCGACGGGGGGTTTGATGCCATCGGAAGGGTGACGGGACGATGGGGCGGGGACCGGGAGTCCGGTGGTGGGGCCCCGGTTACTGTTGTGGTCATGCGTCTCCACGTCGTCGACCACCCCCTGGTCGCCCACAAGCTCACCACGCTGCGCGACCAGCGCACCGACTCCCCGACCTTCCGCCGTCTCGCCGACGAGCTGGTCACCCTGCTCGCCTACGAGGCCACGCGTGACGTGCGCACCGAGCAGGTCGACATCGAGACGCCGGTCGCCCCCACCACCGGCGTCAAGCTTTCCCACCCGCGCCCGCTGGTCGTGCCGATCCTGCGGGCCGGCCTCGGCATGCTCGACGGCATGGTCCGGCTGCTGCCGACCGCCGAGGTGGGCTTCCTGGGCATGATCCGCAACGAGGAGACGCTGCAGGCCTCCACGTACGCCACCCGCATGCCCGAGGACCTCTCCGGGCGCCAGGTGTACGTCCTCGACCCCATGCTCGCCACCGGCGGCACCCTCGTCGCCGCGATCCGTGAGCTCATCTCGCGCGGCGCCGACGATGTGACCGCCGTGGTCCTCCTCGCCGCCCCCGAGGGCGTCGAGATCATGGAACGCGAGCTGGCCGGTGCCCCCGTGACGGTCGTGACCGCCGCGGTCGACAAGTGCCTGAACGAGCAGGGCTACATCGTGCCGGGCCTGGGAGACGCGGGGGACCGGCTGTACGGCGCCGCGGAGTAACGCGGCACCGGAGCAACGCCGCGGCGCAACTGGGCGGCTGGGGGCAGTTCCGGGGGCTACGGCCGTCGGATCACCGCGGCCGTCGGGCGGCTGCGGCCGGGGCCACGGCCGTGGGTGACTACGGCTGCCGGGCAGTTACGGCTGCCGGGCGGCTGCGGCGTTGGGTAGTGGTGGGTGGTGGGCGGCGGACGACTGCGGCCGTCGAGTGGCTACGGCTCCGAGGGCCCCGACCGCCGGGCGGCTGCGGCCCCCGAGCTGCGGCTGTCGGGCGGCTGTGGCCGCCGAGGGGTTGTGACCCCGAGTGGCCGTGGCCGTCGAGTGGTTGTGACCGTCGGTCGGCCTGCGGGTGGTCCCAGGCGGTCGCTCGGTGGGGTTCAGCAGGTCTTCGTCGCCGTGGGTGCCGGCCGGGGGCTGGTCAGGGCGGTCAGGGCCTTGGCGGCGTCCTTCTGGGGGCTGAGGGACTTGAAGCCGGTGCCGATGATGAAGTCGACCTCGGTGGCCTTCGTACGCCCGTCGGTCTTCAGCTGGGCGCCGGTGAGCTGGGTGTTGAGGACGGGCAGCGCCGCCTTCTCGGCGGCCTTCGCGCCGAGCAGTATCGCGGGGGCCTTGACCTTCTTGTCGTACTCCTCGGTCGCGTTCCCCACGTTCCCGATCCGGAAGCCGCGCTTCTTCAGCTCCTCCGCGGTGTCCTTGGCGAGCCCGGCGCGGGGCGTCGCGTTGAGGACGTTGACGGTGATCCTTCCGGGCGCCGGGTAGGACGTGTCGGTCGATCCTCCGGCCGTCTCGGACGGCGTCGGTGAAGGACTCACCCTGGTGGCGCAGTCCGACTTGGTGCCGGCCGCGGCGGCCTTGTCGTTGTCGCCGGTGAAGACATCGATGAGCTGCAGGGTTCCCCAGGCGGCCAGGCCCAGCGCGCTCGCGGACGCGATGGCCGCGAGCACGAGCCTGCGGTGCCTCTTCGGTCGGCGCAGCCGCGGGTACTTGTCCCCCGTGATCCGGTACTGGCCGCCCATGCCGGGGGGAGTCAGCATGCTCATGAGCGCAGCGTAGTGCCGTTGGACGGCGATGCCTACTAGATGATCATTGACCCCGCTGCAGACCAACCCGAAAGGGCCAACCGGCGGGCGTCGGGGCCCGGGGAGTCGGACTGGTTCGCCCGGGGACGCGGTTCGCTTCGCCGGGTAAGCGGTCGGGTCGGCGAGGGATGCGGCCGGTCGGGTGAGGGGTGCAGCCGGTCGGGCGGTGATGCGGCTGGTCGGGTGAGGGGTTCAGGCCGGTTCTCCGAGGAGCCGGGCCGGCTGCCGGGGCCAGACGGTCCGCCACAGGTTTTCCGGCTCCCGCCGTGCGTTTCCCGGGCTTGGCCCCGGTGCTCCGGACTTCGCCCCGGTTCTCCGGGCGTCCGTTCCGGTTCTCCGGGCGTCCGTTCCGGCTTCCCCGGTCGCTGGTCCGTCCGCCGCCGGCCACCAGTCCGTCGGCCGCTGGTCGCTGGTCGCCGCCCCGGCGGCCGTCAGTCCAGTTCGAGGACGCGGGCGTGGAGGACCTGGCGTTGTTGGAGGGCGGCTCGTACGGCGCGGTGGAGGCCGTCCTCCAGGTACAGGTCGCCCTGCCACTTCACCACGTGCGCGAAGAGGTCGCCGTAGAACGTGGAGTCCTCGGCGAGGAGGGTCTCCAGATCGAGCTGCCCCTTGGTCGTCACGAGCTGATCGAGGCGGACCGGGCGCGGCGCGACGTCCGCCCACTGCCGGGTGCTTTCCCGGCCGTGGTCGGGGTACGGCCGGCCGTTTCCGATGCGCTTGAAGATCACACGGAAAGCCTACCGGTCGAGACGTTCCGGGCGCAGCCATGGCGACGGAGTGCGACCCCGGAAAAGGTGTGTCCAAACGGGGCGAAGAGGTGATTCCGGGGGGCTTGGTGGTGGTCGCGCCCCCTCTTTGGAGGCGTGCCGCGAGTCCCCCGGTGGTGTCCTGCGCGGCTCGGGGGTTCCAATCCGAGGCGTCGAAAGTGTGAACAGGGGTGGTGCACGGGCGTGGTGAACAGGTGGTGATCGACGGCATGTGAGCCGGTTCTGTCGGAAGCGGTGAGGGGTTGGGAACGCCCTGGAGTCCGGTGGGCTCCAGGGCGCTCTTCAGGCGTTCCTCATGCGGTCGGCCTCGGGTCGGCCTCGGGGCAGCCTTGGGTCAGTCGTGTTCCGAGGTCTTCGGGGGCTGTTGCCCGCCGGTTCTCGGCTCGTGCCCGGCCTCGGGGTTCCGTTCAGGCTTCGGCTTGGGGGTGCTGCGTACGGCCTCCGCGCGGAGGAGCGCGCGCAGGACCGTGTACGGGTCACTGGGCATGGCTGTGTCCTGTTCTGTCCTGTGCTGTGTCGTTGCGGATCCTTGCGTGCTGGTTCGTTGGGAGCCCGGAGCTCTCTCAGCAGCGCAGGACCACGGAGCGCAGGGTGTGCAGGACGTACGGGGGCCGGGGGTGCGCCGGTACGGGGAGGGGGTGCCCTGTCGGGGGTGGAGGCGGCGAGGGCGGGAAGGGCGCCCGGCGTGCTGTGGGCGCCGGGCGGTGGGTGTGATGGCGGGACGACGGCGGGCGGGGCGCGCTCTCGACGAGGTCGTACTCGACGGCGGCCGTCTCGCCGGCCATCGTCACCGCGAGGCTCGCCTGGGCGGCGACGTGGGCGCCGGGGACGAGCAGGGCGAAGGTCAGGGCGAGCACCCTGGTCCAGGACCACGACCAGGACCCGGTTCGGGTCCGGGTCCGGGGTCGGATCGGGGTGGTGCTCATGGTGGTTGTTTCCCCGCAGTGGGGGTGTGTCGCATCGCGGAGACCACTGGATCCGCCCGAACGGCGTACAGCCTCGTTGTCGGCGGAGGCGGAGGCGGAGGCGGCGCCGTGCGTCGCCGTCGTACGGACGGGTCCTCCGTCTACTTCGCCTTCGCCGCCTTGGCCGCTGCCTTCATCCCCTGTTTGTGGGCGCGGACCTTGGCCAGGGATTCGGGGCCCTTGAACGCCCACTCCATCGGCACCTGCTGGTCCAGCAGCATGCCGACCAGCGCGGCGAGCGGGCTGCGCCCGAGGAGTTTGTCGGCCTGGGGGTCCTGGGCGAGACGCAGGGCGACGTTCATGTCCCGATGATCGCGTGCGTGGCTGCCGGACGCAGCCCGGCCCCGGTGGGGTCCGGTCCCGACCGGGGTCGGTCCGTCCGTCCCTACGGCCGCCAGTACCCGAGCGCGTGCATCCGCTGCTTCGGTATGCCCAGCTCCTTGCGGAAGTACGACGTCAGGGAGCGGGTCGTGGCGGTGTCGCAGGCGATCCAGACGTACGGGTTCGGGGTGTCCTTCAGAAGGGACGTAGCCTGGGGCGCGTGACTCCTGAAGAGCTCATCGCGCACTACGAGTTGGAGCCCATTCCGCGTGAGGGTGGGCGGTTTCGGCAGACGTGGGCGGGCCCGGCGCGGGGGGACGGGCGGCCGGAGGGGACGGCGATCGTCGCGCTGCTCACCACCGAGCCCGGGGACTACTCGGCCCTGCATCGGCTGCCCAGTGACGAGGTCTGGCACTTCTACCTCGGTGACCCGCTGCGGATGCTGCTGCTGGCCCCGGACGGCACCTCGCGGGTCGTCGTCCTCGGGCCGGACGTGCTCGGCGGGCAGTACGTGCAGTACGTCGTGCCCGCCGGGACCTGGATGGGGGCGCGGGTGCTGGGGGGTGCCGGGGCGTGGACGCTGTTCGGGTGCACGATGGCGCCGGGGTTCACGTTCGAGGGGTACGAGCACGGGGACGCCGGGGAGTTGGCGGTGCGGTATCCGGAGCGGGCCGCGTTGATCGCGGAGCTGGGGAGGGAGTGAGGGCGGTCGGCCGGTCTCCGCGGTGAACACGCGGTTCGTGGCGTACGTACCTGTTCGAAGGAGTTCGGAGGAATCCGAGAGCCGGCGACAGTGGATCCGGAGCGCGACGTGGGCCGACGCAGCAACAGGAACCGGGACAGCGACAGGAACCGGGACAGCGACAGGAACGAGAGGCGACATGGCGGAACGGACAGCCGGGGCATCGGCGAGTACGAACGTCGTGTCGGACGTCGTTTCCGGGGCGGGCGCCGAGGGGTTCAGCGCCTGGTGTTGCTGGGCTCCGTGTTGGTCCTGTTCCTCCTCGGCGGGGCGGGGAGCGCGTCCGCGCACGCCGCGCTGAAGGGGAGCGACCCCGCTGACGGAAGCGTCCTCGACGCCGCTCCCCGGGACGTCACCCTCACCTTCACCGAGTCGGTAAGCCTCCTGGAGGACTCCATCCGTGTCGTCGACCCGGAGAACCGCGCGGTCGACACCGGGAAGCCCGGGCGTTCGGGCGGTCGTTCCGACACGGCACGTGTCACTCTCCCGACCGGCCTCGACGACGGCACATACACGATCGCCTGGCGTGTCGTCTCCGCCGACAGCCACCCCATCTCCGGCGCCCTGATCTTCTCGATCGGCGAGCCCTCCGCGACCTCCGTGAGCCTTCCCCCCGACCTCGCCGAGGATCCGCTCACCTCCTCCCTCTACGACATCACCCGCTACTTCGCGTACGGTGCCCTCGCCCTGCTCATCGGCGTGACCGTCTTCATGGCGGTCGTACTCGGCGGCTGGAGCGAGGCGCTGCGCAGGTTGCTCCTGGCTGGCTGGCTGGCCCTGCTGCTCGCCTCGGTCGTCCTGCTGCTGCTCCGCGGGCCGTACGAGCGCGGCACCGGCCCGGGGTCCGCCTTCGACCTCTCCCTCCTCGGCGACACGGCGGCCGGCAGGCCGGGGCTCGCCCTGCTGACACGGCTCGCGCTGCTCGTGCCGGCCGGCTTCTTCCTCGTACGAGTACGGGGGCGGGCGCGGGTGCGGGTGCAGGGGGAGGCGCAGCCGCACGGCGAGTCGGCCACAGAGACCGTGCCGGCGGCTGATCGGCAGGAGCGGTGGGGGACGGGGACGGTCGTCGCAGGGGTGCTGCTCTCCGTGGGGCTGGCCGGTACCTGGGCCGCCGCCGAGCACGCGTCCGCCGGTATCCAGGTGCCGGTGGCGATGACCTCGTCCGTGCTGCATCTGCTCGCGATGGCTGCCTGGCTGGGCGGGCTGACGGCCCTGCTCACCGTGTTGTACCGGGCCCCGGAGTCGTTGTCGGCCGCCATGGTGGGCCGTTTCTCCCGGCTCGCCTTCGCCTCGGTGATCGTCCTGGTCGTCACCGGCGTCTACCAGTCCTGGCGCGGCCTCGGTTCCTGGTCCGCCTTCACCTCCACGGCGTACGGGCAGGTGCTCGTCGCCAAGCTGGGCGCGGTCGTGCTGCTGCTGACGGCGGCCTGGTTCTCGCGGCGCTGGACCGCGCGGTTGGGGGCGGTCGCGGGCGAGGAGGCCACCGCAGAATCCTCGGCTGCGACGCCGGTGGCCGTGCGGGTGGCTCAGCCTGTGGGAGCGGTGGCTCGGGTGGAGGGCTCGGGTGTGGTGTCTTCGGATGCCGGTGCTGATGGCGGTGCCGGTGCCAGTGCCGGTGCTGACGGCCGGTCGGCCGAGGCGGCGACCCCTCCCTCCGCGGAAGGCTCTGAAGCCGTGGAGGACTCCGGCTCCGGCTCCGAGTCCGGCGCGCACCGGCAGGGCCTCCGGCGTTCCGTCCTCGCCGAGTTCACTGTCGCCGTCGTGATCCTCGTGATCACCACCGTGTTGACGGGCACCCTGCCGGGCCGGGCCGCGGCCGAGGTCGCGAAGGAGTCCGGGGGCGCGGCGGCGCCCGGGGAGATCACGGCGTCCTCGACCGTGGTCCCCTTCGACGTCGGTACCCCGAACGGCCACGGCAAGGTCCAGATCGACCTCGGCCCCGGCCGCGTCGGCAAGAACTCCGTGCAGGCGGTGGTCTTCGGCCCCGACGACGGCATCGCGACCGTTCCCGAACTCCGTCTCACCTTCACCCTCAAGGCAGAGAAGATCGGTCCGATCGACGCCAAGCTCACCAACCGCGGCGGCTACTGGGCCACGGACACCCTTCAGCTCCCCCTCCCCGGAAAGTGGACGATGAGGCTCACGGTCCGTACGACCGACATCGACCAGGTCACGGTGGAGAAGGCGGTACGGGTCGGTTAGCCGGGCCGTAAGGGTCGGAAGGGTCGGAAGGCCGTAAGGGGAGACGGGCGGCCGAGCCCGGCTCAGCCCTCGGTGTCCTCGCGCGGCTCGTGCGGCTCGTGCGGTTCGTGTCGCTCATGCCGTTCGTGCGGTTCGTGCAGAGGCGCCCCCACCAGCGACGTCGACGGCCTGCCGTCCACGCCCACCGGCGGCTCCCCGGCGACCATCACGCGGTGCATGATGCGCGGGAAGTCCAGGTGGGCCGTGTCGTTGGGGGCGAGGTGGACGGTGGCGCGGTTGTCCCAGAGGGCCACCGAGCCGGGCTCCCAACGGAAGCGGACCGTGTACTCGGGGCGGGTGATCTGCTCGACGAACATCTCAAGGAGGAGCCTGCTCTCCGCCCTGGTCACGTCGACGATGTTCTCGACGTAGTACGGGTTGACGTACAGGATCCGCTCGCCGGTCTCGGGGTGGACGCGGACGACCGGGTGGACCGAGGCGACCTGGTGGTCCTGGAGGTGGCGGAGGTAGGGGTCGGGGCCGGAGCGGGCGAGGTAGCCGACGCCGAGGCGGTGTTCGGCGCGCAGCCCGTCGGCGAAACGGCGTACGGGTTCGGAGAGGCCCGCGTAGGCGGTGGCGAGGTTGGCCCAGGTGGTGTCGCCGCCGTACGGGGGGACCTGTTCGGCGCGGAGCAGGGTCAGGGCGGGCGGGTCGACGCGGGCGGTGTGGTCGCCGTGCCAGCCGCGCAGCGTGGAGTGCCGGCGGCGTTCCAGCCACTCGGCCTGTTCCATGCCGTGCTTGCTGCCGAGTTCCTTGCGGTCGGCGGTCGTCTCGATCTCCGGGTACTCGGGGGGTGAGTACGAACCCCGGGAGCGCAGCCGGATCGGCTCACCGAAGCGGCGCGCGAACGCGATCTGCCCGGCGTGGTCCAGTTTCTGCTCCCGGAAGAACACGACCTTCCAGCGGAGCAGTGCCGAGCGGATCCCGGCGATCGTCCGGTCGTCCAGAGGGCCGGAGAGGTCGACGCCGTGGATCTCGGCGCCGATGTAGCCGGAGGCCGGTCGTACGTCGAGGCTGTCGGCGGTCACCTCGTCGGCTCCTTGTGTGTCGCTGCTCATGGCTCGCCCCTCATGTACGTACCCGTCCCCGTCCGGTTGGTTCCCGTGCCCCGGTCTTCCCGTGCCCCGGTCTTCCCGTGCCGCCGTCCGGGCATGCGGGATGGGCGGGAACGTGTCCTGATTCGCGGCGCGGTATCGGTGGAAAGGGCGGCGTGGCGTCTTCGCGGTGAGCGGCGGGTGCGCGGCGGCTTGGGAGACTGGTAAGCCTTCGTAGGAGGCAGGAAGTTGACGTCATGACAGACAAGAACACAGTCACCGTGACCGTGAGTGTCCTGGGCACCGGCATCATGGGCGCGGCGATGGCCCGCAACCTGGTTCGCGCCGGTCACACGGTACGGGCGTGGAACCGTACCCGTGCCAAGGCCGAGCCGTTGGCCGCTGACGGCGCGGAGGTCGTCGACACGCCCGCCGAGGCGGTGCGGGGCGCCGATGTCGTCCTCACGATGCTGTACGACGGGGCCGCCGCCCTGGAGGTGATGCGGGACGCGGGGCCCGGCCTGCGCCCCGGTGCCGTATGGGCGCAGTCCACCACCGCCGGTGTCGAGGGCGTCGCCGAACTGGCCGCCCTGGCCCGCGAGTACGGGCTGGTCTTCTACGACGCGCCCGTCCTCGGCACCCGCCAGCCCGCGGAGGCGGGGCAGTTGACGGTGCTGGCGGCGGGGCCGGTCGAGGGGCGCGAGACGGTGACCCCCGTCTTTGACGCGGTGGGCGCGCGTACGGTCTGGACCGGCGAGGACGGCGCGGCGGGCAACGCCACGCGGCTGAAGCTCGTGGCCAACAGCTGGGTGCTGGCCGCCACCAACGCGGCCGGCGAGGTCCTGGCCCTGGCCAAGGCCCTCGACGTAGACCCGCAGTCCTTCTTCGACGTCATCGACGGCGGTCCGCTCGACATGGGCTACCTCCGCGCCAAGTCCGCCCTCATCCTCGACGACCGCCTCTCCCCGGCCTCCTTCGCCGTCGCCACCGCCGCCAAGGACGCCCGCCTCATCGTCGAGGCCGGCCGGCGGCACGGGGTGCGTCTCGACGTGGCCGCCGCCGGCGCCGAACGCCTCGCCCGCGCCGCCGCCCAGGGGCACGCCGACGAGGACATGGCGGCGGCGTACTTCGCGAGCTTCGAGGAGAAGGCCGGCTTCGAGGAGAAGGAATGAGCGAGGCCGCGGCGATTCGCGCCGGGCGCGAGGCCGAGATCGAGGCCGAGAACGAGGCCGAGAACGAGGCCGAGAACGAGGCCGCGATACGCGAGCGGCTGGACCGGGAGAACAACGTCTGGCTGTGCACCGTACGGCCGGACGGCTCGCCCCATGTCACCCCGGTCTGGTTCGTCTTCCTGCGGAGCCGGTGGTGGATCGGCTCGGACGGTGGTTCGGTCAAGGTCCGCAACATCGAGAAGGAACCGCGGGTGTCGTTGGCGCTGGAGGACGGCCGGTTCCCGGTGGTGGCCGAGGGGGACGCGGTACTGCACCGCGCCCCCTTCCCGGCGGACATCACGGAGGCGTTCGCCGTGAAGTACGGCTGGGACGTCTCCGCTCCGCACCGGCCGGGGGAGACGCGCGTACTGCTCGAAGTCCCGGTACGACGCTGGCTGCTGGCCGGAACGGCTCAGTGAGCGGCTTGGCGATCCGTGACGGCCGCGATCCGTGACGGCATTGTCCCTGTCAGGAGTCGGCCGCGGTGAAGCGGGCGTAGAGGCCGAGGAGTGCGGGCGGCAGGGACAGCGCGGCCAGGGCCAGGCCCGGGCGGTCCGTGCCGACCAGGGCGTTGAGTACGGCCACCAAGACCATCGCCTCGCCGAAGGCGTGGCCCACACCAGGGGCGTGGCAACGGGCCGGGGCTCGGGGCGGGGTCGGTGCCCAGGAACACCCACTGGCTCATGCCTGTGCTTCCTTTCGGTCCTCCCCCGGCGCTGGCGGGCCGACCGGGCGTGGACGGGCGACTGTCAGTGGTGTCCGGCAGAGTGGTGAGCAGGACCGCCGGGGGAAGGGACATCCACGTGAGCAGCAGCAGGCCCGCCGGAGAGCAGTATCTGCGTGAGCTCGCGCGGTTGCGCCGGGTGCGTGACCGGATCGACCGGGAGTACGCGCAGCCGCTGGACGTCGAGGCGCTGGCGCGTGGCGTGAACATGTCGGCGGGGCATCTGAGCCGACAGTTCCGGGCGGCGTACGGGGAGTCGCCGTACGCGTATCTGATGACGCGGCGCATCGAGCGGGCCATGGCACTGCTGCGGCGCGGCGACCTCAGCGTCACCGAGGTCTGCTTCACGGTCGGCTGCTCGTCGCTGGGCACGTTCAGCAGCCGTTTCACCGAGCTGGTCGGGGTGCCGCCCAGCGTCTACCGGCGCGAGGCGGAGCGTGCGCCTGCCGGCGTCACGACCGCCGGAATGCCGTCCTGCGTGGTGAAACAAGTGACCAGACCGATCAGAACCACACCGACGAGGAACCCGATGGCGGGTCCGCCGACGGGGGAGCCGACGGTGAATCCAGCGACGAGAAACGCTTCAGCGAATCCGAAGGCGAGTACCGCGCCAACGGATTCGGCGGCGGGGAAGGGGCCAGCGGATTCGGCGGTGAGGATCCCGGCGGCGGATTCGACGGCGCAGAACCCGGCGGTGGATCCGACGACGAGGGCCCCGATGGTGGGTCCGGCGGCGGGGAAGGCGTCGGCGGATCCGGCGATGAGGAATCCGGCGGTGGGAATCCCGGTGGTGAGGTCGGTGGTGGGGAGGGCGTCAGTGGATCCGGCGGCGGAGTCGGTGACGGGGAACGAGGCGGTGGGTCCGACGACGAGGGCCCCGATGGCGAAGCCGGCGGCGGGGAAGGGGGCAGCGGATTCGGCAGCGCAGAACCCGGCGGTGGAGTCGGTGAGGGGGAACCCGGCGGTGGGTCCGACGACGAGGGCCTTGATGGTGAGGTCGGCGGCGGGGAAGGCGTTGGCGGATCCGGCGGCGCAGAACTCGGCGGTGGATCCGGCGGCGCAGAACTCGGCGGTGGAGTCGGTGACGGGGAAGCCGGCGGTGAGGATCCCGGCGGTCGGTTCGGCGGTGCAGACGCCGGTGGTGAAGTCGGTCAGGAATCGAGAAGCGTCTGTCGCGGGCCGCGCCTAGCGTGGCTGCCATGGACATCAACATTCACGCCAGCTTCCTCCCGCACGACGACCCCGAGGCCGCCATCGCCTTCTACCGCGACACCCTCGGCTTCGAGGTCCGCAACGACGTCGGCTACAACGGCCTGCGCTGGATCACGGTCGGCCCCAAGGGGCAGCCGGACGTCAACATCGTGCTGTCGCCGCCGGCCGGTGACCCCGGCATCACCGACGACGAGCGCCGCACCATCAGCGAGATGATGGCCAAGGGCACATACGCCGGCATCGTCCTGGCCACCGCCGACGTCGACGCCACGTTCGAGCGGCTGCAGGCCGGCGACGCCGAGGTCATCCAGGAGCCCACCGACCAGCCGTACGGCGTCCGCGACTGCGCCTTTCGCGACCCCGCCGGCAACATGGTCCGCATCCAGCAGGCCCAGCGGGCGAGTTGAGCGGCCTGCGGCGGAGCCGCGCCGAGCCACTTGGAGCCGGGGCTGAGCCGGTCGCCCTGCGGTAGCGGGCATTCCGTATCTCCCTGTGCTCCATTCTCCGGGTATCCCCCCGGACTTCCTCGAACTCTGGTTCCGTATCCCACGAGATCCCTGACAGCGGTACCCCGGCCGGCGTCGGTCGATGGCTGACGGCGGACGGCGGGCATCCCCCGGCGGGCATCCCTGGCGGACATCCCCCGGCGGACGGCCGACCGTCGACGACCGGCAGCGGCCGGGGACCGGGACCGGGCCCGGGGGCCGGGGCCGAAGACAGGAACCCCATGGGCGGCCAGGCCAGGCCAGCCCAGGCCAAGCCAGACCCAGACCCAGACCCACACCCGACCCGATGACGACCGAGCAGACAGATGGAGACGACGCGATGAGCAAGGTCACGAGGACGGACGGGCAGTCGCGCGGGGCGCACGCCGCCGACAGCCATGATCTGATCCGCGTGCACGGCGCGCGCGAGAACAACCTCAAGGACGTCAGCATCGAGATCCCGAAGCGCCGCCTGACGGTGTTCACCGGAGTCTCCGGCTCGGGCAAGAGCTCCCTCGTGTTCGACACGATCGCCGCCGAGTCGCAGCGGCTGATCAACGAGACGTACAGCGCGTTCGTACAGGGCTTCATGCCGACCCTGGCCCGCCCCGAGGTCGACGTACTCGACGGCCTGACCACCGCGATCATCGTCGACCAGCAGCGGATGGGCGGCGACCTGCGCTCCACCGTCGGCACCGCCACCGATGCCAACGCGATGCTGCGCATCCTCTTCAGCCGGCTCGGCAAGCCGCACATCGGCCCGCCCAGCGCGTACTCCTTCAACGTCGCCTCGGTCCGCGCGAGCGGTGCGATCACCGTCGAGCGCGGTGCGAGAACGAAGGCCGAGAAGGCGACGTTCAACCGCACCGGCGGCATGTGCAACCACTGCGAGGGCCGGGGCACGGTCTCCGACATCGACCTCACCCAGCTCTACGACGACTCCAAGTCGATCGCCGAGGGCGCGTTCACCATCCCGGGCTGGAAGTCGGACAACGTGTGGACCGTGGGGATCTACGCCGAGTCCGGTTTCCTCGACCCGAAGAAGCCGATCCGCGAGTTCACCAAGAAGGAGATGCACGACTTCCTCTACCGGGAGCCGACCAAGGTCAAGGTCAACGGCGTCAACCTCACCTACGAGGGCCTGATCCCCAAGATCCAGAAGTCGTTCCTGTCCAAGGACAAGGAGTCGATGCAGCCGCACATCCGGGCGTTCGTGGAGCGGGCGGTCACCTTCATCACCTGCCCGGAGTGCGACGGCACCAGGCTGAGCGAGGGCGCCCGGTCGTCGAAGATCAAGGACATCAGCATCGCCGACGCCTGCGCGATGGAGATCAGGGACCTGGCCGAGTGGGTACGCGGCCTGAAGGAACCGTCGGTGGCGCCGCTGCTCACCTCGCTGCAGCAGACCCTCGACTCGTTCGTGGAGATCGGCCTCGGCTACCTCGCGCTCGACCGGCCGGCGGGCACGCTGTCCGGCGGCGAGGCACAGCGCGTCAAGATGATCCGCCACCTGGGCTCCTCGCTCACGGACGTCACATACGTGTTCGACGAGCCCACCTCCGGTCTGCATCCGCACGACATCCAGCGCATGAACGACCTGCTGCTGCGCCTGCGGGACAAGGGCAACACCGTGCTCGTCGTGGAGCACAAGCCCGAGGTGATCGCGATCGCCGACCACATCGTCGACCTGGGCCCCGGGCCGGGTACGCAGGGCGGCACCGTCTGCTTCGAGGGCACCGTCGAGGGCCTGCGCAAGGGCGGCACGATCACCGGGCGCCACTTCGACGACCGGGCCTCGGTGAAGGACGAGGTGCGCAAGTCCACCGGCACGCTGGAGATCCGGGGCGCGAGCACGCACAACCTGCGGAACGTGGACGTCGACGTCCCGCTCGGTGTGCTGTGCGTGGTCACGGGCGTGGCGGGCTCGGGCAAGAGCTCGCTGATCCACGGCTCCGTCCCCGCCTCCGAGGGCGTGATCTCGGTCGACCAGGCGCCGATCCGCGGCTCCCGGCGCAGCAACCCGGCGACGTACACCGGACTGCTCGACCCGATCCGCAAGGCGTTCGCCACGGCCAACGGCGTCAAGCCCGCGCTCTTCAGCGCCAACTCCGAGGGCGCCTGCCCCACCTGCAACGGCGCCGGGGTCATCTACACCGACCTGGCGATGATGGCCGGGGTCGCCACGACCTGCGAGGACTGCGAGGGGAAGCGGTACCAGGCCTCCGTCCTCGAATACCACCTCGGCGGCCGGGACATCAGCGAGGTGCTCGCGATGTCGGTGACCGAGGCGGAGGAGTTCTTCGGCACGGGCGAGGCGCGTACGCCGGCCGCGCACCGCATCCTCGACCGCCTCGCCGACGTCGGCCTCGGCTACCTCACCCTCGGCCAGCCGCTCACCACCCTCTCCGGCGGCGAGCGACAGCGGCTGAAGCTGGCGACGCACATGGCGGGCAAGGGCGGCGACCGACAGGTCCTCGTACTCGACGAGCCGACGACGGGCCTGCACCTGGCGGACGTCGAACAACTCCTGGGCCTCCTCGACCGTTTGGTCGACTCCGGCAAGTCGGTCATCGTCATCGAACACCACCAGGCCGTCATGGCCCACGCCGACTGGATCATCGACCTCGGCCCCGGCGCCGGCCACGACGGTGGCCGGATCGTCTTCGAGGGCACCCCGAGCGACCTGATCACCGCCCGCTCCACCCTGACCGGCGAACACCTGGCGGCATACGTGGGCGCGTGACCGGCGACGCCGGTGCGGAGGGACGAGACGCCGGTGCGGAGGGACGAGGGGTGAACCGGGGCTGT
>NZ_AEJC01000488.1 GCF_000317595.1 Streptomyces ipomoeae 91-03 | reverse complement strand
CGCCGCCGCGCCCGCGCGGCCCCAGGCCGGCAACCGCCGAGCATGACCGCCGCGCTCACGCGGCCCCCGTCCGACGACTCCCGCCTGCCCCCGCACCCCGCCCACGAGTTCCTGAGGGCGGGGGCACGTGGTCACGGAATGACCCGGCCATGTCACAACACGGCTATACCAGCCGCCCACCCCCCACACCGGGCCGATGATGCTCTCTCCACCGCACACACCCTCGGGGGGACCATGCGCCGCACCGTCATCACCGCTGTACTGGCCGCCGGCCTGCTGCTCACCGCCTGTACCGGCGGCAGCGAGAAGGCCGCCGAACCTTCGGCCTCGTCCGACGCGGCCACCACGCCCGCCGTAGAGGAATCGGCCACCTCCGATGACGACGCGGCCAAGGAAGCCGAAGAGGACGTCGACAAGACACTGGACGAACTCGAAAGGGCGCTCGGCGAAACCACCGGAGTCCAGGACGGCACCTACGAGCCCGCTCGTCTGTGCGAGCAAGACCACGTTCGGGGATTCCGCTACCGGTACGGCGTCGGCGTACGGCAGGATCCTCGAATGGAGCATGTACGTGATGTCTCTGCGCTGCCGAAGGCCCATCTGCATCTGCATTTCACCGGGTCGATGCGCCCGGAGACCGTTCTGGAACTGGCCGACAAGTACGGCGTGCACCTGCCCGAGGCGCTGACAGATGCCCTGACCAGCGGGGAACCGCCGAAGCTGCGGGCGACGGACGAGCGGGGCTGGTTCCGCTTCCAGCGGTTGTACGACGCGGCGCGCTCGTGTCTGCGGGAGCCCGAGGACATCCAGCGGCTGGTGCGGGAGGCCGCCGAGGAGGATCTGAGGGACGGCTCCGGCTGGCTGGAGATCCAGGTGGACCCGACCTCGTACGCGCCCCGGCTGGGCGGGCTGATCCCGGCGCTGGAGATCATCCTGGACGCGGTGGAGACGACCTCGCGGGAGACCGGGCTCGGCATGCGCGTCCTGGTCGCCGCGAACCGTATGAAGCACCCCCTGGACGCGCGCACGCTGGCCCGGCTGGCGGTGCGATACGCGGACCGGGGTGTCGTCGGCTTCGGGCTCTCCAACGACGAACGCCGGGGCATGGCGCGGGACTTCGACCGGGCCTTCTCGATCGCCCGGGAGGGCGGTCTGCTGTCGGCCCCGCACGGCGGCGAGCTGACCGGCCCGTCCTCGGTGCGCGACTGCCTGGACGACCTGCATGCCAACCGGGTGGGGCACGGGGTGCGCGCGGCGGAGGACCCGCGGCTGCTGAAACGGCTCGCGGACAGGGGTGTGACCTGCGAGGTCTGCCCCGCCTCGAACGTGGCCCTGGGCGTCTACGAGAAACCCCAGGACGTCCCCCTGCGCACCCTGTTCGACGCCGGCGTCCCCATGGCCCTGGGCGCCGACGACCCCCTGCTCTTCGGCTCCCGCCTGGCCGCCCAGTACGAAATCGCCCGCCACCACCACGCCTTCACGGACGAGGAGCTGGCGGAACTGGCCCGCCAGTCGGTCCGAGCGTCGGCGGCCCCGGAGGAGGCCAAGCGGAAGCTGCTGGCCGGCGTCGACGAGTGGCTGACCAGCGCCCCGTAGGGGCGGCGGGGGCGCCCCCCCCGGCCACGAGGGCGGAGGCGAAACTCCGCCGTGGCCGCCTACAGGCTCACGCCCACCGTCACCGGCTCGTTCACCAGCGTGATCCCGAAGGCGTCACGAACCCCGGCCACGACCTCGCGGGCCAGAGCGAGCAGGTCCTCGGTGGTGGCGTTCCCCCGGTTGGTGAGGGCCAGCGTGTGCTTGGTGGAGATACGGGCGGGCCCGCTGCCGTAGCCCTTGGCGAAGCCCGCCTTGTCGATGAGCCAGGCCGCGGAGGTCTTGGTGTACCCGTCACCGGCGGCGTACGCGGGCGGGGTGACATCGCCCCCGAGCCGTTCCCGCACGCGCGCGTGGAACGCGGCGAACTCCTCGTCCGTGAGGATCGGGTTGGTGAAGAACGACCCGGCGGACCAGGTGTCGTGATCCTCGGGGTCGAGCACCATGCCCTTTCCGGCGCGCAGCTTCAGCACGGCCTCGCGGGCGTCGGCGAGGGGCACACGGTCACCGGGCTCGACGCCCAGCGCGCGGGCCGCCTCGGCGTACTTGATCGGGCCCGACAGCCCGTCCGCGTCCTCCAGTTCGAACCGGACGCGCAGGACGACATAGCGCTCGGGGTCGTTCTTGAAGCGGCTGTGGCGGTAGGAGAAGACGCACTCCGCGTTCGGGACGGTGACCGTCTCGCGGGTGCGGCGGTCGTAGGCGACGACCTCGGTGATCGTGGAGGCGACCTCCTGGCCGTACGCGCCGACGTTCTGGATCGGTGTCGCGCCGGCGGAGCCGGGGATTCCGGCGAGGCATTCGACGCCCGCGAGCCCGGCCTCGACGGTCCGGGCGACGGCGTCGGTCCACACCTCGCCGGCGGCCAGCTCCAGCTTCGTGCCGGCGAGGGCGAAGCCCTTGGTGGCGATGACCAGCGCGGTTCCGGGGAACCCCTTGTCGCCGATGACCAGATTGGAGCCACCGCCGATGAGGAGGAGAGGTGTACCGGCGTCATCGGCCTCGCGAACGGCCGCGATCACCTCGTCATCGGTGACCGCCGTGATCAGCCGCCGCGCGGGCCCACCCAGCCGGAAGGTGGTCAGGGGGGCGAGGGGGGCGTCTTGGAGTTCCTGCACGCGCCTAAGACTACGAGACGGCGCGCGGGCGGTTCTGGGCGCGTGAAGCCTGCGGCGGCCTGTTTCGGTGAGTGGGGGTACGCGTAGCGCCTGTTCGTGCGTTGTGGGTCGG
>NZ_AEJC01000487.1 GCF_000317595.1 Streptomyces ipomoeae 91-03 | reverse complement strand
ACCGGGTCCCGCTGGTCCCTGCCGGTGATCGCCGCCATGGCCGCCCACACCCACCGCGTCACCGGCGCCCACGACGTCCTCGTCCGCGTGTTCATGGCCGCCCGCCTCAGCCCGCACGCCCTGGCGACACCCGCCATGCTCGTCAACGACGTCCCGCTGCGGATCCCCGTCGACGGTGCGACGACCTTCACCGAACTGCTCGACCGGGTCGCCGCCCGACTGGCCGAGGCGACCCGTCACCAGCGCTACCCGCACGACGAACTCCGCCGCGACCTCGCCGCCACCGCCCACCCGGGCACCCTGAACGGCCCCTCCCTGAACGTCCTCTCCTTCGCAGCCGCCCGCCTGCCCTTCGGGCCCGTCCAGGCCGAGGCACACCAGCTGGCCTCCGGCCCGGTCCGCGACCTCGCCCTGCACGCGTGGGGCGACGCCGAGGCCGGCGACGGCATCGAGATCACCGTCAACGCCCACCCCGGCCGCTTCACCCCCGAGACGGCCGCCGCCCACCGCGACCGCTACGCCCGTCTCCTCACCACCGCCATCGAGCACCCCGAGCTGCCCATCGGTGCCCTCGACCTGCTCTCCGACACGGAGCGGGAGCGCTTCCACGCCCGCAACGCCACCGACCGTGCGACCGACCCGCGCTCGCTGGTGGAGCTGTTCGAGACGTGTGTGGCCCAGGACCCGGCCGCCGAGGCCGTCGTCTTCGAGGGCGAGCGGCTGACGTACGGCGAGCTCAACACCCGCGTGAACCGCCTCGCGCACGCCCTGCGCGGACGCGGCGTGGGGCCGGAGTCGCGGGTGGCCGTGCGACTGCCGCGCTCGGTGGACCTGATCGTCGCGCTGTGGGCGGTACTCAAGACCGGCGCCGCGTACGTGCCCGTCGAGACCGGCTACCCGGCCGAGCGGATCGCCTACGTCCTCGCCGACTCCCGTACGTCCTTCGTCATCGACGAGGAGAACGTACGGACCCTCGGCGAGGGTGAGCCCGAGACCGACCCCGGCGTCGCCCTGCGGGGGGACCACGCCGCGTACGTCATCCACACCTCGGGCACCACCGGCCGCCCCAAGGGCACCGTCGTCACCCACGCCGGCATCACCAACATGCTGGCCTGGATGCAGGACGAGTACCGGCTGACCCCGGCGGACCGGGTCGTGCACAAGACGCCGGTCGGGTTCGACGTGTCGGTGTGGGAAGTCTTCTGGACCCTCACCCGCGGCGCGACCCTCGTCGTCGCCCGGCCCGACGGCCACCGCGACCCGGCCTATCTGGCCCGCCTGGTCCGCGACGAGCGGGTCACCGTCATCCACTTCGTCCCGGCGATGCTCGGCCCGTTCCTCGACGAGTACGTGCCCGTCGACTCGCTGCGCATGGTCAGCTGCGGCGGCGAGGCCCTGCCCGCCGGGCTCGCCGCGCGCTTCCACCGCGAGTGCGGCGCCCAGCTCCACAACTCCTACGGCCCCACCGAGTTCTCGGTGACCGCAACCTCCCACGCCTGCGCCCCCGGCGTACCCGTCACGATCGGCACCCCCACCCACAACTCCCGCGCCTACGTGCTCGACCCGGCCCTCCAGCCGGTCCCGGACGGCGTCACCGGCGAGCTGTACCTCGCGGGCGCCCAGCT
>NZ_AEJC01000486.1 GCF_000317595.1 Streptomyces ipomoeae 91-03 | reverse complement strand
CCGGCTCATCCCCAGCAGCTGGGTGACCTCCTCGCCGATCTCCTGGTGGGAGCGGCTGAGGTCCTTCCATGAGCCGGTGGCGGCGGCGTACTCACGCAGCAGGCTCTGCGCCTTGTCGAGGGTCGTGCCCGCACCGCGCTTCTTGGGCCGCTCCCACGGCGGCTGCCTGGTGATCTCCAACCGGCGGCCCGCGACGGTGAGTTCGAGGCGGACCTCGGTGCGGGTGGAGGGCGCCGCGTGGTCGCTGCGCAGGGTCATGCCCTGGCCGCTCTGCCGGGCGCCCGGCACCGAGCCGTACAGCGCGTAGCAGACGGCGTCCAGGATCGAGGTCTTGCCGGCGCCGGTGGGGCCGTGCAGGAGGAAGAGCCCGGCGGTCGAGAGGTCGTCGAAGTCGACGGACTGGGCGCCGCCGAAGGGCCCGAAGGCGGTGATGTCGAGCCGGTGCAGCCTCATCGGGCCCCTTCCGTGGCGAGGCGGTGCGGGAGGCGCGGGAGGCGCGGGAGGCGCGGGAGGCGCGGGATGGTCATCGGGCGGTCTCCCGCAGGGTCTCGTCGGCCCGTACGGCGTCGAACGCGTCCCTGAGGACCGCCTGTTCGTGCTCGTCGGGGCCGGTGCCGCGGACATGGGCCACGAAGTCCTCGGCGATCTCCTGGTCGTCGCGGCCGGCCAGGCGCCGGGCGTAGGAGACGTCCGGGTCGTCCGGGGCGCGCTCCGGGTCGAAGGCGAGGCTGAGCGTGTGCGGGAAGCGTTCGCACAGGCGGGCCATGGGTTCGGCGGGGCGCACCGGGTCGGTGAGCGTGGCCTCGACCCACGCCTCCTCGTGCCGTGCCAGCTCCGGGTCGGCGAGCAGTTCCTCCAGCCGCCCCCGGATGCGGGCGAGCCGGCGCGGGACGGGGCAGTCGATCCGCTCCGCCTCGACGGAGCCGTCCGCGCCGAGGTCGACCAGCCACATGCTCTTGCGGTGGTCGGCCTCGGAGAAGGAGTACGGCAGCGGGGAGCCCGAGTAGCGGACGCGTTCGGTGATGGCCTGGCTGCCGTGCAGATGGCCCAGTGCGACGTAGTCGACGCCGTCGAAGACACCGGCGGGCACGGCCGAGACGCCGCCGACGGAGATGTCCCGCTCACTGTCGCTGGGGGCGCCGCCGGTGACGAAGGCATGGGCCAGGACGACGGAACGGGTGCCGGCCGCGCGGGTGGCGAGGTCGGCGCGGACCCGGTCCATGGCGGCGGCCAGCACCGCCTCGTGGCCCGCCTTCTCCACCCCGAACTCGTCCTTCACCAGGGCGGGTTCCAGATACGGCAGCCCGTAGAAGGCGACGTCGCCGTGGGCGTCCGGGAGCACCACCGGGGTGCCGGCCGCCGAGGGCGCGGTCCGCAGATGGATGCCCGCCCGTCCGATGAGGCCCGCGCCGACGCCGAGGCGCCGCGCCGAGTCGTGGTTGCCGGAGATCATCACCGTGGGCACGCCCAGCTCGGCCAGCCGGTGCAGCGCGTCGTCGAAGAGCTCGACCGCGGCCAGGGGCGGCACCGCGCGGTCGTACACGTCTCCCGACACGACCACCGCGTCCACGCCGCGCTCCCGCGCGGTCGTGACGAGATGACCGATGAACTCGGCCTGGGCACCGAGCATGTTCACCCGGTGGAACGCCCGGCCGAGATGCCAGTCGGAAGTGTGCAGCAGTCTCATGATCCCCGAGACTAACGGCCGGGTCGGACATCACGGGCGGCTACCGCCGTATCGGGCCGGCTCGGCCACGCCTGACCGCATTCCACGCGCGCGTGCCGGTTGACGAGGCCCACGCGCGCGTGCCCCGTGACGGGAAACGCACACGTGCCCCGGAACGTGGCGAGGTCCGCGGTCACGCGTCCCCGTATGCCTCTCCCCCGAGTTCGAATGCGGCCGTACCCGCCGTCGTGTCGGCGAGCCAGGTTCGGACGGTGTCGACGTCGGCGTCGGGGAGGGCGATCTCGATGGTGACGGCCTCGCCGTAGTGGACGCCGCGGACCTCGCGGCCGGTGGCCCGCAGGTCGTTCTGGACCTTGCCGGCGCGCTGGTGGTCGACGGTCACCGTGGCCAGGCGGAAGCGGCGGCGCGTGAGGGTGCCGAGGGCGTCCAGGGCCTCGCCCACGGCGCCACCGTACGCCCTGATGAGGCCGCCCGCGCCGAGCTTGACACCGCCGTAGTAGCGCGTGACGACGGCGACGACGTACCGCATGTCCCGCCGCATCAGCATCTGCAGCATGGGGACGCCGGCGGTGCCGCCGGGCTCCCCGTCGTCGCTCGCCTTCTGCACACCGGCGTCGGCGCCGATGACGTACGCGTAGCAGTTGTGCGTGGCGTCCGCGTGCTCCTTGCGGACGGCGGCGATGAAGTCCTGGGCCTCCTGCTCGGTGGCGGCCGGGGCGAGCGCGCACAGGAACCGGGAACGGTTGACCTCGGTCTCGTGCACGCCGGCGCGGGCGACGGTGCGGTACTCGTCCTGCATCGGGCCAGCCTATGCGCAGGCCGGGGCAGGGCCCCGCCGGGCAGCGCCGAAGCTGCCGCAGGGTGGGGGTATCGGCGCCCCGGGCCTCGCCCGCGAGCCGGTCAGGGCTTCTTCTTGCCCCTGGGCACGATCATGTCCGTCAGCAGTGCCGTGCCGGGGGCGAGTGAGGCCCATGAGTCGCCGTACCAGGAGAGGAACGCGATCGCCGAGGTGGGGAACTTCGTCCGTACGTCGTCCAGCGTGTCGCCGAGCGCGTCCCCGGCCAGCTCCAGTACCAGCTCCTCGAGGCCGGGGTTGTGCCCCACCAGCAGGAGGGTGCCCACCCGGTCGGGGACCTCGTGCAGCACATCGAGCAGCTCCGGTACGTCCGCCGCGTACACCCGCGCGTCGTACCTCACGGCCGGCGGTGTCCCCCACTGGGCCGACGCCAACTCCCAGGTCTGCCGGGCCCGTAGGGCCGTGGAGCACAGGGCCAGGTCGGGCAGACAGTCCGCCTCGGCCAGGGCCCGCCCTGCGGCGGGGGCGTCACGGCGGCCACGGGGCGCCAGGGGCCGCTCGTGGTCGGGCACGCCGACCGGCCAGGCGGACTTGGCGTGCCGCAGGACGACGAGCCTGCGCAATGGTCCGGCCCCGCGACGCCCGGCCCTACGGGACTGTCCGCTCATGCCGATGCCCCGATCTCCCTGGTGAGCTCCAGCCCGAGGAGCCGGTCCGCGAAGGCGTACGACTCGAAGCGCGCGCCGTCCGGCATGGGATCCGCCGCCGCCACGTCGCGCAGTACGCCGAGCACGGCGGGCACGTCCAGGTCGTCCTCCCAGGCGGCGCGCAGGGCCTGGCGTACGGGCTCGGGGATCGGCTTCGACGGTCGCGTCGCCCAGTGGGCCACCGCCTCGCGCCAGCGGTCCAGCGTGTCGCGGGCCTCGGTCAGGGCGGTGGCGTCGAGGTGGACCGGGGCGTGGCGGGGTTGGGCCAGGAGGGCGAGCCGCAGGTCGGTGCCGGACGCGGCCGGCGCCTCCGATCCGGTCACCGGCGCGACCTCGACCACGACGCCCGCGCCGGAATCCTCACCGCCGTGGTCATCGGCCGTCACGTCCCCGGAGCCGAGCACATGCAGCACCCGCCGCTCTCCTCCTCCCAACGGGGCGCGCTCGGTCGGCCTGATGCCGAGGTCGTCGGCGCGTTCCCGGAGTCCGGCGGGTGGGTCGGCGGTCAGCAGGGCGGGGCTGCCGCCCAGTTCCAGGGCGCGGGCGAGGACGTCGGCGACGAGCAGGACGCGCAGCGCCGAGGTGTCGTTCCGCGGCACATGGGCGTGGATCCGGGTGAGCGCCCTGCGGATGTCGGCGGGCTCGCCGGTCCGGGCGTCGGTGATACGCAGCACGGGGTGAGCGTAGGCGCGGGGACGGCGGAGCGCAGTACGGAGGGTGACATTCCGGGCAACCGACCGCTCCGGCCACCGGGGAATCGTGGAGCGTCTTTCACTGTTGCCGCAGGCAGTCCAGTGACCCGGCACGCACTACCAGAGGAGCGGCACATGTATGGCGACCCCGCTACGGTCCGCAAGATCCTGACGGAGCTCGGCGACACCTGGGCCGTCGTGGGCCTGTCCACCAACCGGCGTCGCGCGGCGTACGGCGTGGCGGACGTGCTCCGGCGCCACGGCAAGCGTGTCGTGCCGGTGCACCCGAAGGCCGAGACCGTCCACGGGGAGCAGGGCTACGCCTCCCTCTCCGACATCCCCTTCCCGGTGGACGTCGTCGACGTGTTCGTCAACAGCGACCTCGCGGGCCCCGTCGCCGACGAGGCCGTCCGTATCGGGGCCAAGGCCGTCTGGTTCCAGCTGGACGTGATCGACGAAGAGGCCTACGACCGCACCCGCGCCGCCGGTCTCGACATGGTCATGGACCGCTGCCCGGCGATCGAGTTCAACTCCCTGCGCTGAGGCACGCGGAGCGCGGTCTCGAACCGGGCGGGGTCGTCGTCGGGGCCGGGTGTGAACAGTGGCGGGGCGGGAGGTCGTCCCCGCGCTCGATCACCGCTGTCAGTGTGCCGGGGGCGGTGTGACCGGCGGCGGCCGACCGGGGCGGGCCGCTTTCGAACGCCTCCCGTCCGGTGTCGCCCCCGGGTGGTGGTCGAAGACGACGAGACGGGTCGCGACTCGGCGAACAGCACCGACTCCGCAACCCGGCCGAGGAGTTGGAGACTCGCCGCGAGCACGCACGGCCCGCTCTCGGCGACGATCGGATCGCGTGCCGCGGCGGCTACGGCGGGGCGGTGGCCGGGCTCGGCCGGCCAGGCGGACGTACCCGGAGTGGGCGGCGCCGGCACACCCGACGCCGCCCACGGTCAGTTCCGCCGGCACGCGGGACCCCTGCCCCGGCTCAAGGCACACGACTGCGGGCCGACACCGGCGGCGCCAGTCGTCGCCGACGCCACGGGACCGGGGTCACGGCACCTTGGCTGTTCCTCCCCGTCAGCCGTTCCGGAGCTGTTCGGACGTCCCCGAACCCTGTCTCGTCGACCGGAACAGTGGATACGATCGTGACCGGCGACAACGGGCACAGACACGGTCAGGCACGATGGCGGCTACGGGGGAGCACGGTGTCGAAACTCAAGGTCTTCCTGAGCTGGTCCGGCGAGCCGTCCCGGCAGTGCGCGCTTCTGCTGCGCGGCACGCTGCCCGCCTTCAACCCTCTCATCGAACCCTTCGTGTCGTCGGAGGACATCGCGAAGGGCGACCGGGGTTACGACGCGATCGCGGCGCGGCTCGCCGGTTCGCAGTTCGGCATCGTCTGTGTCACCCCGGAGAACCGCCGCACCCCATGGATCAACTTCGAGGCGGGCGCGCTCTCCCGGGAGCTCGGCGGCCCGAGACTCGCCCCGTTCCTGCTGCTCGGCACGACGGTGACGGACCTGGTGGGCACACCGCTGACCCAGTTCCAGGCCACGCCGGCGGACGTGCCGGAAGAGGTGCTGAGCCTGATCAAGACCATCAACCGTCTGTGCGAGGTACGGCAGGACGAGAAACTCATCGACGACCTCTTCGAGAAGTACTGGCCCGAACTGCGGGACGGCCTCACGAGGATCACCCTCGCCGCCCGTGACGCGAAGAAGGCGGAGGGCGACGACGCCCCCGTGCCCAGACCGTCCGAGGAGGAGATCCAGGACCAGATGCTCTCCCTTCTGCGGCAGCAGGTCGACCGGATCAGCGCCCTGGAGCAGGCGGTCGCCGAGGGCAACGCGGAGCGGGCGAGCGATCTGCGCAAGACCCGGGTCCTGTTCGACGGGATGTTCGCCGATCTCGGCCGCCCCGACCCCGACCCGCGCCCGGAGGGCCGGGCCAACGCGGATCGGGCCAACGCGGATCGGGCCAACCCTGACGAGGGGGCCTAGCCTCGGTGGCCGGTCCCGTACGACGTCTGCGCATGCTGTTCGGCACAAGGCTCGGTCTCGTCCTGCTCGGGCGCAACTGCGCCGTCCAGTTCGGCCTGTTGGCGGGTGCGGCCCAGCTCGTCTTCACGTTGTGGCCCGACGCCGACCTGCCCCGCTGGCCCACCTTCCTCGGTATCGCGGGCCTGGCCGCGCTGATCGCGACGCTGGTCTCGCTCCCCCGCAACAGGATCAGCCGCGACTTCACCCATCCCGACATCACGGTCACGGTCGAGGTGGGTGACCTGTTCGACCATCGGTGCCATCTCGTCATCGGCTTCACCGACACGTTCGACACCGACACGGCCGACGAGTCCCTCGTCTCACGCCGCAGCGTCCAGGGTCAGTTCCTGCACCGGGTGTACGACGGCGACGTCACCACCCTCGACGCCCGCCTCGACGAGGCCCTCGCGGACGTGACACCGGTGCGGACGGAGGCCCGTACCGAGAAGCGGCTCGGGAAACTGGAGCGGTATCCGATCGGCACGGTCGCCGTGGTCAAGGACTCCGGGCGCGCCTTCTTCTGCACGGCGTACGGCCGCATGAACAATGACCTGATGGTCGGTTGCGGCACGGAACAACTGTGGAACAGCCTCGCCCGACTCTGGGACGCCGTCCGGCGCCACGGCCACCGCGACGAGGTCGCCATGCCCATCACCGGATCCGACCTCGCCCGGATCAACAACATGGACCACGCGAGCCTGCTGAAGATGATCCTGCTGTCGTTCGTGGCCCACTCGCGGGCACAGGGGGTGTGCGGATCACTGACCATCGTGGTGCACCCGCAGGACTACTACCGTATTGACATGCTCGAACTCGGGGTCTTTCTGCGGTCGTTGTGAGGGAAGGAGTGGCAACGGATGCAGGACAGGCGGTCAAACTCTGCGAAGCCGTACTTCTTCCTGAGCTATGCCCACGCCCGGAAGCGGGACGCGGGCGACGCCGATCCCAACGTCTGGGTGCGGAAGCTGTATGACGACCTGTCCGCACACGTCCTGCAGCTGACCGACCTTCCATGGGGCTCCCGGGCCGGCTTCCTGGACCAGAGCACGGCGGTCGGCGTCCGTTGGAGGGACGAGTTGTCGGAGAACCTCGCCCACTGCAGGGTGTTCGTCCCGCTGTACTCGCCGCGGTACTTCGTCAGCGAGCAGTGCGGCCGGGAGTGGTGGGCGTTCTCCCAGCGCCAGGTCGACCGGCGGGCGCGCGACGGTGCCCCGCGGGAGAGCGCGATCGTCCCGGCGTTGTGGGTCCCCGTGGAGCCGAGTCACCTGCCCCGAGTGGCCAGGGACTTGCAGTTCGACCATGCCGCGTTGGGGCAGGACTACGCGGACGAGGGCTTCTACGGGCTGATCAAGCTCCGCTACTTGCGGGACGAATACGAACGGGCTGTGTACCGACTGGCCAAGCAGATCGTGAAGGTGGCCCGCGAAGCGACTCTCGACGACGGCCACGTCTATCGGGACTACGAGTCACTGCCCAGTGCGTTCGGCTCCGGGGGCCCGCCGGACTTCGACATCTCGGTGCTCGCCTGTACCCGTTCGGACCTGCCGCCGGGCCGCGAGCCGGACTACTACGGAGACCGGCCGCACGACTGGAACCCGTACCATCCCGAATCGGCCAGACCACTCGGTGACGATGTCGCCGATCACGTCCGCAGGATGGACTACAAAGTCCACGTCGGTGACTTCGAGCGGGATGCCGACCGTTTCCTCCGCGCGGGGCCGCCGAGGGCGCCCGGGATCCTTCTCGTCGATCCCTGGGTGCTGCGCAGTCGGTTCCATCGCGACCTGCTCTCACGGGTGGACCGGATGGCGTCCCCGACGATGGCGGTGGTGGTGCCGTGGAATCAGCAGGATCCCGGGAGCCATGCCGACGGAGGGCCGGGACCCGCCGAGTTGGAGGCCGTCATGCCGCGTCTCCTCAGGCTGAGTCGTTCCGCGTCCCGGACGTCGGTGGGCGGAGTCGGAACACTGGCGGCGTTGCATCAGATCCTGCCCACAGTGGTGCGTCATGCCGTCGACGGGTTCAGCAGCCTCACCAAGGAGTTCGTGTACCCGCGTCCCCGCCTGCGCGGCCCGGACTCTCCGCGGTAGGCCGCCGATGACCAGTCGACGCGGGGGACGGATCATCACCTTCTACTCGTACAAGGGCGGTGTCGGCCGCACCATGGCCCTGGCCAACGTGGCCTGGATCCTCGCCGCGAACGGGCACCGGGTGCTCGCCTCGGACTGGGACCTGGAGACACCCGGTGGGCTGCCGCGCTACTACAGGCCTTTCCTGCCCCGGGACGCCCTGGGATCCACGGGGCTGATCGATCACTTCACCGACTTCACCGACGATCTGCGCCACCGGGGGCGCCCGGACGAGGAGTTCTATCTACGGCACGCCGGCGTCGAGCACGCCATGTCCGTGGAGTGGACCTTCCCGGGCTCGGGACGGCTCAACTGCCTGTCGGCCGGGCGACAGGACCGTGACTATCACGCCACCCTCGCGTCGTTCCGCTGGGAGGACCTCGACGCGCGCTTCCTGGGCGCCCTCCGGGAACGCTGGCGACGCGAGTACGACTACGTACTGATCGACAGCCGCTCGGGCATGGGCAGCGCGGTCGACATCTGCATCCGCGAACTGCCCGACATCCTGGTGAGCTGCTTCACCCTCAACGACCAGAGCATCGACGGCGCGGCACTCACAGCCCTCCATGTGGCGCGTACCGCGCCGAGCCGTGGAGTCCGCATCCTCCCGCTGCCCATGCGGGTCAACGAACAACAGACGGACGCCTTCACCGCCGGACGGGAACTCGCCAGGTCACGGTTCGCCGACGTCCCCCACGGGTTGTCCGCGGACTCGCTGCGCCGGTACTGGGCGGAGAACCGCATCCCGCACCGCACGGGGTACGAGCACGAGGAGGTCCTCGCCACTTTCAAGGACGTGCCCGGCGACCCGGACAGCCTGTTGACCGCGTACGAGCGGCTGACCTCGGTGATCACCGGAGGCCGGGTCACCCGGTTGCCGCCGCTCGACGAGAGCCTGCGGCGGTACCACCTGGGGTCGTTCGTACGGCCCTTGTCGCCCGAGGTCACACCGGTGGTCCTGTCCTCGGTGCCCCGCGACCGGATGTGGGCCGACTGGGCCCGCTGGGTGCTGACACGCGCCGGTTTCCAGGTGGTTCCGCCGTCCTTCGGCACCGACCGGCAGAGCGGGGCAACCGTACGCAGGGTCATGCTGGTGTCGTCGGCGTACCTCAAGTCGCCCCGGTCCCGGGCTGATTGGCCGTCCACCGACACCGGGCAGGCGCCGGTGCTGCTGCGGATCGACGACGGGGCCGTACTGCCGGAACCCTACGCCCGGCACACACCGGTCGAGTTGGCCTCCCTGGACGCCGGGTCCGCACGGGCGGCGGTACTGGAGGCGGTCGGCGGCCGTGGGCGGGAGCGACCGAACGACCCGGGTCCCAGCTTTCCCAACAGTTGCCCCGCCGTCTGGCAGGCCCCACCCCGCAACCCCCGATTCGTCGGGCGCGATCTCCAACTCGACGCGGTGCACGACGCGTTGGCGGTCAGCCGGAGGGTGGCCGTACGTGCGGCGGGGCTGGGCATGGGCCGTCGGCAACTGGCGATCGAGTACGTCCACCGCTTCCGCGCGGACTACGACCTCGTATGGTGGGTCCCGGCCGTCACCCGGCACCTCGTCACCACCGCGCTGGCCCGTCTCGCACGCCGGTTGGAGCTCCCCGCGGCGGGCGGGATCGACGCGGCGGCCCGGCGGGCACTGTCCGCCCTGGAGGCGGGCACACCCTACGGCCGTTGGCTCCTGGTCTACGACGACGCCGCCGACCCGGACGTACTCGCGGGGCTCCTGCCCTTGGGCCCTGGTCGTGTCCTGATCACCGCCCGTGACACGCGGTGGGAGAAGCTGGGCCACCCGCTGGTGCTGGAGCGGATGGGCCCGATGGAGAGCGCGGATCTGCTGCTCGGCCGCGTGCCGTCGCTGGGCCGGGTCGGGGCGGACGACCTGGCGACGGCTCTCGGCGACCTGCCGCCGCTGGCGCTGGACCAGGCCGGCGCCTGGCTCGCCGAGAACGGGGCGGAGGACGGGGTCGGGGAGTACCTGGCACAGTTGAGGCCGGGCGACAGGGACGAGGGCGTCCGCGGGTCCGGCGGAAGCTCACCGGAGGGGCCCGCACGGCTCGCGGAGGCGGCCCTGCGGAAGAGATCCCCGGCCGCGCATCGACTGCTGCAGCTGTGCTGCCGCTTCGCTCCCCTGTCGCTGCCCTTGTCCACCGTACGGAGCGACGCCGCACTCGCCGCGCTCCGCCCCTACGACACCACGCTCGACGCGACACCCCGGCTCGACGCCCTCGTCACCGAACTGACCCGGCTGTGCCTGGCGGAGGCCGACACCTCGGGCAACTCCCTGCGCGTCCACCGCCTCGTGCGGCACGTCGTACGGGCGGAGCTCCCTCCGGCCGAATGGGAATCCGCCCTCCGGGACCTCCACGACATCCTCAACGCGGCGGCGGCCTCGGAGTAGGGCATCCGCTCTCGCCGCTGGGGAACCCATGGCGCCCGCACGGGGAACGATCAGCCGTGGGCGACGACCGCCACCGGTGCCGCCGCGTGGTGGAGTACGGCGTGGGTGACGGGGCCGATGTGGGGGCCGAGGGGGGAGTGGCGGATGCGGCGGCCCACGACCAGCAGGGACGAGTCGTGGGAGGCGTCGATCAGGTGGTCCGCCGGTTTACCGGGGCGGGCCTCCTCGATGACCTCGACGGCGGGGAACTCCTGTCGGTAGGGGCGCAGCTCCG
>NZ_AEJC01000485.1 GCF_000317595.1 Streptomyces ipomoeae 91-03 | reverse complement strand
CCCCGACGCGACCGGGGCGGATGCCGCCACCTGTTGCCGTACCTGCCGCCGGTCGCTCGCGGAGGGAACGGCGGGGGCCTGTGCGGACGGGACGCCGGGGGTCTGTTCGAGGGGAAGCCGGCGCAGCACCTCGTACCCCTGCTGCCGGGCGAGGACTCTGCCGCCCAGCGGCTCGGGCCAGGGGGAGCGGCCGGAAGGGCCGGGGCTGCCGGAAGAGCCGGAGCCGCCGGAAGAGCCGGGGCCACCGGACGCGCCGGAGGCACCTGGTCGCCCGGACGGCATCCCGGCGTGGGACCGAGCCGCCCCGACGAGCTCCTGTGGAGTCGGCCGGCGCCCCGGCTCCTTCGCCAGGCAGGCGGACAGCAACGCGGCGAGCGTCTCGTCGGCCGCCGCGATCTCGCCGATCACCTTCGCGTTCGGTTCCTCGAAGGCCACCCGGTGCATCACGTCGACCCCGGTGCCGTCGCCGAACGGGGCGCTCCCGGTGGTCGCGTAGACGAGCGTGCAGGCGAGGGAGAACACATCCGACGCGGTGTCGCACTCGCCGGTCCTCAGGTACTCCGGTGACATGTACGCGGGGGTGCCCACCCGGTTCCCCGTGCTGGTGATGGCGCTGGCGTCGGCGGCCTTCGAGATGCCGAAGTCGATGACGTGCGCACCCCGGACGGACAGCAGGACGTTGGACGGCTTCAGATCCCGGTGCACGATGCCCGCGGCGGAGAGGTCGGCGAGCGCCCGTCCCAGCTCCGCCACGAGCCGCCACACGGCGTCCGGTCCGAGGCCGCCGTCCTCCTGTACGGCCTCGGCCAGGTCGAGCCCCGGCAGGTACTCGGTGGCCATCCACAGCAGCTCGTCGTCGAATCCCGTGCCGCGCAGCCTCGGCATGCGCGGGGTGCGGACCGACTCGTGGACGGACGCCTCGCGCTCGAACCGGCGCCGGAACCGCACATCCTCCGCGTACTCCGGCCGGATCACCTTCACCGCGACCAGGTCGGGGCCGCCGTCCACGGGACGCGCCAAGTAGACGCGTCCCATGCCCCCGCTGCCGAGCAGCCCCAGCGACACGAACGGACCGACCTGGTCCGGGTCGCCGGGGCGCAGAGGCAGAGCACCCGCCTGTCGCAGCGCCGGAGCCCGATCTGCCGCTGAACGCGCCGGCACCGGCCGCTGGTCTGACACAACACCCCCGAAGTGACTCTTCCCGTACGTCAGTTCGCCCCCAAGGATTTGAGGCTAGCTCAGCTCGGGTCGACGTTCCGGGTTTCCGTCACTTCCGTACGTCTGTCACTTCGGAATTGCTCACTTCCGTACCACTTCTGTCGTGCCCGAGCCGACCGGACCGACCCGCAGCACGGTGCCCGTGAGGTCGGTGACCGGCTTGACCTGCACCGGTCCCCGCCCGCCGGGTGCCGTCCCCGTCACCCGGTACGCCGCCGGATCGGCGTCGCCGATCTCCACCTCCAGCACTGCACGGGTGTTCGGCGGCACGGTCACCCGTGTGGTGTGCGTGTCCCCGGAGCGGCGTACGTGGACGGAGACCGGCCCGCGCATCGACGGGACCGTTCCCTCGGCCTCGCTCAGCGCTCCCGTCCTCGGCCGGATCAGGAACTCGGCGGCGCCGGGCGCGCTGACCCGGACGCCGAGGATGTGCCGGGCCACGGCGTTCGCGGGCGCGGACGCCCAGGCGTGGGAGAGCGTCATGTTCGACTTCAGCGCGGGGTCCCACGCCTCCGTGACGATGGTGGCCTTGAGCGCGTCGAGCATGTGCAGCCACGAGTTCGTGGCCGTCGAGGTGAGCAGCGCGAGCGCCGCGTCGGAGCGACCGAGCCGGAACAGCGCGTCGAGCAGGAACTGCGACCCGTAGACGCTGACCTTCATGCCACCGCCCGCCAGCGTGTCGCCCAGCCTGGTCAGCACGGCCTCGTCCAGACCGTCCGCGACACCGAGCGCCACCGGGAAGGCGGTGGCGTGCTGGGCGCTGTGCGTGGTGCCGACGCCGTCGACGAACCGCCCGGCGGAACTGTCGAGGAGGGTGGTGCGCATGGCCTCGGCGAGGGTGTCGGCCCGGCCGCGCAGCGCGGTCGCGTCATCGTCCTTGCCGAGGGCCGTGGCGCACCGGGCGAGAGCCGCGAACGCCGCGTACTGGAAGGCGTTGACGACCGTGTTGACGTTGGTGAAGACATAGCCGTCGCGACTGGCGGCCGGCCAGTCGACCAGGTCGCCCAGGTCCTGGCTGGTGTTGCCGGGCGCCTTGCGGACCAGACCGTCGGCGTCCAGATACGAGGTGAGGTTCTTGCCGGTGAGCAGGTCGTAGTCCTTGGCGAGCTGCCGGTCGTCACCGGTGGCGAGATAGTCCTCCCAGGCGGAGATCGCGCACATCAACCGGTACTCGGTGGGCCAGGTGCCCTTGCGGACCAGATAGTCGTTGGACCAGCGGGCCAGCGCGTACGACCGCTGCACGCCGTACTCGGAGAGCTGGTTGATCAGCGCGTCGCCCTCGTACGGGCCGCGTTCACGGGTCGGGGTGTCCGTGTAGAGGTCGCCCCGCGTGGCCTCGATGGAGTACCGGCACAGCTCCCAGACCCGGTCCAGCGCGGGGTCCGAGCTGCGGAACGAGGCGTGCGAGTCGTCCCAGTCGAGCTTCCAGGCGCGGCCGGTGACGACCGCCTTCGACAGGTCCAGCGACGTGCGCAGCTCGGCCCAGCGGAAGCCGCGGTAGCCCCAGTGCTCGAAGCGCTGCTCGCCGTCGCGCAGCGTCCACACCTCGCGATAGGTGTTGGTGGCGCGCAGCTGGTACTTGACCGTGCCGTCGGAGTTCAGCTCCTCCCCGAGCCGCACCTCGATGGTGTCGCCGGCACTGCCGGTGATCTCCAGGGCCAGCCCGCCGACGATCTCCCGGCCGAGGTCGACCAGCCAGCGCCCGTCGGCGACCTCCGTCACGGAGGCGGGGGTGACGTCGTGCGGGCGTATCGCCTCGATCGGCGCCGGGACGAGACCGTCGATCGCGGTCCGGACGACCGGGGCGAGCCAGTCGCCGTCGTCGAAGCCCGGCTCGGTCCAGCCGACGGGCTCCCGGCGCAGGTCCCAGTACTCCTGCGGGACGGTGAAGTAGCCGCTGCCCGCACTGCCCTTCGACGGCAGCAACCCGGCCTGGCGACGTGCCTTCCAGTGGTCTCCCGAGGCGACCGTGGACCGGCTGCCGTCCGTGTACGTGATCTCCAGCTGGGCCAGGAACTTCTGTTGCGAGGTGGTCCAGCACAGCGCGGCCAGCGCGTTGGCCTTGCCGTCGGCCCGCAGTGTGGAGGTGATGTCGAAGGCCTGGTAGGCGGTCCCGGTACCGGAGCGGACGGAGGCGTAGCCGACCGTGGTGCCGTTGCTCCACACCTTCGCGACGTACTGCCGGGCCGGATCGGGCGAGGTGGCCGCGACATGGAGGATCGCGGCGGCGATGTCCTTGCCGGCCTCCGTCTCGTACTCGTGGCGGAGCAGCGCCCAGGTGTCGTCCGCGCCGTAGGAGGAGAGCGAGGAGGCGCCGGTGGGGAAGGTGAGGACACCGCCGGAGACGGTGCCGGCGGCGAAGGTGCCCTTGTCGGAGGCGAAGTCGTCGTCGAGCAGGACCGTGCCGTCGGCGGCCGTGAACGTGACCCGGTCGTAGACCTGTGACTCGGTGAGCCCGTTGCGCAGACCGATGTTGCCGGAGGCGTAGCGGCTGTGGGTGGTGGTGTCCACGACCGTGCCGTTGACCTTGGTGGTGAAGGTGGCGCCCTCCATGGTGACGCTCAGCTCCACCCACTCCCCGGTGGTGACCGCGAACGGCAGCTTGACCTCGCCGAGCACCGTGTACGTACCGCCCACGCAGACGTGCTTGCGCAGCACACCGGGGCTGCCCGCGCGCAGCTGCCACATGTAGTTGTTGGCCGTGTTCGTGGCCCGGAACCACAGCCCGGCCGCCACGGTGGTGATCTTCAGCCGGGTCGCGAACGTTCCGTCGGTCATGACCGGCCCGGCCGGCACCCAGATCGGCTCGGCCTCCCACTCGTCCTCGACCGAGGTCGCCAGCAGAGCAGGCTCCGACCAGGCCGACCGCTGCTCGCCCCAGCTGCTGACCCGCCACCAGTAGGCCGTACGGGGCTCCAGCGCGGGCCCGGCATACGGTACGGCGGTGGAGTCGGCCGACGCCCGCTTACCGGAGTCCCAGACCAGCCGGTCGTCGTCGAAGCCGCCCGGCGTGGCCGCCACCTGCAACTGGTAGGCGCGCTGCACCGTACCCGCGCCGAAGTCGGGCACCTGCCAGCTGAACCGGGGACGCTCCCCGGCGCTCGTCCCGAGTGCCTGCGGCAGCAGATCGGCGAGCATCCCGGTGGGCGCGGGCGGCTTCCCGGGAGCACCGGGCACACCCATCGGGCCGGCGGCGGCCCTCGGGGCGGGGGCGGCGAAGGCCTGGGGTCCGCCGGACAGGACGACGGAGGCAGCCGCGGTGCCGCCGAGCTGGAGGAGTCTTCGCCGTGAGAGAGCCCGCGCCATGGTGCACCTTCGGTTCGGTTGGTGAAAGGTTTCAAAGCGATTGCCCGGAGGTTAGGGTTCCGTATCGAATTCGGTCAATGGTTGATGCGGAATCGAGCTCATGAGGAATGAAACGATTTAAAGACTGTCCGGGCAGAGGGCCGGACCCGGCCCGGACACGGCCGTCCGTGATAATCGCCTCGCCCCGCTCGCCGGAATCACCGGAGGTCACCGTTGTCCGCGCTCCATGACTTCACCACGTGGGAACCCTTGTCGAGGCTCCTGTGGGCCGACAAGGCGGAACGACTCGCCGCGCCGGGCGGCCAGGTGGCCGGGCGGATAGGCGTCCACGGGTGGAGCGTGCCCCTGACACGAGCGATGCCGAAGCCCGGCCGAGCCGCTCAGGTCGAGGACATGCAGGCCGAGTGGGACGCGGTGGAGCTGGTGCGGAACGCGCTCATGGAGGCCGGCGTCGACGGCGTCTCGTTCACACTGGAGGCCTCGCCGACCGGGCGGGCCGTGCTCCGTCTGCTCGGCCCCAGCCCTGCCGCGGAACTCGGCGTCGGCGGCCCGCACCCCGGCTCGCTGCTCCTCGTCGAGGGCGCCGTCCCCGAGCCCTGGCGCCGTCTGCCCGAACCGACGCCCGACGCGGTCCCGGCCCCGACCGCGGACCCGGCGCTGCTGGAGCGGACACTGCGGGAACGGATACCCGGTGCCGTGGGCGCCACCGAGGAGGAGATCGCCGCCGCCGAGGCCCGCCTGGGTGTCGCACTCCCCGACGAACTGAAAGCGCTCTACCGGGTGACGCGGGCGCGTTGGGAGGACTGGGGCGACGACCACGAGGCGGCGGGCCGCGAAGCCATGGCGGTCGGCTGCGAACTGTTCCCCCTGGACGAGCTGTACATCGCCGACGCGCGTTCCCGCCCGACCCTGTGGCGGTTCGGGGCGATGGACGCGGTCGTCACTCCATCCGACGCCGCCGTGCAGGGACTGGTCGGCTCACCGGGCTGGATCGCCTTCGGCGACAACGGCGGCGGCGACCGGATCGCCGTCGACCTGACCCCGGGCCCGCGCGGACACCTGGGGCAGATCATCATGATCGGCCACGAGGAGCACACCGGCGCCGACCTGGTCGCCGACTGCCTCACGGACATGGTGATGCGGAGGTCCGCGGAGGAGCGCCGCGGCCGTCACGGGGACGACGAGCCGTCAGCCGTGGTCTGGGTCAACCACGCCAGTGTGCGGAGCGTCGAAGCCGCCGCCCACCCCGGCCTGGAGGCATTGAGCCTCGGTGTATGGGACGGCGAACCCTTCAGCCTCGCCCCCGTCGTCGGACTGCCCCGCCTGCGCACCCTCCGCGCCTACCCCGGCACGCTCGCCGACCCCCTGGAGATCGCTCAGCTGAAGGGACTGGAGTTCCTCGAAATCGCGCCCGACGACTGGCGTGTCCTCCTCGACGCGGGAGCCGTCCCGCGCACTCTGCTGGCCGCCTCCATCGAGGTGCGCAACGACCACCCCGTGCTCCCGATCGTCGATCTCGCCAACGAGATCCTCGCCCTCTGGGACCGCCCCCCGATCCTCCGGACCACCCTCGAAGGCGACCTTGGCCCACTGGCGTAGCCGACGACGTACCCGCCCCGGCGAACCGATGTCCCTCCCGCCGACGCGGCGGCCTTGACGAGGTCCGGGGGACGCCGACCGTCCTGACGAACGGCGTGACCGGGAGCCGCTGAACGGACCCCGGCCCGCCACACCGCCGTCCCCACCGACGGTCCGGCGGGCCTCCGTTCACTTGCGGCAATCTTGACAAAATTGCGCAAGCTTGCCGAGCATGGAGAGGCACTGCTCATCCCTCGCCGACGAAGAAGACGGAGTGGCAGCGTGGCCCCCACCTTGACCGATGTCGCCAAGCAGGCGAATGTCGCCCTCTCCACGGCCTCCCGGGCCTTCAGTGAACCCGAGCGGCTCGGTACGGAAACCTTGCGCAAGGTTCGGGAAGCCGCGGAACAACTCGGCTACGAGCCATCGCCCCGCCCGGTCGTCTGGCGGCCGGAACAGGACGCCACCACCGCGACGGCGAGCGTGGCCGTCGTCGTTCCCGACATCGCCGACCCGGTCTACGGCATCTTCGTCAAGGCGGCGCAGGCCCAGGGCCGGCACCGTCGGCAGACGATCGTGCTCGCCGACACCGACCACGACCCGGACCACGAGCGGCAGGCGATCACGCGGCTCGGCGCCGGCTCCGCGGGGATCGTCGTGTGTGCGCCCCGACTCGACGCCGAGGAGGTCGTCGATCTGTGCGGCGACACCCCCGTCGTCCTCGTCGACCGCGAGACCACGGCCGCCGACTGCGTCCTCACCGACGCGGCCGACGGCCTCCGCCAGACCGCCGAATACCTGGCCGCGCTGGGCCACACCCACCTCGCGTACGTCCCGGGCGCGCAGCACTCCTGGGCCGGCGGCCACCGCCTCGACCTGGCCCGGACCCACGCCGAACAGGCGGACCTCGTACTCGAAGTGCTGGGACGGCAGTCCGAGACGGTGGCCGGCGGTACGGCCGCGGCGGCCGGGGTGATCGCCTCCGGCGCGTCCGCGGTGATCGCGCACAACGACTCCATCGCCCTCGGCATCATCGCCGGAGCACGCCGACTCGGCTTCCGGGTCCCGGACGACCTCGGCGTCGTGGGCATCGGCGACACGCCCCTCGCCGAGATCGCCGACCCCTCCCTGACCAGCATCGCCGTACCCATGGACCGGGCCGGTTCGCTCAGCCTGGAACTGCTGGCGCAGTCCGCCGCCGGCGAGCGACGGAAGCCGCGCACCCTGCGCCTGCCCACCCAACTGGTCGTGCGCGGTTCCACGGGCCCGGTCGCAGGTCGCGCGGGCCGGGCTGCGGGGCGCCCTACGACCCGGTGACCACGGTGGCTCTCCCCTGAGCGGGGCCCCGCGCCCACCGAACGGACCTGGACGGACCTGGACGGATCCGTCTCGGCCGGAGTGCCCGGGAACAGCCGCGGGGTGGCACTGCGGGCCATGGAGAGGGGGAGGGCGCAGACGGGGATGCGGCGGCAGGGCGCTGTGACCAGCGACTTTCGATAGTGACCCAGCTCACATGGCACTCAGTGACACGGTTCTCGTGGCGCGGTGGCACCATTGCCGGGACCATGGTGTTCCTCATCGCAGGTCGAAGGGATCAGGAATGCTCCGCAAGGTACTGGTCGCCAACCGTGGCGAGATCGCGATCCGCGCATTCCGTGCCGGGTACGAAGTGGGCGCGCGAACCGTCGCCGTCTTCCCGCACGAGGACCGCAACTCGCTGCACCGGCTGAAGGCCGACGAGGCCTATGAGATCGGTGAGCCGGGTCATCCCGTGCGGGCCTACCTCTCCGTCGACGAGATCATCCGGGCCGCCCGGCAGGCCGGCGCCGACGCCGTCTACCCGGGCTACGGGTTCCTCTCCGAGAACCCCGAGCTGGCGCGGGCGTGCGAGGAGGCGGGCATCACGTTCGTCGGTCCGAGCGCCGACATCCTGGAGCTGACGGGCAACAAGGCGCGCGCGGTGGCCGCCGCCCGCGCGGCCGGCGTACCGGTGCTGGGGTCCTCCCAGCCGTCCACCGACGTGGACGAACTGGTGCGGGCCGCCGACGAGATCGGCTTCCCCGTGTTCGTCAAGGCGGTCGCCGGCGGTGGCGGGCGCGGTATGCGCCGGGTCCAGGATCCGGCCGCGCTGCGGGAGGCCATCGAGGCGGCGTCCCGCGAGGCGGCCTCCGCGTTCGGCGACCCCACCGTCTTCCTGGAGAAGGCCGTGGTCGAGCCCCGCCACATCGAGGTGCAGATCCTCGCCGACGGCCACGGCAACGTCATCCATCTCTTCGAGCGCGACTGCTCGGTGCAGCGCCGCCACCAGAAGGTCATCGAGCTGGCGCCCGCGCCCAACCTCGACCCGGCGCTGCGCGAGCGGATCTGCGCCGACGCCGTACGGTTCGCCCGGGAGATCGGCTACCGCAACGCGGGCACCGTCGAGTTCCTGCTCGACCGCGACGGCAATCACGTCTTCATCGAGATGAACCCCCGCATCCAGGTCGAGCACACGGTGACCGAGGAGGTCACCGACGTCGACCTCGTGCAGTCGCAGCTGCGCATCGCCGCCGGCGCCACCCTGGCCGACCTCGGGCTCTCCCAGGAGACCGTCACCCTGCGCGGTGCCGCGCTCCAGTGCCGTATCACCACCGAGGACCCGGCGAACGGCTTCCGCCCGGACACCGGCCGTATCAGCGCCTACCGCTCGCCCGGCGGCTCCGGCATCCGGCTCGACGGCGGCACCACCCACGCCGGTACGGAGATCAGCGCGCACTTCGACTCCATGCTGGTCAAACTCACCTGCCGGGGACGGGACTTCACCACCGCCGTCAACCGCGCCCGGCGTGCCGTCGCCGAGTTCCGCATCCGCGGCGTGGCCACGAACATCCCGTTCCTGCAGGCCGTCCTCGACGACCCGGACTTCAAGGCGGGCCAGGTCACCACGTCGTTCATCGAGCAGCGCCCGCACCTGCTGACCGCCCGGCACTCCGCCGACCGCGGCACCAAGCTGCTCACCTATCTGGCCGACGTGACGGTGAACAAGCCGCACGGCGAACGGCCCGCGCTGATCGACCCGGCCACCAAGATCCCGGCCGCCGGTGTCACCGAACCTCCCGCCGGCTCCAAGCAGAAGCTCGTCGAGCTCGGCCCGGAGGGCTTCGCCCGGTGGCTGCGCGAGTCGCCGACCATCGGCGTCACCGACACCACGTTCCGCGACGCCCACCAGTCGCTGCTCGCCACCCGGGTCCGCACGAAGGACATGCTCGCCGTCGCCCCCGTGGTGGCCCGCACCCTGCCGCAGCTGCTGTCCCTGGAGTGCTGGGGCGGCGCCACCTATGACGTCGCCCTGCGCTTCCTCGCCGAGGACCCCTGGGAGCGGCTGGCCGCGTTCCGCGAGGCCGTGCCGAACATCTGTCTGCAGATGCTGCTGCGCGGCCGCAACACCGTGGGCTACACCCCGTACCCGACCGAGGTGACCGACGCCTTCGTCCAGGAGGCCACGAACACCGGCATCGACATCTTCCGCATCTTCGACGCGCTCAACGACGTCGGCCAGATGCGGCCCGCCATCGACGCCGTACGCGCGACCGGAACGGCCGTCGCCGAGGTGGCCCTCTGCTACACCTCCGACCTGTCGAACCCGGCCGAGAAGCTCTACACCCTCGACTACTACCTCCGTCTCGCCGAGCAGATCGTCGAGGCCGGCGCCCATGTCCTGGCCGTGAAGGACATGGCGGGACTGCTCCGCGCCCCCGCCGCCACAAAGCTCGTGACGGCCCTGCGCCGCGAGTTCGACCTGCCGGTCCACATCCACACCCACGACACGGCGGGCGGCCAGCTCGCCACCTACCTCGCCGCCGTCCAGGCCGGCGCCGACGCCGTGGACGGAGCGGTGGCGTCCATGGCCGGCACCACCTCACAGCCGTCCCTGTCGGCGATCGTCGCCGCGACCGACCACTCCGAGTGGCCCACCGGCCTCGATCTGCGGGCCGTCGGCGACCTGGAGCCGTACTGGGAGAGCGTCCGCAGGATCTACGCCCCCTTCGAGGCGGGCCTCGCCTCCCCGACCGGACGCGTCTACGACCACGAGATCCCCGGCGGCCAGCTCTCCAACCTCCGCACCCAGGCCGTCGCCCTCGGCCTCGGCGACCGCTTCGAGGACATCGAGGCGATGTACACCGCCGCCGATCGCATCCTCGGCCACCTGGTCAAGGTCACGCCGTCGTCCAAGGTGGTCGGCGATCTCGCGCTGCACCTCGTCGGCGCCGGAGTGGTCCCCGCCGAGTTCGAGGCCACCCCGGACAAGTTCGACATCCCCGACTCCGTCATCGGGTTCCTGCGCGGCGAACTCGGCACCCCGCCCGGTGGCTGGCCCGAGCCGTTCCGCAGCAAGGCGCTCCAGGGCCGGGGCGAGGCCAAGCCCGTCCAGGACCTGACCGCCGAGGACCGCACCGGACTGGAGAAGGACCGGCGCGCCACCCTCAACCGGCTGCTGTTCCCCGGCCCGACGCGCGAGTTCGAGACCCACCGCCAGACGTACGGCGACACCAGCGTCCTCGACAGCAAGGACTTCTTCTACGGGCTGCGCCCGGGCACTGAGTACACCGTCGACCTCGAACCCGGCGTACGACTCCTCATCGGCCTGGAGGCCGTGGGCGAGGCCGACGAACGCGGCATGCGCACCGTGATGGCCACCCTCAACGGCCAGCTGCGGCCGATCCAGGTACGCGACGCCGCCGCCTCCTCCGACATCCCGGCCACCGAGAAGGCCGACCGTTCCAACCCCGGCCATGTCGCCGCCCCGTTCGCCGGGGTGGTCACGCTCGCGGTCGCCGAGGGCGACGAGGTGGAGTCCGGGGCGACCGTGGCCACCATCGAGGCCATGAAGATGGAGGCCGCGATCACCGCCCCGAAGGCCGGCCGGGTCTCCAGGCTCGCCATCAACAAGATCCAGCAGGTGGAGGGCGGCGACCTGCTCGTCGAGATCGTCTGAGGCCCATCGGATTCCACCTCCGCGGGCTACCGAGAGCACCTGGTCGAGCTGTAAGTGGCGGGCCACGACGACCAGGGACCGGTGTCGCGACCGCGCGCCCCGACCGTACGGCCGGA
>NZ_AEJC01000484.1 GCF_000317595.1 Streptomyces ipomoeae 91-03 | reverse complement strand
CGGGGTCGCCCGTGGCGCAGAAGTCGATGGTGCGGCTCTGGTAGGTACCGGTGACGCTCTTGCCGAGGGCACGGATCGGGTTGCCGAAGAGCAGCACCGCCGCGACCTTGGGTTCGAGCGCGGCGGGAATGGTCGCCACGATGGGGCTGCCGACGACCGCGCCGGCGCTGCTGATACCGATGGAGTTGTCGACGACATTCGCGCCCTGCGAATAGCCGACGAGAATGAACCGCTGATTCGGGCACGCGGCGGCCTGGCTCCGCACATGGTTCACCAGATCCGCGTTGCCCTGCGCGGCGGACGTGGGGGAGAGGTCCGCCGGATAGTTCACCTTGTAGCTGGAAAGGCTTTTGCCGGTGATTTTCTGCCGCAGCGCGGAATACACCGGGTCGCCGACGATGAAGCCGAGCGTGCCCGGTTCGAAGGTGCCGCGGGCCGCGACGACGTCGATGTCCGTGCAGGCGGCGGCCGTCGCCGTGGGAGAGGAGGCCGTCGCCACGGGGGCGGTGAGGGTGGCCAGTCCGGCCCCGCCGGCCAGGGAGAGCACGGCGAGACACAAGCGGATACGCATGGGAATCCTTCGCGGATGGGGCGCTGGAGCGCGCCGGTGGAAAAGGACGTCCCGAACGTATTCGCGTGACGGCGGCGAGCGTTATGGACGGGAATTCATAAATTCCTCGGTCTTTTGTGCTGTGGTGAGGGACAGAATCAGATCCAGACGGGTGTCGGGGTCATGCAGGGCGGAGCCGAAGAGTTTCTCCAGCTGCCGCAGGCGATAACGGACCGTCTGCGGATGGATATGGAGGCGGGCGGCCACGTCGGGCACATTGCTGCCGCTGAGCAGCCACGCCAGCAGCGTCTCGGCGAGCCGGCCGCGCGACCCCTCCGCGACCGACTCCAGCGGAGCCAGCACGCTCGACCGGAGCGTGGCGAGCAACGGTTCGTCACCGTGCAGCAGCAGGGTCGACAGATGGTCGGAGCAGCGCACCACGCCCTGCCGGGGCAGGATTCCACGCCCCATCAGACCGAGGGCCCGGCAGGCCCAGCGCAGCGACCGATGTGCTTCGGTGAGCGCGACCGTGGGGCCGATCGCCGCCGGCCGGCCGCGCAGCGCGAGGGTGAACGCCCGGCTGCCGAACCGCCCGGAGCCGTCCGGGTCGGGCACCAGCATCCGGGGCGGCCGGGACTCCATGTCCACCAGCGCCCCCGCCGCGGCCAACGGCCACTCCTCCTCACGCTGTTCGGGGGTGGCCGCGAGCGCGACGACCGCGACCTGCCGGGGCACCGACCAGCGGGCACCGTGCGCCAGGTCCCGCACCGTCTCCATGGACACCGGCGTCTCGCCCAGCAGCAGATCGAGCAGCCGTCTGCGCCGCCGCTCCAGCTCCTCCGCGCCGTCCGGCCGGGCCTCCGCATAGCCGGCCGCGGCGGCCTCGGCCACCTCGTGCACCGTCCGGAACGCCAGCTCGCCCAGCGCCGCCACGACCGCCGAGTCCAAGCCCAGCTCCTCCGCCGTACGGCCCAGCTGCCGCCAGGCGTGCATGCCCCCGATCCGCAACGCCGACTGCAACGCGTCCAGGCTGCGGCCCTCCATCGCCTCGCCGCGCCCCAGTTCGTAGTACGTCGCGGTGATCGAGGCACCCTGGCCCCGCGGATCGGCGATGTGGTCGACGAACAGGGTCAGCGCCTGGACGACCCCGCATCGGAGCAGCTCGCGGCTCTCCTTGTCGATCGGCCCCGCGTACTCCGGGACCTGTCGGCGCACCTCCTCCTCCACCTCGTCGGCCACGGAGTCCAGTTGGGTGTACAGCAGCTTGGCCAGGTCGGGGGGAACGGGGGTGGCGATGTCGGGGCCGTCGGGTACGCCGTGCGGTGGAGCGGTGCCGTGGGGTGGGGCGGGGGCTTGGGGCGGGGCGGGGTCATGCGGTGGGGCGGCGTCGCGCGGCGGGGCAGGGGCGTGTGGTGAGGTGGCGCCGTGCGGTGGGGTGGGGGCGGTGGCCACGGTGGGCCCTCCTTTCACCCGGAGGAGGCTCACCCGCGGGCTGTTGCCCGTGGGGCGAGGGGCAGGTCCCGGGTTGGACGGGCGACCCCTGCGCTCCGTTCCGTGCCCCGACGCCACCGGCCTCACTCCGGCACCCCCAGCGCACCGGCGAGCATCGGCCACGACGCGCCGAACTCCCGCTTCCAGTACGTCCAGCTGTGCCCTCCTCCCGCGTAGTAGTGCGTCGTCACCGGGATACGCAGCATCGCCAGCGTGTCCGTGAACGCGTGCGCCGACGGCCACAACGCGCTCTCCAACGCCTCCGGGAGCCAGTCACCGATGCCGCCGACCACTCCGCTCCCGCTCGACACATACAGCGGGGTGCCGCGCAGCCCCTCGGCGCGGGTCCGCGGGTTGAAGTCGAGCCAGGTGAGCACGTTCACGAGCGGGTTGCCCCACAGGGAGCGGGGCGACAGGTTCTCGCGGCCCACGATGGCGTCCATCAGGGCGGGCACACCCGGTGCCATGGTGTCGAGGATGCCGCTGTACGAGGCCGCCGCGGCGAACGCCCCCGGGTGGCGCGCCGCATGTGCCATCGCACCGTAGCCACCGGTCGACACCCCCGCGACGACCCGGACACCGGAGGCCCGGTACTGCCGGGCGAGCAGCGCGGGGACCTCCGTGATCTGGAAGGTCTCGTAGTCCGGCCCGTCGCGCCAGACCGTGGGAATCCCGGTCGGCCCCGCGTCCGGCATCGCCACGATCAGCTCCCGCCCCTCGGTGAACGCCTCGATGTCCGTCTCCCGGGTCCAGGACGTGTAGTCGTCGTGGGCGCCATGGAGGAGGTACAGCACGGGGTACCTCCGGTCGGGGTGCGTGTCGAAGGAGGACGGCAGGATCAGCCGCACCGGCGCGCCGCGGCCGAGGGCGGCGGAGGGGATCGAGACGTCGAGGGTGCGGGGGCCGAGGCGGATCACGGAGTCGGCGGTGGTGTCCATGGCGGGCTCGGTGACGGGGAAGGTCCTGGTGTCGGTGGGGCCGGCGGCCCTGGAGTTGGTGGCGGCCGTGGCGGTGGTGGTGGCCGCGGCGCCGAACAGGGCGGCCAGGCCGGTGGCCGCGGCGGCTCTGGTGAGGGTGCGTCGGGACACTCCGGCGGCGCGGTCGGAGGCGTCGGCGTGGCCTTCGGCCACTCCGGCGGCGACTGGGTGGGGCATGGCGGACATCGGCGGCTCTCCTTGGATCGGTTCGGTCGGTTCAGCGGGACTCCCCGCCGAGTTCCCGCCGCAGCCGGGCGGCCAGTTCGTCGACGTACGGCGGGTCGAGCAGCGACAGGTGGTGTCCCGGGACCCGTACGACCGTCAGACGTGGGCAGACCTCGTCCCAGCCGAGTGCCTCGTCGTCCCGTTCGTATGCGGGGTCCCGTACGGTGTGCGGCGCCGGATCGGTGGCCCGGTACAGCACCACCCGCCCGTCGTGGCGGCCCGGGCGGTGGGCCTCGCCGATCCTCAGGTCCAGATAGGAGGAGCGCTGGTGGGCCAGGGCGGCGGCCGGTACGTCGGCGACCGCGCGCAGGGCTCGCAGCACGGTGTCGATGCGCTCGCCGTCGTCGTCCATCGCCACCAACTCGTCGTAGGGGAGGTCCAGTTCGACCCCGTAGGCGTCGGCCACGTGGCGGGCGAAGCCGGTGAGGTGGGCGCGGACGCGGTCGTCGGGCGTGCGCCCCGGCTCGGGCAGGGGGCGTACGGAGTCGATGAGCACCACCAGCTCCACGTCCCGCCCGGCTGCGGTGAGCTGCCGTGCGGTCTCCTGGGCGACGAAGCCGCCGAAGGACCAACCACCCAGCAGGCAGGGGCCGTTGGGGTGGGCGCTGGAGACGGCCCGGGCGTAACGGCGTGCCTTCTCGGTCACCGTACGCGCCTCGTCGACGCGCTCCAGCCCGTACACCGGCCGATCGTCCCCGAGCCGTTCGGCGAGCGCCCGGTAGACGTCGGTTGTGCCGCCGGCGGCGTGGACGAGGAACAGCGGGGGCTGCGAGCCGGTGGGGTGCAGGGGGTGCAGGGGGTGCAGCGGGGAGATGCGGTCGGGCGGCGTGGGCTGGGCTTGTGGTGGGGTGTCGTCGCTCGTCGCCTGCGCGGGCCGCGCAGGCACGGCCCCGTCGGATGGTGTCGGCCCTGTGGTCACCGTCCGCCGGACGCGGGCCGCCGCTTCCTCGACCGTGGCGGCGCCGAGCAGATCGCGCAGGGGGAGTTCGATCCCGAAGTCACGCTCCACGGCGGTGCGGATGCGGACGGCCATCAGTGAGTCCAGGCCGAGTTCGGCGAGGGCGGTGGCCGGTGTCACCCGGGTCGGTGGATGACCGGTGACGGCGCTGATGTGGTGACACAGCCGAGCGGACACAGAGGCCTCCCCTGCCGCGTGGGCCGCCACCGGACCGGGCTCCCACGGCCGGCCGGTCGCCGCGCCGCCCTCCGGCGGTTGGCCGGCGGCCACCACACGGCCCTCCGTTCGGTCGGCCTCCCCTGTGCCGGCCCCCGTCCCGAACGCGCCCCCCACCTCCGTACCCGCCCCACCCGCACGGCGCCCGTCCGTCCACCAGTACCGGACGTGCCGCCAGCGTGGCGTAGGCAGGTCGATGACACGGCCGGGCGGCAGCGGAAGGTGTAGGCCTGCGGCGTACAGGCCGCCCAGTTGGGTGAGGAACTCGGCGGAGGTGTCGCCGTCGCGGCGGAGGGTGCCGAGGGCGAGGATGCCGGGCGCGGTGTCGGTGACGGCGTGGGTGAGGACCGGGTGGGGTGAGATCTCGACGAAGGCGGTGTGGCCGTCGGCAGCCGCTGATGCGACGGCCCGGTCCAGTCGCACCGGCCGCCGAAGGTTCGCGGCCCAGTGGGCGGCGTCGAAGACGCAGTCGCCGCGCGGGTCGTCGAGAACGGTCGAGTAGACGGGGACCTCGGGGCGCCCTCCACGGATGTCGGCCAGCGAGTCGGTCAACTCCCGTAGCAGGGGCTCGACTTGCGGAGAGTGCCCGGCGCCGACGACCCGCATCGCCCGCACGGCACGCCCCTCCCGCTCCAGTCGGCGCACGAGCCGGGCCACGGCCGTCTCCTCACCGGTGACCACTTTCTGGGTGGGCGAGGAGTGCACGGCCACGTGTACGCCGGGGAAGTCCCGTCCGAGAGCGTCGAGTTCGCCGTCGTCGAGGTCGACGACCGCCATGGCGCCGCCGTGCAGCCCGCTCAGCAGCCGGGCCCGTACGGCGATCACGCGGGCCGCGTCCGACACCTCAAGGGCGCCCGCGCACACCGCCGCGGCCACCTCGCCCATGGAGTGGCCGATGACGGCGGCGGGTTCGACACCGTACGCGCGCCACAGCTCGGCGAGCGCCACCTGGAGGCCGAACAGGACGGGCTGGGCGACCTCCAGACGATCGAGAGCACCGCCGGACGCCAGATGGTCGTACAGCGACAGACCGCACTCGGGGGCGAGCCGGGCGTCCAACTTCTCCACGGCGGCGGCGAACGCGGGCTCCTCTGCCAGCAGCCGCCGCCCCATACCGACCCACTGACTGCCGTAACCGGAGAAGACCCACACGAGCCCGCGCCCACCGGCGAGGCCGCGCCCGTCCGCCGGGCCGCGCCCGGCCGTCGAGACGTCCCCGACCACGGGTCCACGGTCGTCGATCACCACTCGCGCATGTGGCCGCTCCCGCGCCAACGCCCGCAAGGCGTCGGCGAGTTCCGCACGGCCCCCGGCGACGACCGCGGCCCGCGCCGGTCCGCGTCCGACGCGCCCCGCGAGGGTGCGGGCCACGTCGGACGGGTGCGCGGCGTTGCCCTCAGGCGTGTCGAGCCAGTCGGCGAGTCGGGCGGCGGTGTCGCGGAGGCGGGTGGGGTCGGTGTCGGAGAGGAGGTGGAGGCGGGCGGCCGGTTCCTCGCCCGGGGGCGGTGACAGGGGCCCGGGGCGCCATTCCTCCAGTACCGCATGGGCGTTGGTGCCGCCGAAGCCGAATCCGGAGACTCCGGCGGTGGCCGTCCCGCCATAGCGCGGCCATGGCTCCGGCTCGGTCACCACCCGCAGTCGTACGTCGTCCAGGGCGCTGCCCTCGGCACAGTGCAGGGAGGGCGGGATCAGGTCGTGGTGGAGTGCGAGCACCGTCTTCACCAGCCCGGCGACGCCCGCGGCGGACTCCAGGTGGCCGAGGTTGCCCTTGACCGAGCCGAGGAGCAGCGGCTGGTCGGGGTCGCGGCCCGGGCCGAGCACGGCGCTGAGGGCGCCCGCCTCGATGGGGTCGCCGAGCGGGGTGCCGGTGCCGTGCGCCTCGACGTGGTCGATGTGCGCCGGGCTGAGTCCGGCGCGGGCGTAGGCCGTTGTCAGCAGGGCGCGTTGGGCGGCGGGGTTGGGGGCCAGGAGCCCGTTGGAGCGGCCGTCGGAGTTGACGGCCGTGGCGCGGATGACCGCGAGGACGCGGTCGCCGTCCCGCTCGGCGTCCGACAACCGCTTCAGCAGTACCGCCGCGCATCCCTCGCCGCGCCCGATGCCGTCGGCCGCCGCCGAGAACGGCTTGCACCGCCCGTCCGGAGCGAGCGCCCCCGCCCGCCGGAACGCGACCGTGACGGCGGGGGAGAGCAGTACGTTGACCCCGGCCGCGATCGCCAGCTCGCTCTCGCCCGTACGCAGGCTCACACAGGCCTGGTGCACGGCGACCAGCGACGACGAACACGCCGTGTCCACCGCCATGCTCGGCCCCCGCGTGTCCAGGACGTACGCCAGCCGGCCCGCGGCGACGCTGAGTGCCCCACCGGCCGGTGCCCAGGGATCGACCGCCGTCGGATCGGCGCCGGTCAGCGAGCCGTACTCGGGCGCCGAGACCCCGACGAACACACCGGTGGTGGTCCCGGCCAGCGACCCGGCCGGGACGGCGGCGTGGTCCAGCGTCTCGTGGACGACCTCCAGCAGGATCCGCTGCTGCGGGTCCATGACCGCCGCCTCGCGCGGTGTGACGCGGAAGAAGTCGGCGTCGAACCCGGCGATGTCGTCGAGATAACCGCCGTACGGCGGCGCTTCGGAGGGCGCGACGGCGGTGAAGTCACGCCACCGGTCCGCCGGAACTCGCCGGATCGCGTCGACGCCCTCGCACAACAGCCGCCAGTAGTCGCCCGGGCCGTGCACACCACCCGGCAGCCGGCACCCGACTCCGATGACCGCGATGGGTTCGTCCGAGGCGGGCAGGCCGGCTGTCGCCGCGCCGTACGGGGTCGCCGGCGCCGTATCGTCCGGTTCTTCGCCCCCACCGCACAGCCGCGCCACCAGCGCGTTTCCGGTCCGGGCCTCCCACAGCAGGGCCGCCGGCAGTTCACGGCCCACGGCACGGGACAGATCCCCGGCCAGCACGACCGCGTCCCGGGAGGACATGCCGAGGTCCGCCAACGGCTGGTCCATCGGCACCTCCCCGGCGGCCGTACCACTCCAGGCGCCCACCCGCTCCGCGACCAGCCGCCGCAGCGCACCCTCGTCGACCGACCTGACCGACCTGACCGACCTGACCGACCTGACCGACCTGACCGACCCGGCCGACCCGGCCGACCCGACCGACCCGGCCGGGCCGGTCGGCCCGACCGAATTGGCTGACCCGACCGGCCCGGCCGATCCCACCGGCCCGACCGAACTGGTTGACCCGACCGGCCCGACCGGCTCGACAATCCCGAAGCCCGTCATCCCTTGGCCCCCTCCGCATAGGCCCCCGCCAGATACCGCTCGCGGGTCAGCGCCCGGGACACCTTGCCGCTGGACGTACGGGGCACGGTGCCCGGCGGGACGAGGACGACGTCGGCGAGCCGCAGCCCGTGCCGGGCGGAGACGGCGGCGCGCACGGCCCGTACGAGGACCGGTACGTCGATGTCGGCGAGCGCCGCGCCCCGTATGTGTTCCGCCACGACGACCACCCGCTCACCGGCGGCGCCCGGTGTGCCGAAGGCGGCGAGCCGGTCGCGTCGTACGGCCGGGTGCGCGTCCTGGGCCGTGGCCTCGATGTCCTGCGGATAGTGGTTGCGGCCGTCGACGACGATCAGGTCCTTCAGCCGCCCGGTGACGATCAACTGCCCGTCCAGGACGGTCCCCAGGTCGCCCGTGCGCAGCCATGCGCCCGGATCTGTCGTGGCCTCGGCGAACGTCGCGCCGAAGACCCGCCGGGTCTGCCGGTCCTGGTTCCGGTACCCGCGCCCCACGTTGGGCCCCTGCACCCAGATCTCCCCGACCTCACCCTCGGCCGACGCGGTACGGGACACCGGGTCGGCGATCCGCACCCGCTGGCCCGCCGGAGTGCCGCAACCGGCCAGCAGTACGGCCCTGGGGTCGTCCGGCCGTGCGACCAGGGCCTTCCCCGTGGCGAGGGCGTCACGGTCGAGCGCGAAGCGGCGCAATGGTTCCCCGGGCCGTGCCGCGCTGACGAAGACGGTCGCCTCGGCCAGCCCGTACGAGGGACAGTGGGTGTCCGGCGCGAGGCCCTGGGCGGCGAAGGCCGCGTGGAAGCGGTCGGCGGTGCCGGGGCGGACCGGCTCGCTGCCGTTGATCAGCGCGGTGACGCCGTTCAGCCGCAGGTCCGCCTTCTGGGCCTCGGTGACGGTCGACGCGCAGTAGTCGTAGGCGAAGTTGGGCGCCGCGCTCACCGCGTGCGGATGCGCGGCGAGCAACCGCAACCAGCGCACGGGCTCGTGCAGGAACGCGACCGGATCCATCAGCACCGACGGCAGCCCCCGCACCACCGGGGCCGCGACACTCAGTACGAGCCCCATGTCGTGGTACAGCGGCAGCCAGCCCACACAGGTCACCGGCCGCACATCCGCACCGTAGGTGGTCAGCGCCTGACGGGCGTTGGCGACGACGTTGGCGTGGCTGATCTCCACGCCCGCCGGAACCCGCGTCGAGCCGGAGGTGTACTGGAGGTACGCGATCTCGGTGCCGTCCGGAACGACCGGCTGCCACCCGTCGGCGGCGGCGTCGGGCACGTGATCGACGGCGACGACCCGCATCCGGGTGGCGGCGGTGGCGGCAGACCGGTCGTCACCCGACGCGCCCGGCCTCGGTGGCTCGTCCGCCGCTCGCGACGCGCACAACTCCCGTACCTCGTCGAGGCTGTGGCCCGTCGTCAGGACGACCGTCGGGTCGGCGTCGGCAAGGACGGCCGACAGCCGGTCGCCGTGCCCGGGCGGCCCGGAGGGACCGGGCGGATACAGGGGTACGGCGACCAGGCCGGCCGCGAGTGCCCCGAGGAACGCGGTGACGTACTCCGTCCCCTGCGGACACAGCAGCGCGACCCGCTCCCCGGGCTCGGCCATCTCGGCGAGCCGGGCGGCCACGGCCCGGACCCGCAGGTCGAGGCGCCGCCAGGTCAGCGTGCGGTGGACGCCTCGCGAGTGCGGGGCAGGATGGTCGACGAAGGTGAACGCCCGGCGGTCGGGGGCGGTTTCGGCCCAGTGCCGTATGTACTCCGGCAGACTCCGGAACGCGGGCGCTGAGGGCGGGCGGCGGCTGTCCATCGGGCAGGGCTCCTCACGTCACGGTATCGACTTGCGGGGACGGGCCCGTCGGACGGCTCGGTCGCGGGGCGGGTCCGCTGAACGGCTCGGTCGCGGGGCGGGCTCGTGGGACGGCTCGGCGGGATCGGCCGGTCAGAGCGGGATGTTGCCGTGGCGGCGCTCCGGCATCGGGGCCCGTTTGCCGCGCAGCGCGCGCAGGGCGCGGCAGATGTGGGAGCGGGTGTCGCGCGGGGCGATGACGGCGTCGACATAGCCGCGCTCGGCGGCGAGGTACGGCGTCCCGTGCGTGCTCTCGTACGCGGCGACGAGGCGGGCGCGCAACGCCTCGGGGTCCTCGGCGGCGGCGAGTTCACGGCGGTGCAGTACCCCCACCGCGCCCTCGGCGCCCATGACGGCGATGCGTGCGGTGGGCCAGGCGAGATTGATGTCGGCGCCCAGGTGTTTGGAGCCCATCACCGCGTACCCGCCGCCGTACGCCTTGCGCACCACCACCGTGACCTTGGGGACGGTCGCCTCGGCGTACGCGTACAGCAGTTTGGCGCCGCGCCGGATGATCCCGGCCTGCTCCTGGCGGACCCCGGACAGATAGCCCGGCACGTCGGTGAAGGTGAGCAGCGGGATGCCGAAGGCGTCGCAGAACCGTACGAAGCGCGCCGCCTTCTCGGAGGCGTCGATGTCGAGGACCCCGGCGGCGTGCAGCGGCTGGTTGGCGACGACCCCGACGGTGCCGCCCTCGACGAGCGCGAACGCGCAGATGATGTTCGGCGCGAACAGCTCCTGCACCTGAAGGAGTTCACCGTCGTCGACGACCGCGCGCAGAATGTCCCGCATGTCATAGGCCTGCCCGAGCCGGTCCGGCACGACCGAGTCCAGGCACAGCCCGGCGGGCGCCGCCCCGGGCGCGTACTGCGGGGGCCGCTCCAGGTTGTTGGCGGGCAGATACGACAGCAGGTCGCGCACGGTGTCGAGGGCGTCCACCTCGTCGGTGGCGAGGAAGTGGGCGTTGCCGTTGACGGTGTTGCTGGTGCGGGCGCCGCCCAGCTCCTCGGCGCCGGTGCGCTCACCGGTCACCGCCTCGATGACATCGGGCCCGGTGACGAACATGTGCGAGGCGCCGTCCACCATCACGGTGAAGTCGGTGATGGCGGGTGAGTACGCGGCCCCGCCCGCGCACGGCCCCAGGACCACCGAGATCTGCGGGATCACCCCGGAGGCCCGTACGTTGCGGCGGACCAGCTCGGCGTAGAGGGCGAGCGAGGCGACGCCCTCCTGGATACGGGCGCCACCGCCGTCGTTGAGCCCGATGACCGGACAGCCCGTCTTCAGGGCGAGGTCCATCAGGGCCAGGGTCTTCTCCCCGAAGGCCTCGCCCATGCTGCCGCCGAACACCGTGGAGTCCTGGGCGAAGACGCAGACCGGCCGGCCGTCGATGGTGCCGTGCCCGGTGACCACCCCGTCCCCGTACGGCCGCCCGGAACCGTCCCCGGTGGGCCTGGCCCGCACGAACAGCCCGGTCTCCGTGAACGATCCGGCGTCCAGCAGCAGATCGATCCGCTCCCGCGCACCGAACTCCCCACGCCTCCTCGGCCCACCCGAAGTCACCGCCCGCGCCCGCCGGCCCTCCAGGTCGGCGAGGCGATCGGCCGTGCGGTCGGTGGCGCGTGGGGCGGCACCATCGGTGATACGCCGGTCAGGGGGGTCGGCGATGTGTGGGGCGGTGCGGTCGGTGACGGGCCCGGCGATCGCAGGAGAGATCGGGCCCACGGTCGGTTCGGACACGCGCGTGGGCGTTCGCCTCGCCGAACGCCGTACCGGGGATGTCGTCGCTTCTGGCGTCACAGCCACCTCCGAAGGGGCTTCCGAATATGGCAGCCGTGGAGGTGGGACCCGAGGCAATCACCGTTCCGTTTGCGGGAGATGAGTCCTGCGGGACCAGTGTTCGTCCGTGAGTGACAAAGCGACAGGGTGGCTGCTTTCGCCCTTGAGTCGACCTTGCGCCGGTGCCAGGATCGCGCCGCCCGAGCACGCCGCACCGTTCTCGAAAGGCATCCCCATGCGCAGCAGCCCCCTCGCTCTCCTGGCCACCGCCGCCGCACTCCTGTTCGCCACGGCGTCCCCGGCGCAGGCCAGTGTCCAACCGGGCGTCACCTACTCCGGGGAGGGCACGTTCTATGGCGCCACCGGGGTGGGGAACTGTCTCTACGACGCCACCAGCGACATCGGCATCGCCGCCCTCAACCACACCGACTACGAGAACTCCCGGATGTGCGGGGCCCACCTCCGGGTCCGAGGCCCCCGGGGCGAGATCACGGTGAAGATCGTCGACCGCTGCCCGGAGTGCCGCCCCGGAGACATCGACCTGAGTGAGCGCGCCTTCGCCGCCATCGCCGACCCCGTGGCCGGCCGGGTGCCCATCACCTGGCGGCTGGTGAGCCCGGACATCGGCGGCCCCGTCTCCTACCGCTACAAGGAGGGCTCCTCGCAGTGGTGGTGCGGCATCCAGGTCCGCAACCACCGCAACCCCGTAGCCACACTGGAGGTCCGCACCGGCACGACCTGGCTGCGACTGCCGCGCCAGGAATACAACTACTTCGTCTCGGCGAACGGCACCGGCTGCGGCTCCGACATCCGCATCACGGACATCTACGGCCAGACCCTCACCGACACAGGCATCACCATCACCCCGAACACCGACCAGCCGGGCCGCGCCCAGTTCCCGAAACGCTGACGCGCGGCGATGCCCGCGTCCCGCCCCGAACCGGTCCGGTCGGGTCGGGGCGGGTCTCGTCAGCGGTGCAAGGTCGTCACTCTCAAGGCCGGGTCGTTCGCTATCTCCGCCTGGGTGAAGCGTTCCGGGACCCACTGCTTGCGGGAGTAGAGGCGGGTCTGGTCGGTGTAGTGGGGCGAGGCGGGGTTCGCCGACTGGCCGTAGGTGAGGAGGGTGTGGGTGCGGGGGCCGTCGGGGGTCAGCTCGACGGCCATGAGGAAGCTGGTGCCGAAGGCGCCGGCGGGCGGGGTGCCAGTGCCCGAGTCGGGGCCCGCCTCCAGGACGTTGAAGCAGCCCTTGTCCCCGGTGCACCCGGACAGCGGGATGCCGGCCCACTTCTGGACGGCGCCGAGCTCGATGTCGACCGGGAGGTCGCGGGCGGCGAAGTCCTGGACGGCGTCGGCCAGGGCGCGTTGGACCCGTATGTCGTCGCCCTTGATGCCCCGCGGTGTGGTGAGGGGCTGTGCCGGGTCGTAGGGGACACGGCGCCAGGTGTCGGGCGGGCCGGCCCCGAGGCGACGGTCGAAGAAGGTGATCCAGAGCGCGGCGCCCCGGCTGTCGGTGTCGGCGCGGGTGTCCCAGCGGGCGAGGGTCGCGCAGGCCTGCCGTACGTCGACCTCGTTTCCGTCCGTGGCCGTCGGGCGAGGATGGGCACGGCACATGGCGACCACGTCGTCGCGGCCCGTCTCCGCCGACAGGACGCGGTTGCCGAGCATCGACGCGTGCAGGGTGCTCAAGGTGAAGCCCGGGGCGCCGAGTCCGTCCGTGCCGGCCGCGCGGTCCGCGATCATCCGCAGCCCCAGCTGGGCGCGCTGGCCGAGGCGGAGGCCGGTGTCGTATGTACCGGGGAAGTCCGTGAGGGGCGCCTCGGGGTTGGTGTAGCGGGGGCCGTTGTTGGAGTTGGCGACGTAGTCGGCGCGGCTCAGCCTCGGCTGGTGGGACGGGCCGTGAATGCCTGGCACGATCGCGTCGGGGTCACTGCCCCAGGCGCGGGCCGACGTCGAACCGTCCAGGGCGGTGGGCCCTTCGCCGGCGCCCCCTGTGGTGCAGCGCTTCAGCTGTTCGTCGGTGAGGTGCGGGACGGCCGAGGAGTCGGTGAAGTATGTGCCGCCACCGGTGTCGGCCGCGAGGGTGTAGGTCCAGGGAACGCCCTGACAGGTGTCCTGGGCGGCACGCAACTGGGCGAGATCGCGGGCCTTGCCCATGGCCAGCCAGGTGTTCATGGAGCGCAGGTTGTCGGCGTTGGCGTCACGGACGGCGTAGGCCGTCTCCGTGGACCAGCCGGAGGACAGGACAGGGCCGAAGCGCGAGGTGTACAGGGTCCGTTCGACCGTCGTGAGCCTGCCGCTGCCGTCCCGGACGGTCACCGGGACCGTGCGGCGTTCCATCTGTGTACGCGCCCTCCCCCACCGTCCTGCCCGTGACCTCGCCGGCCGGTTCCGCCGCGGCGGACGAGGGCGCGGGCAGCAGGGCGGCGGTGATCGAGGTGAGGCAGAGGGCGGTGGCGACGGCGGCCAACCGGCCCTTCAATAACCACCTGTGACGCTTCGTCAGTGCTCTGGTTTCACCCATGACTCCACTTTTCCGTCACGAGCGACGGACGGCATCCCGCTCCAGAGTGGACTTCCGGGCGACGTATCAACCGAAGGATGTAGCTCTTGGGTTCAATCGGGCTCGGGGCGCCCGACGCTCGCCCCGAGCCCACCTCGCCGTCGGCTGCTTGAGCCCGCAGACGGCTGCTTGAGCCCGCCGCCGGCTACGGGAGCCCGCCCCGGCTCGGTTCCTGCCGGTCCGGTTTCTCAGGTGCCCTTGCCGCGCCCGGTGAGCGCGTCGCGCATCCGGTCGACGAGGCCGAGCCCCGGCGCGAGGATCTTGTTGGCCGGGGGCTTGGTCGGGGCCCCCGGGTGGGGGCGGGTCGGGGCCGTCTTCTTGGCCCTGCGGACCTTCTCGCCGAGGTCGTTCAACAACTCGACGGAACAGGAATCGGCCAGCCTGGGGAAGAGGTCGCTCTCCTCCTCCCGCACATGGTGCCTGATCTCGGCCATCAGCTGGGCGATCAGTCGTTCGAAATCCGGGTCGTCGGCCGCGCACCGCTCCAGGTCCTTCATGGTGCGCTCGGCCGCGGCGTGCTCCTCCAGCTCCCGGTCGGCGAGCGTGTCACCGTCGTCCACGTACCGACGGACCGTGGGGTAGAGGTACTCCTCCTCCGCGACGGAATGCCGTACCAGTTCGATGGTGACGAGGTCGGCGTACTCCTTGCGCTGCGGGTCACCGAAAGGCAGTTCCTCGATTTTGCCGAAGAGTCTTTCCACTTCCCGGTGGTCGGTCTTCAATTCCTCGATGACGTCTCCGCCGTGTGCCATCTCCGTCGCTCCGTTTCTGAGTTCTCCCGGTCGTGCGTTCCGGGTCGGACCCTGCGGAGGTCAGTGAAACCCTTTCCGACCCGAATTCTTCGTATTGACGTTCCGGTGAGTCAGCGCGGTAGCGCGGCAGGCGGATGTGGCCGAGGACACGTCCGTTCCGTGGCCTGCGCCATTTCCCGGGTCGGCGGTGCCCGGCTACGTTCGTCGGTGCGCACCCCAGTACCCACGGACGGCCCAGTGCACGCAGATCTCTCCCCTCTCATAGCGGCGACCACCCAGTGGCTGACCCGTGCCTACCCGTCGGGCGGCGGCGCGCTCGACGAGGCGCTGTGCGAGGCACAGGCCCGGCAGGCCGTGACGGTGGCCGCCTGGCTGCGCTATCCGACACCGATGGACGCCGCCCTCGTGGGCGTGGCGGGACCGGGCGGATCCGCCCGCCTCGACTGGATCACCGGCTCCGACGAGACCCCGACACCGGACGACTACGCGTGGCGCACCTGGGTGGACGAGGTCGTGGCCAGCTGGGCGGCCTGCCTGCTCACCGACGCCGAGCTGGCCCGTACCGCGATGGCCGCGCTCGCCGGCTCTCCCCACACGGCCGGTTCACCGGTCGCCTTCCGCCGCCTCCTCGCCCCCGACGAGCGCGACCGGCGGGCCGCCGCACTGCTCCGCCACCCCGATCTGCTCGCCCCCGTCGTGGAACTGCACCACGCCGACCTCCTCGACGCGCTGCAGCCGGAACAGCCCCTGACCGCCTGAGCCGGGGGACGGCCCGGCCGGGCCCGGGACGGAACGCAGCCGCTCACGACCGGCGCCCGCCCACCGGCGCGACGCCGGCCCCGCGAGGCGGTCGCTGCTCGTGCCTACTCCTTGCGCAGCACGATGTCGAAGGCCGCCGAGGTCCAGGTGCCGTCGAGTCGGCGGCCGTCCGGTGTCGGGGCTCCGGGCTCGTGGCGTTCGAACGGGCGGATCAGTGACTCCTTCACACCGAACACCGAGTCACGGTCCAGCCAGGGATCGCCCGCGACGAAGATGTGGGTGATCAGTGGGTGGAAGCCGGGTGCCGTCACCTTGAAGTGCAGGTGCGGTGCCCGCATCGGAGAGCGGCCGGCGTGGTCGAGGAGCCGTCCGACGGGGCCGTCGTCCGGGATCGGGTACGGCGTGGGGGTGAGCCCCCAGAACCGGTAGCGGCCCTCCGCGTCCGTGAACAGATGCCCGCGTCCGGCCAGGGCACCGGCACCGGCACCGTCGTCGTACTGGACGTCGTACATCCCTTCGTCGTCGGCCTCCCACACCTCGACCCGGGCCCCGGCGACCGGGGCGCCGTCGGTGTCCGTGACCCGGCCCGCGACCCACGCGGGCTCGCCGCTCGCGCCGCCCGCGATGTCCCCGCCGAGCTCGATACCGGGCGAGTCCTGGACGAAGAACGGGCCGAGGACCGTGGACTCCGTGGCCGCGCCCTCACCCGGTTCGTTGACCGTGACCGTGAGCATCGAGATGCCGAGGACGTCCGAGAGCAGGACGAACTCCTGGCGTGCGTCGGTCGTGATGTCACCGGCCGCCGTCAGGAAGGCGATCGCCGCGTTCCACTCGTCCTCGGTGAGCCGTGTCTCGCGCACGAAGGCGTGGGCGTGGCGGACGAGTGCCTGCATCACCTCGCGGAACCGGTCGTCCTTCGCCGTGCCGAAGCTCGCCACGACCTTGTCCGTCAACGCCTGCTCGGCCGGCTCCTGTTCAGTCATCGAAGGGCTCTTTCAGGGATGGGCCCTCCGGGGGAGAGGGCGGGAAGAGGCACGGCCACCGGAGTGTCCCCGCGGTACGCGCGCCCCAGCAGCGCGCGTATCTCGTCGCGGGTCACCCGGCGCGGATTGGAGTCCGGCACCTGGGCCATGACCAGGTCCGCGGCCCGGTCGAGCTCGGCCTCGGGCAGCCCCAACCCGGCGAGGGAACCCGGGGGTTCGAGCTTCGCGTAGAGGTCGAGCAGCGCGCCGAAGGCGTCGGTGCCGCCGTCGAGTGCGGCCCCCAGGTGCCGTGCCGCGTCCGGTGCCGCGGGCAGATTGAGGCCGACCACGTGCGGCAGGACCACGGAGTGCAGGGCGGCGTGTTCGAGGTCGTACGCGCCGCCGAGGACATGACACACCTTGTGATGCAGCCCGGAACCGGCCCCGGCGAAGGCGACCGCCCCGAGATAGGTGCCGAAGAGGATGTCCCGGCGGGCCACGACGTCCTGACCGTCGGCGACGATGCGCGGCAGCGCGGACGCCAGCGACCGGACGCCCTCGACGGCCAGGGCGGAACTGATCGGGTTGTGCCGGGGCGCCCACCACGCGTCGACGCAGTGGGCGAGCGCGTTGAGCCCCGAGGCCACCGACAGCCGGGTCGGCAGCGTCAGCATCAGCGTGGCGTCGTAGACGACGACCCGGGGGAGCACCTTCGCGTCGACGCCGGTGCGCTTGCGGCCGTCCTCGGTGAGGCCCCAGACGGGGGTCGCCTCGGAGCCGGCGTATGTGGTGGGCACGGCGAGGACCGGCAGCCCGGTGGTGAGCGCCGCCGCCTTGGCGGTGCCCGTCGTCGAACCTCCGCCGACGCTCAGCAGCAGGTCCGCCGCGTGCTCACGGGCGGCGGCGCGGACGGCCTCGGCGACCTCGGCCGGCACATGCGGCCTGACCTCGCCGAAGACCGCCACGACGGGCACGTCCGCGCAGATCGCCTCGGCCAGGGCCCGCTCCCGCTCGGCCGCGATCACCAGGACCCGGCGCGCCCCGAGCCCGGCGACCTCGGCCGCCACGTCCTCCCGGGCGCCGCCCGAGCCGAAGACGACCCGCTGCCCCCAGGATTCGTGGACGACCCTCTGCCGATCGTGGCTCACACCGCCACCGCCGCCCGGGCCCGAGGCACCGCGCCCGCCGCGAACGCCCCGATGAGGGCGGGGACGGCGAAGGCGTAGAAGGCCCAGTCGATGTCGGCGCCCGAGCTGAGGACGAAGGCGCCCAGGGACGGGCCGACGATCGCGCCGAAGCGGCCGATGGACAGCGCCCAGGCGAGGCCGTTGCCGCGTACGGCGTCCGGGTACCAGGTCACGATGAACGCGTTGCCGAGGATCTGCGAACCGATGAACCCGAACCCGCTGATGAACATCAGCACGAACATGACCGGCGTCGGCGGGCGCGTGCTCATCGCGATCAGGCTGCCCGTGCCGACCAGGAACGCGGCGACCACGACCCGCTTCGGGCCGAGCGCGTCCGCGATCCGGCCGCCGACGATCGCCCCGACCCCGACGCCCAGCCACATCGCCGCCGTCTGCAACAGCGCCGAGCCGAGGGAGAAGCCCGCGGCCTGCATGATGCTGGGCAGCCAGGTGCTGATGCCGAAGACCAGCAGGAGTCCGCAGAAGGACATGGCCCAGAACAGCACGGTCGACACGGCGAGCCCGCCGGTCAGCAGTGATCCGAGGCCGAGCCAGCGGCCCGGGTCGGCCGTCGGGGCGGCCTGCGAGGGGGCGAGGCCCAGCCGCTCCTCCACTGCGCGCGCCTCGGCCACGCGTCCGGTGCGGCTGAGGTGGAACGGGCTCTCCGGCAGCCGCAGCAGCAGCGGTACGGCCAGGAACACCGGCACCACACCGATCACATACAGCCAGCGGTACGAGACGTCGGGCAGCAGGGCGGTGCCGAGCAGCGGGGAGAGCAGGGCGCCGGCCGCGTAGCCGCTCATGATCAGGGCGACGTTGCGGCTGCGCCGGCCAGGGTCGCTGAGGTCGGCCACGAACGCGTTGATCGTCGGCAGTACGACACCCAGCCCGAGCCCGACGACCAGGCGTCCGGCGCCGAAGGACGGGACACCGCCGGCGACCGTGCAGATCGCCATGCCCACCGTGAACACGGTCGTCCCGGCGAGCAGCAGCCGACGTGGGCCGGTGCGGTGGACCAGGGCCCCGGCGAGGGCCGCGCCGACCAGCATCCCGATGCCGACGAGCGAGCCGATCGTGCCGGCCTCGGCCTTGTCGATGCCGAGCGAGGGGTCGCCCAGGAGGGCGGGCACGGTGACGCCGTACACGGCGAGGTCGTAGCCCTCCAGGGAGGCGACGGCCCAGGCGGCGATCAGCATGAACGTGTTCGCGGGCACTCTGCGGACGGCCGGGCGTATGAGGGACGGAGCGGTCATGGCCGGATCCTTTCTCCGACGGTGGCAGGAGCCTGTACGGGCTCGACTGCGGTGGCAAGGGTCTTCAGGAGCGCCGGGACGTCCGCCAGTGATTCCACGGTGCCGAGGATGTAGAAGTCGGGCCGCCACAGGACGGCGGCACGGTCGTGCTCGTCGAACCAGCGCCCGTAGACGCCGCCGACATCGGTGAACCCCTCGGTGGTGAGGCGCCGGTCGGTGAGGTGGTGGACGCCGACGCCGAGCCGGGCGGCCTCAGCCATGGCCGGGGCGTCGAGCCAGGAGCCTTCGCGGCCGTCGACGAGGAGGACGAAGCCACGGCCGAGTACGGCGTCGAACAGCCCCTCGGTGCCGTGCGACTCCACCCGGCCCTGCGGCATCAACCGCCCGGCCTGCGGGGACGCGTCGCGCAGCCCCGGACCGAGACCGGGGAAGCGCATCTTCTCCGGGCGCCCGTTCGCCTCGCGCTGTGCGATCAGCCGGGCGTCGCGTTCGGCGGCGGCCTGCGGGTCGCGCATGGTCTGCACCCGGCCCAGCTCGATGCCCTTGGCGATGATGGCCCGCACATGCGGCTCGCGTTCGCTCTGGTAGGTGTCGAGCAGCGCGTCGTCGGCGCCGCGCAGTACGGCGTCCAGCTTGAACGCGAGGTTCTGCGCGTCCCGGATGCCCGAGCACATGCCCTGCCCCAGGAACGGCGGCATCTGATGGGCCGCGTCCCCGGCGAGCAGGATCCGGCCACTGCGCCAGCGCTCCGCGACCAGCGAGCGGAACGTGTACGTCGCGACGCGGATCAGCTCGGCCCGCGAGCGGTCGAGGTGGGCCGCGACCCGCGCCCACACCCGGTCGGGCTGCCGCTCGACGGAGAAGGAGTCCGCGGAGTCGAGCATGAAGCTGAACCGGTGGTGTTCCGGGCCCAGCGAGATGATCGAGATCGGCTGCGCGGGGTCACAGACCTGACGGGCCTTGGGGATGTCCACGGCACCGGTCAACCGGAAGTCGCAGACCATCCACGGCTCGGAGAACCCGTGGTCCTCCTGCCCGACGGCGAGCCAGTCGCGGGTGAAGCTGTTGCCGCCGTCGCAGGCCACGACATACCGGGCGGAGACGAGGTCGTCGTTCCCCTCGACCTGGAGGTCCACGCCGTGCGGCGCCTCGTGGAGGGCGGTGACCCGGGAGTCCATCCGGATCTCGACGTTGCCGAGACCGCGGACCAGGCCGTCGAGGGCGTCCTCCAGGTAGGGCTGGTACATCATGTACCACTCGGCCCAGCCCTGGCCGCCGACGGCGGCGAAGTCGTGCTCGATGAGCAGCTCGCCCACGCCGTTGCGCCACTCGTAGTTCCGCTGGACGTGCAGCGTGGGCAGCAGGGCCCCGGAGATGCCGAGGCGGTCGAACGTCCGCATCGTCTCGTCGTCGAAGATGGCGGCGCGCGGCAGGTTGTAGAGGGTGGGGTAGCGCTCCAGCACGATCACGTCATGGCCTGCCTGACCCAGCAGTGCCGCCGTGACCATGCCGACGGGCCCGTACCCGATGACGGCGACGTCGTACATGTGCGTGCCCTTCCGTTCCGGTGCCTCAGACATCCGATGCCTCAGACACCGGCGTACGCGGGTGCGGGCGTGGCGGTCGGCGCCAGGCGCAGGAGCCTCTCGGCGTTCCGGTGGCCGATCCTGAGCCGGTCGGCGTCGCTGATCGGCGCGTCCCGCAGGAACCTCGTGGCCGTCTCGATGTCCTCGAACGGGTAGTCGGTGCCGAAGAGGATGTGGTCGGCGCCCATCGAGAGCAGCGCGGTCAGCAGCGGGGCGGCGGAGCAGACACCGCTGGTCGTGATGTAGAGGTTCTGGCGGATGTACTCCGAGGGGCGGCCCCGCTTCAGCTCGATGCCGTGGTGGGCGTGGAAGTCCCAGCGGGAGTCCATGCGCCACAGCACGAACGGCAGCCCTTCTCCCATGTGGCCGAGGAGCAGCTTGGCGTTCGGGAAGTCGTCGAAGACACCGCCGAAGATCAGCCGCAGGACATGGGTGGCGGTGTCGATGCCCCAGCTCCACATGGGTCCGACGAGTTCGGGGTGGCCGGAGAGCACATGCGCGGTGTCGACGCCGTTGGCCGGGTGCAGATAGAGCGGCACGTCGAGGTGTTCGGCGCGCTCCCAGACGACGCGCAGCTCGGGGTCGTCGAGGTACCGGCCGTGGGTGTGCGCGTTGACGAGGGCGCCCCGCAGACCGAGCTGGGTGACCGCGCGTTCCAGCTCGTCGGCGGCGGCCTTCGGGTCCTGCAACGGCAGGGCGGCGAAGCCGGAGAAGCGGTCGGGGTGCTCGGCGATGACGCCGGTGAGGAAGTCGTTGACCGTGATCGCCTGGCGTACGGCGGCGGCCGGGTCCTTCTCCGCCTGGAGGCCGGGGGAGTTGAGCGACAGGACCTGCATGTCCAGGCCCGCCGCGTCCATGTCGTCGAGGCGTTCCTCGGTGAGGTCGAGGAGCCGGCGGGAGGCCTCGGCCCAGGCATGGGGCTGGGCGATGGAGGCGGTGGACGCTCCATGGCCCACCAGGTCGGGGGTCACGAAGTGCTCTTCGAGGCCGATCAGCTTCATTGCGGAACTTCTCCTCGGGCTCGGGGGACCGCGAGTGCGGTCGAGGTGACGCGTGTGTTCGCGGTGGCATGTGGTGCCGGTGCGGGATGCGAGGTGCCCGGTCGGATGTGGGTGACCCGGGCGTTCGGGGAGGCGCAGACGTGCGCGCGGGGGAAAGCGGCTCAGCGTGGGCTGCGGGACGGGCCGTCGGTGCGGCGGGGAGCAGCGGGTGCGGCGGTGAGTGCCACGAACCGCAGTTCACCAGAACGTAACGCGTTCCGCAATAGTGAATATAAGATCGGTTCGCGAACGGCGTCGGCCGGTGGCGCCGATACGCTGATCACGTTCCAGCACCGGCAGGGAAGAGGACCGCGCCGTGACCACGATCGACCCCAGGGAGAACGGGGAGCGTCAGGGGATCCAGTCCGTCGAGACCGCGATGCGGGTCCTGCTCGCGCTGGAGAGCGGCGGCGGCGCGCTGAGTCTTTCGGCGATCGCGCAGGCCAGCGGTATGCAGCCCAGCAAGGTGCACCGCTATCTCGTCAGCCTCGGCCGCGTCGGACTGACCTCGCAGGACCCCGCGTCCGGCCTCTACGACTTCGGGGCCGCCATGCGCCGCATGGGCGCCGAGGCGCTGCGCCGCACCAACGAGGTGGCCGTGGCGGGCGGCCACGCGATGCGGCTCCGCGACCGCACCGGCCACTCCGTGAACCTCTCGGTGTGGGGGGACCGCGGCCCGATCGTGGTCAGCTGGGCCTACGGCACCCGCCCCCTGCCCCTGACCGTGCGGGTCGGAGCCACCCTGCCCCTGCTCACCTCATCGGTCGGCCGGGTCTTCCTCGCCCATCTGCCGGAGAGCCTCACCGGCGAGGTGCTCGGCGAGGAGCTGCGCGGCAAGGAGGCCGAATGGCCCGCCGAACGCCTCGCGGCGACCCGGGAACAGGTACGCGCACAGGGCCACGCCGAGACCCACGGCGGCGTCATCCCGGGCATCATCTCCGTCGCCGCCCCCGTCTTCGCCGCCGGTGACCCGCTGCCCCTCGCCGTCTCCGTCGTACTGCCGGAGAGCGCCGGCACCCCCGACCACCTCGCCGAGGTGACCCGCGAACTGCACACCACGGTGGCCGAGGCGTCGCACGAGCTGGGGCATCTGGCGTAGGGCCGCTCCGCCGGGCCTGAAGGCGATCGTGGTACCCCAGGGCGGTCGTGGGAGCCGCGGGGCGCCCGGCTGTCAGGCCTGCGGGATGCCGCGGATGCCGGCCACCTCGTCGTAGTGGGCCTCCGCCGACGGGCCGAGCACGTCGTGGGCCTCCAGGAACATCTCGTGCGCCTCGTGGCCCACCCAGCCCGCCGGGAGCAGATCGGTCGGCAGGTCGGGGTCCCGGAAGGGGAACTTGCGGTAGTCGTACGTCAGCCGCATGCGCTCGACCAGGGCCTCCTCGGGGCTGAGGTGCCCGGCCCGGTACGACGGCAGCCGGCTGCGATAGGTACGCAGCAGCTCGCGGTAGTCCTCGTTGAGGGCGGTCAGGTCCCAGCCGCGCGCCGCCATCTCGCGGTCGACGGGCAGTCCGCCGGACTGGCAGCGCAGGGTGTCGAGACGCACGGCGGGCTCGTCGGCGAACTTCTCCCGGACCTGCTGGAGCCGGTCGTGCGGGGAGACATAGGTGGACGGGGCCAGCGGGCCGAAGCCCAGCCAGGCCAGCTCCTTGCGGATGCGGTCGCGTACGCCGCGCTCGGTCTCCGGGACCGAGTAGATGACCATGTACCAGTGCCGGTCCCAGTCCGAGGGCGCCCGGTCGAAGATGCGTGAGCGGCCCTCGTCCAGGAGCTGGAGGCTGCGCTTGTTGAGCGCGTACACGGTCTCCCTGCCCTCGCGCCGGACGTCGAACCAGCCCTCCTTGCGCAGCCGTGCGAGCACCACCCGCACGGTGCTCTCACCGACACCGAAGCAACCCATCAGTGTGCTGAGGGTGCGCATCCTGGCGGCACCGCCGCGGTAGCGGACGTAGTCGCCGAACAGGTCGAAGACGATCGATCGAGGCTTCACGGAACCGACTATGTCACACGGACGGCCGTCGTGAGGATGAGTCCCGTGGTCAAGGGAATCCCTGTAGCTCCTCGACTTGTCCCTGTTGTTGCTTGGCATCCAGTCCGCATGACGGCCCAGGCGAATGCGCAACAAATTATTGACGCCCGTGTATCTATTGACACAGGACCCTCGCGGGTCCGACGCTGGGCCTGTACTCGAACGTGGAGGCGAAGGCATGGTTTCTCGGATCGCTGTCGTGGGAGGCGGCCCCGGCGGGCTGTTCTTCGCGGCGCTCGTCAAGCAGGCCGATCCCTCGGTGGAGGTGACGGTCTTCGAGCGGAACCGCCCGGAGGACACCTTCGGCTTCGGCGTCGTGTTCTCCGACGCGACCCTCGCCGCCATCCACGAGGCGGACCCCGTCCTGCGCACCGGGCTCGCGGAGCACGGCCGGCACTGGGACGACATCGAGGTACGGCTGAAGGGGCAGCGCATCCGGTGCGGCGGCAACGGCATGGCCGCCATCACCCGCAGAACCCTGCTCCAACTGCTGCACCGCCGGGCCGCCGAGGTCGGCGTCGACCTCCGCTTCAGCCACGAGGTCCCCGCCGATCCGGCGGGGCTGGCCGACTACGACCTGATCGTGGCCGCCGACGGCGCCAACTCCCGCTTCCGCGACCGCCTCGCCGATGTGCTGGTACCGGAGGTGGAGGTCGCCACCGCCAAGTTCATCTGGTTCGGCACGAACTACCTCTTCGACGGTCTGACCTTCGTCCACGAGCACGGACCGCACGGCACGTTCGCCGTGCACGGCTACCCGATCGGCGACGGCGTCAGCACCTTCATCGTGGAGACCGACGAGGAGTCCTGGCGGCGGGCGGGCCTCGACGAGTTCGACACCGCACAACCGCCCGGGCCCAGCGACGAGAAGACCAGGCACTACCTGGAGAAGGTCTTCGCCGAGCAGATCGACGGCCATGAACTGCTCGTCAACAACTCCCGCTGGGGCAACTTCCGCACCCGCCGCACCCATCGCTGGCACAGCGGCAACGTCGTCCTCCTCGGCGACGCCGCCCACACCGCCCACTTCTCCGTCGGCTCCGGCACCAAGATGGCCATGGAGGACGCCGTCGCCCTCGCCGACAGCCTCCTCGCCCACCGCGACGACCTGCCGAACGCCCTGGAGGCGTACGAGACGGTCCGGCGGCCCTCGGTGGAGAAGATCCAGGGCGCCGCCCGGCCGAGCCTGTCCTGGTGGGAACACTTCGGGCGCTACCACGACGCGTTCCGGCCCACCCAGTTCGCCTTCCACTTCATCTCCCGCAGCATCGGCAAGGAGCGGATCGCCCGCCGCGACCCCGAGTTCGTCGACACGGTCGTACGCGACTGGCGGGCCGCCCATGAAGGACACGACCCCTTGGACACGCCGTTGCGGCTCGGCGAGCGGGAGTTCGGCGGACGCCGGCTGACCGGGGCGGAGCTCACGGGACTGCGCGGCGCGGCGTCCGGATGCCTGTGGCTCGCGGCGCCGGACGGCGAGGCCCAACTCGCCGAGACGTACGAGGAGTTGGCCCGCGCCACGGGTGGTACGACCCCGCCCGCCCTGGTCGCCGTGCACGGCGGAACCCCGCTCACCCGTTCCCTCCTCGCCGAACAGGCCCGGCTGGGACACGCCGTTCCCGCGCTGCTCGTGGAGGACGGCATGGACGAGGACCGGGCCGAGACCCTGCTGCTCTCCGGACGCGCCGACCTGGTGGGAGGGGAGCGATCGTGATGACGGACCTGACCCCGCTGCTCGCCCCCGAGGGCGTCGTCGTGATCGGCGCGTCCCGGCAGAGCGGGAAGCTCGGCGCCGCCATGGCACGGTCGCTGGCCTCCTTCCCCGGCGCCCGCGCCCTGGTCAACGCGCGCCGCCCCGACCCCGGCGAGGGCGTGTACGCCTCCGTCGCCGAAGCCGCCGCGCACACCGACGGACGGCTCGACCTGGCCGTACTGTGCGTACCGGCGTCCGGCTGCGCGGAAGCGCTGGCCGAGGCAGCCGCCGCCGGCTGCCGTGCCGCGCTGGTCTGCGCCGGAGGCTTCGGCGAGGCGGGCCCCGAGGGCGAGGAGCACGCCGACGCACTGCGCCGCGTCGCCCGGGAGACCGGGGTCCGGCTGCTCGGCCCCAACACCTCCGGCTTCTTCGCCCCCCACCTCGGACTGACGGCCAGCTTCGTGCCCGCCGCCGGACAACTCCCCGCCGGTGACATCGCCGTCGTCGCGGCCAGCGGCGGTGTCAACCACGCGCTCTCCTTCGACCTGGCCGCCGCCGGGAACGGCATCGGCCTCGGCGTCGGCATCGGCGCCGGCCTCGACGTCACCGCCGCGGACGTCCTGGAACACCTCGCCCATGACGGTCGTACGACCGCCGTCGCCCTGCATCTGGAGACGGTCCCGGACGGGCCCCGCCTGGTGGCGGCCGTACGCCGGGTGGTCGCCGCCAAACCGGTCGTCGCGTTGGTCGTCGGCCGCAGCGACATCGGCGACTTCGCCCGCTCCCACACCGGCGCGCTCGCCACGTCCTGGCGTACGACCCGGGCGGCGCTCCGGCAGGCCGGAGCGGTGGT
>NZ_AEJC01000483.1 GCF_000317595.1 Streptomyces ipomoeae 91-03 | reverse complement strand
GCCATCTGCGGGGCCACGAGGAAGTCGCCGTCGTCGACGGCGATCTCGCCGAACGCCGTTTCGCGGCCGTCTACCGCACCGGCGACCGGGTCACCGGCGCCCTCGCGGTCGGCATGCCGCCCAAGGCGATCCGGCAGTGGCGGCAGGCCATCGCCACGTGCGCCGACTGGCGCGAGACGGTACTCGGCTAGAGACACCCACGGTTGTTGTCCTGCGGGGCTCTCGTCCCGCGGGGGCACACCGCGACACCATCGACGTTCAGGGACTGCAGAGAGGACCTCGATGTCCACCCCCCACACCCCGTCAACCACCACGGCTCTCGACCCCGAGGAGCTGGGCTTCGACCCGGAGGCCCTGCGCGCCCGGTACCGCGCCGAACGCGACCGCCGTGTCCGGCCCGACGGCAACCGGCAGTACCAGCGGCTCGCCGACGGGTTCGGCCACTACGACGACGACCCGTACGCCGATTCCGAGTTCACCCGCGAACCCCTGCACGACCGGGTCGAGGCGGTGGTCGTCGGCGGCGGCTTCGGCGGACTGCTCGCCGGGGCGCGGCTGCGGCAGGCCGGCCTGGAGTCGATCCGGATCATCGAGAAGGGCGGGGACTTCGGCGGCACCTGGTACTGGAACCGCTACCCCGGCATCCACTGCGACATCGAGTCGTACATCTACCTCCCGCTGCTCGAAGAGCTGGACTACATCCCGAAGTGGAAGTACGCGCCGGGCGAGGAGATCCGGCAGCACACCCGGGCGATCGGACGGCACTTCGACCTCTACCGCGACGCCTGCTTCCAGACCGTCGCCACCGAACTGCGCTGGGACGGGGCCGAGTCGGAGTGGATCGTCTCCACCGACCGCGGCGACCGGATGCGCGCCCGCTACGTGGTCGTCTCCAGCGGCACGCTCAGCCAGCCGAAACTCCCCGGCATCCCCGGTATCGAGACCTTCCGGGGCCCCACCTTCCACACCAGCCGCTGGGACTACGACTACACCGGCGGCGACGCGAACGGGAATCTGCACAAGCTCGCCGACAAACGGGTGGCCGTCATCGGCACCGGCGCGACCGCCATCCAGGTCGTCCCGCACCTCGGGGCCGACGCCGGACACGTGTACGTCTTCCAGCGCACCCCCTCCACGGTCGACGTACGCGACAACGCGCCCACCGACCAGGAGTGGGCGAGCACGCTGACCCCCGGCTGGCAGCAGCGGCGCATGGACAACTTCCTCAAGACGGTGACCGGCATCCGTGTCGAGGAGGACCTCGTGCGGGACGCCTGGACCAGCAGCGCCCGCCTCCAGGAGAAACTCATCCCGAGCGAGGCCTACGCGGACACCCCGGAGGAGGAACGCGAACGGGCCTACGAGATCGCCGACTTCCAGAAGATGAACGAGCTGCGGGCCCGCGTCGACGCCATCGTCGAGGACCCGGAGACCGCCGAGAAGCTCAAGCCCTGGTACCGCTACATGTGCAAGCGGCCCACCTTCAGCGACGCCTATCTCCAGACCTTCAACCGCCCCAACGTCACCCTGGTGGACACCGCCGACACCCACGGCGTGGAGCGGATCACCGAGAACGCCGTCGTGGTCGGCGGCGTCGAGTACGAGGTCGACTGCGTCATCTTCGCCACCGGTTTCGAGGTCGGTGTCTCGGGGCTCCTGTCCGGGCGGCTGCCCGCCTACGGCCGCGACGGCGTCGAACTGCTGAAGGCCTGGATGACCTCCGGCGGCCCCCGGACCCTCCATGGCTTCTACAGCCACGGGTTCCCCAACCTGTTCCAGCTCGGCCCGATGCAGAACGCCAGCGCCGTGAACTACGTCCACATCCTCGACCAGCAGGCGATCCACGTCGGCGAGGTCGTCGCCGAGGCCCGCAGGCGCGGGGCCCGGTACGTCGAGCCGACCGCCGAGTCCGTCGACGCCTGGGTGACCACCATCCGGGAGAAGGCCGCCGACCTGTACGCGTTCCACGCCGAGTGCACCCCCGGCTACTACAACAACGAGGGCCGGCCCCGGGAGCGCAGCGAGTCGTACGGCGACGGGCCGGTCGCCTTCCACGAACTGCTCCGGCGCTGGCGCGAGAGCGGCGGCATGGACGACGTCCTCGTCGGAACCGAGTGAGAGGGAGAAGGTGAGCACGCGATCCAGCCGGTTCGACGGGACCGGTGACCTGCGCACCACCGGCTCCCGCTGGGAGGCCCGGCGGCTCAACCCACCGAACCCGCTGTGGGGTTCCAACGGCGTCGCCTTCGGCCCGGACGGGCGGCTCTACGTCGCCCAGTTCCTCGCCGGGCAGATCAGCGCCGTCGACCCGGCCACCGGGGACGTCGAGATCGTCGTACCGATGGACGGCCCGGTGCAGTCGCCGGACGACCTGGCCTTCGGCGCGGACGGCTCGATGTACATCGCCGACCTGGTGCCGGGACGGGTGTGGCGGCGCGACCCGACGGGCGAGTACAGCCTCGTGTCGGACGACGTGCGGAACCCCAACGGCATCACCTGCGTCGGTGACCGGCTCTTCGTCAACGAGATGAAGCCCAACGGCCGGCTGATGGAGCTCTTCCCGGACGGCGGCGACCCGGTGGTGCTCACCGAGGGCCTCGCGATGGGCAACGCCATGCAGCTCGGCCCGGACGGACACCTGTACTACCCGCACATGATGGGTGGCCGGAACCCGCTGGAGACCGGCCAGGTCTGGCGGATACCGCCGGACGGGGGCGCCCCCGAAATGGTCGCGGACGACGTCCATCAGCCGGTGGCCGTACGGTTCGACCAGGGCGGTGTCCTGCATATGCTGTCCCGGGGCGTCGAGGGCATCGTCACCCGGATCGACCTGCACGGCAGCGGCTCCCGGACGCTGATCACCAGCGGCCTGAAGGGCCTGGACAACGGGGCGTTCGACGCGGAGAACCGCATGTTCGTCTCCAGCTACTCCAGCGGCGGCATCACCGAGATCCACCCCGACGGCCGCACCCGCGAGATCGTCCCCCGCGGCTTCGACGGCCCCTACGGGGTGACGGTCGACCTCGGGGGCACGGTGTACGCGGCGGACCACTACCGGCTGGCGAGCCCGGCCGTGACGGACGAGGGCGAGCCGGTCACCGCCGGTCTCGTGGAGTCCGGGCCGGGCGGGGTGACCACGCACCTCCTGCTGCCGTTCGCCCACGGCGTCACCGCCGACGGAGGCTTGCTGCACTACACCTCGCAGTTCGGGAACGTACAGACGTACGACACGGAGACCGGGACGACCCGGGAGCGGGCGAGGGGGCTCGACCGGCCCATCGGTATCGCCGTCGGACCGGACGGCGCACTCGTCGTCGCCGAAACGGGCGCCGGCCGCGTTGTGATCATCGAGGACGGCGACAGCGGTGGCTCGGTGACCGTGCTCGCCGAAGGGCTCGACCAGCCGACCGACGTGGCCTTCGACGCGGAGGGCCGCGTCCATGTGAGCGAGGAACGGCTGGGATCGGTGCTCCGGATCGACGAGGGCGGCAAGACGGCCGTGGTGGCGGACGGGCTGGGTGCCCCGCAGGGCCTGGCGGTCCTGGACGGGGAGCTGTTCATCGTGGAGACCGGGCCCCGCAGACTGCGGGCGATCTCCCTCGCCACGGGGGAGCAGCGGATCGACGCCGAGGAGCTGCCGGTCGGACCGCCCCCGGGTGTCGTCCCGCGCACCGAGCCGGCGTTGCTGGCGAGCGGCATGCCCGGCATGGCCCGCCGCTTCGCGGGCCTGGCCGCCGCCCCGGACGGGATCCTGCTGCTGTCGGCCAACGGCGAGGGCACCGTGCTGCGGCTGACGCCGAGGAAGGGGGAACGGCCGGAGCGGTGAGCCGGGGTGCCGGTGCCGGTGCCGGAGCCGCGAGTGTGGGCCTCAGCCGGAACGGTAGAGCGTCGTGAGGAGTTCGATGGCGGTCCGGGTGGCGGGGTGCGGGTCGTCCCGCCACCAGGCGAGCCGTACGGCGATCGGTCCGGCGTCGCGCACCGGCCGGTAGACGACACCGGGCCGCCGGTACTGGTGGGCGGTGGACTCCGCGGTCATCCCGATGAAGCGGCCCGTGGCGATCGACGTCAGCCAGTCGTCGACGTCGTGCGTCTCCTCGGTCGCCGGACGGGAGTCGGGCGGCCACAGCTCGGCCGTGGTCGTACCTGTCCTGCGGTCGACCAGCAGGGTGCGCCCGCTCAGATCGGCCAGCCGGACCGAGCGGCGCCGGGCCAGCGGATCGTCGGCGGCCATCGCGCACAGCCGCCGCTCCAGGCCCACGATCGCCGAGTCGAACCGGCGGTCGTCCATCGGCCTGCGCACCACGGAGAGATCGCAGGCGCCCTCCGCGAGACCGGCCGTCGCGGAGTTGACCCGTACGAGCTGCAGATCCGTCTCCGGGTGCGCGGCGGCCCAGCGGCGCTGGAAGTCCAGTGTGTGCCGGCCCAGCGCCGACCAGGCGTACCCCATCCGCAGCCGGACATGGCCCGACGTGGCCTCCCGGACGAGGTCGTCCACCTCGCCGAGCACCCGCCGGGCGTGCGACACCACACGTGATCCGGTCGGCGTCGGGGTCACCTCGCGCGAGGTCCGCCGCAACAGCCGTACCCCCAGGGTCCGTTCCAGTGAGGCCAGGGTGCGGGACACGGCCGCCTGGGAGACCCCCAGGGCGATCGCGGCATCGGTGAACGTGCCCTCCTCGACGATCGCGAGGAGGCAGCGCAACTGGCGCAGCTCCACCTCGCCGGTGGTTCTGCCTCCGGCGGTGCCGTCACCGACGGCTTCGTCCTTCGCGTCCATGACTCCAGCGTATGGATGGAGCGGCGGATGCATTTTGCGCAAGAGATGTCCGGGCCCACGCTCACGTCATGGATACCGCTTCCGCCGCGACCGCGGCACAGACGGCCCCGCTACCCGCCCCCGTTCCCGCCCCCGAACCGACTGCGGCGCGGCTTGCCGGTGTCGCCACGATGGTCGGCTGCGGAGTGTCCAACCAGGTCGGCGCCGCGATGGGGGCGCTGGCCTTCCCGGTGCTGGGGCCCGTCGGCGTCGTCGCGATACGGCAGTACGTCGCCGCGATCGTCCTGGTGGCCGTCGGCCGACCCCGGCCGCGGTCCTTCACCGCGCGCCAGTGGTGGCCGGTGGTGCTGCTCGCGCTGGTTTTCGGGACGATGAACCTGTCGCTGTACACGGCCATCGACCGCATCGGCCTGGGGCTCGCGGTGACGCTGGAGTTCCTCGGGCCGCTCTCCATCGCCCTCGCCGCCTCGCGCCGCCGGGTGGACGCGTGCTGCGCGGCGGTCGCCGCCGCGGGGGTGGTGACCCTGATGCGTCCTCAGGCCTCCGCCGACTGTCTCGGCATGGGGCTGGGCCTTCTCGCCGCGGTCTGCTGGGCGTCGTACATCCTGCTCAACCGCACCGTCGGCCGCCGCGTACCCGGTGCCCAGGGTTCCGCTGCCGCCGCCGCGCTCTCCGCCCTGGTCTTCCTGCCGGTCGGCATCGTCCTGGTCGTCCGACAGCCGCCGACCGCCGGGGCCGTCGGCTACGCGATCGCCGCCGGAGTGCTCGCCTCGGCCGTGCCGTACCTCGGGGACGTGTTCACCCTGCGCCGGGTGCCGGCCCAGGCGTTCGGGCTGTTCATGAGCGTCAACCCCGTCCTGGCCGCCCTCGTCGGACGGATCGTGCTCGACCAGGAGCTGGGGTGGGTCGAGTGGGCGGCCATCGGCGCGGTGGTCGCGGCGAACGCGCTGAGCCTCGGCGTACCCCGCCGCTGAGGAGGCGTCGCCGCCGACCGGACCACCCTCACTTCCCTCCGAACCAGTGCGCATCCTGTGGGAACAAAATTGTTGACAATCATGTTGGCCTAGATTTACGTTCGACAGGCACTCACTCAGGGAGGGCACATGCAGGAGGAAGCCCGTCCGGGCACCGGAGAGCAGGCCAAACAGCTCGCGCTGGCGAAGCTGCGGCAGGCGATCCTGCACGGCGAGATGGCACCGGCGCAGCGGCTGGTGGAGAACGAACTCGCCGAGCAGTTCGGTGTGACACGGGCCAGTATCCGCGCGGCACTGATCGATCTGGAGGCCGAGGGACTGGTCGAGCGGATCCGTAACCGGGGCTCGCGGGTGCGGGTGGTGAGCGTGGAGGAAGCGGTCGCCATCAGCGAGTGCCGCATGGCTCTGGAAGGGTTGTGCGCGGCGAAGGCGGCGGTAGAGGCCACCGACGACCAGCTGGCCGAGCTGGCCGACATCGGTACGGCGATGACCAAGGCCGTGGCCGACGGCGAGCCGGTGACGTACTCCGAGCTCAACCAGCGACTGCACGCCCGGATCCGGGAGATCTCCGGTCAGCAGGTGGCGGTGGAGCTGCTGGAGCGGCTCAACGCCCAGCTGGTCCGCCACCGGTTCCAGCTCGCGCTGCGGCCGGGACGGCCCCAGCACTCCCTGAGTGAACACCTGGCCATGATCGACACGATCCGGGCCAGGGACCCGCAGGCGGCCGAAGCGGCCGTCCGCGCCCACCTCATGAGCGTGATCGCGGCGCTGCGCGAGTAGCGAGGCGACCGGCGATCCGGACCCGCGTCCTGCAAGCACGGGCCCGGCCCGTGTGTCCGACGCGCCGCACGCGGCACGCTCCGAGGTGGGCCAACAGGTCCGTACACCAAGGAGATTCAGTCGATGACCGACGGCACGGCGTCCGCCACCACCACCCCACCACGCTCGACCCTTGTCATCACCGCGCACGCGGGAGACTTCGTGTGGAGGGCCGGCGGCGCCATAGCCCTGGCGGCCTCCCGCGGGGAGAAGGTCACCATCGCCTGCCTGACCTTCGGCGAGCGCGGCGAGTCCGCGAAGGCCTGGCGCGAGGGCAGGAAGCTGGACGAGATCAAGGCGATCCGCAGGGAGGAGGCCGAGAAGGCGGCCGGCACCCTCGGCGCCGAGATCGTCTTCTTCGACGCCGGCGACTACCCGCTGATCGGCACCCCCGAGCTCACCGACCGGCTGGTCGCCGTCTACCGCGCGGCCCAGCCCGACGTCGTCCTCACCCACCCGCTGGAGGACCCCTACAACGGCGACCACCCGGCCGCCGCCCGTATGGCCCTGGACGCGCGCGTGCTCGCCCAGGCCATCGGCTACCCGTCCGAGGGCGAGATCATCGGCGCCCCGCCGGTCTTCTTCTTCGAACCCCACCAGCCCGAGATGTGCGGCTTCAGGCCCGAGGTCCTGCTCGACATCACCGAGGTCTGGGAGACCAAGCGCAAGGCCATGGAGTGCCTCGGCGCCCAGCAGCACCTGTGGGACTACTACACCGACCTCGCCGTCCGTCGCGGCGTCCAGCTCAAGCGCAACGCCGGACCCAATCTGGGCCTCGCCCACAAGACCATGGCCGAGGCGTACATGCGGCCCTACCCGCAGGTCACGGGGGTGCTGGACTGATGGGCGGCGTGATCGTCACCAACCCGCCGAAGGCGGACGCCGAGGACGTCGACGCGATCGGCCGGTACGGGGTCGCCACCGTCCACGAGGCGATGGGCCGCACCGGACTCCTCGGCACCCGTCTCCGCCCGATCCAGCAGGACACCCGGATCGCGGGCACCGCCGTCACCGTGCTCTCCTGGCCCGGCGACAACCTCATGATCCACGCTGCCGTCGAGCAGTGCGGCGAGGGCGACATCCTGGTCGTCACCACCACCTCGCCCTCCACCGACGGCATGTTCGGCGAACTCTTCGCCACCGCCCTCCAGCGGCGCGGTGTACGCGGCCTCGTCATCAACGCCGGCATCCGCGACACCGCCGAACTGCGCGCGATGGACTTCCCGGCCTGGGCCGCCGCCGTCAGCGCCCAGGGCACCGTCAAGGCCACCGGCGGCTCCGTCAACGTCCCGGTGGCGATCGGCGGCCAGATCGTCCGCCCCGGTGACGTGATCCTCGCCGACGACGACGGCGTGGTGGTCGTACCCCGCGAACGGGCCCGACAGGTGGCCGACGCCGCCGAGGCCCGCGAGCGGAAGGAGGCCGCCTCCCGCGCCGCCTTCCTCGACGGCCGACTCGGCCTGGACCGCTACGGGTTGCGCGAGACCCTCGTACGCCTCGGCGTCACTTACCAGCCCTACGAGGAGTACGTCCGCGAGGAGGCGGAGTCGTGAGGCCGTACGAGGTGTACGTCGTCGAGGGGGCCAGGTCGTGAGGCCGTACGAGGCGTACGTGGTCCAGGGGGCCGGGTCGTGACCGGGTGGGCCGAGGGGGTCCGCTGCACTCTGATGCGGGGCGGCACCTCCAAGGGCGCCTACTTCCTCGCCGGGGATCTGCCCGCCGACCCCGCCGCCCGTGACGAGCTGCTGCTGCGCGTCATGGGCAGCCCCGACCCGCGCCAGATCGACGGCCTGGGCGGCGCTCATCCCCTGACCAGCAAGGTCGCCGTGGTGTCCGCCTCGACCGACCCCGACGCGGATGTGGACTACCTGTTCCTCCAAGTCGGCGTCGACAAGCCCGAGGTGAACGACCGTCAGAACTGCGGCAACATCCTCGCCGGAGTCGGCCCGTTCGCCGTCGACCGAGGTCTGGTCGGAGTGGGGGAGCCGGAGACGTCCGTACGCATCCGCATGCTCAACACCGGTGACCTCGCCGTGGCCACCTTCCCCACCCCCGGCGGCCGGATCGCGGTCACAGGCGACGCCGCGATCTCCGGGGTGCCGGGGACGGCCGCGCCGGTGGTGATCGAGTTCCCCTGGAGCGGCAGTCCGCTGCTGCCCACCGGGAACGCCCGTGACGTCGTCGTCGGCACGGAGGTCACCTGCGTCGACAACGGCATGCCGACCGTGCTGATCCCCGCCACCGCCCTGGACGTCACCGGCTACGAGACGCCCGAGGACCTGGAGGAGGATCCCGCCCTCGCCGACCGGCTGCACGACATCAGGCTGGCGGCGGGCGAACTGATGGGGCTCGGCGACGTCACACACACCACCGTGCCCAAGCTCAGCCTGCTCGCCCCGCCCCGGGACGGCGGCGCGGTCACCACCCGCACCTTCATCCCCGTCCGCTGTCACACCTCCATCGGCGTACTCGGCGCCGCGAGCGTGGCCGCCGGGCTGCGCGTCGAGGGCGGTGTCGGCGACGGCATCGCCCACCTCCCGCCCACCGGCGACCGGGTGCGCGTCGAACACCCCACCGGCTTTCTCGACATCGAGACCCGGGTGACGTACGGCGCCGACGGCAGCCCCTCGGCGAGCCGCACCGCCGTCGTCCGTACCGCCCGCAAGATCTTCGACGGCACGGTCTTCCCCCGGCCCGCCGAACCCGCTTCCCCTTCCTAGGAGTCGCTGATGACCCCGCCACTCGGCGACATCGCCCACCTCGGGCATGTCGAACTGCTCACCCCCGACCTCGACCACAGCCTGTGGTTCTTCACCGAGATCCTCGGCCTCACCGAGAACGGCCGCTCCGGCGACTCGGTCCATCTGCGGACCTGGGACGACTACGAGCACCACAGCCTCACCCTCACCGCCCACACCACCTCCGGCATCCGCCGCACCGCTCTGCGCACCTCCAGCGAGGAGGCACTGCGGCGTCGGGTCGAGGAACTGGAGCGCACCGGCCGCCCGGGCCGCTGGGTCGAGGACGAGCCGGGCATCGGCCCGCTCTACGTCACCACCGATCCCGACGGCCACGAGGTGGCCCTGTACTGGGAGAGCGAGTGGTACGAGGCATCGGCCGACCTCAGGCCCGGGCTGAAGAACCAGCACCAGGCCAAACCCGGCCACGGCGTCGGCGTACGCCGCCTCGACCACGTCAACTTCCTCGCCTCCGATGTCGCGGCCAACGCCGCCTTCACCCGCGAGGTCCTCGGCGCCCGCCCCACCGAGCAGATCGTCCTCGACACCGGGAAGGTGGCCGCCCAGTGGCTGACCTTCACCAACAAGTCGTACGACGTCGTCTACACCGAGGACTGGACCGGCTCACGGGGGCGGCTGCACCACATCGCGTTCGCCACCGACACCCGCGAGGACATCCTGCGGGCCGCCGACCTCTGCCTCGACCAGGGCGTGTTCATCGAGACCGGGCCGCACAAGCACGCCATCCAGCAGACGTTCTTCCTCTACGTCTACGAGCCGGGCGGCAACCGGATCGAGCTGTGCAACCCGCTCACCCGGCTCGTCCTCGCGCCCGACTGGCCGCTGATCACCTGGACCCAGGCCGAGCGCGCCAAGGGCCAGGCCTGGGGCCTGAAGACCATCGAGTCGTTCCACACGCACGGCACACCACCGGTCGACTGACGGGTTCCGTTCCGAAGCCAGACGTGCCTCATTTGTCGCCGAGATTGTTGACAAAAACGTTGACGTATTCGATGCGGCTGCTTAGCGTCTGGCTCACCCCCCTAGTTCGACTGGTTCGAGAGGGAAACAATGACGTCCTCCCCGTCCCCAACCGCTCGCACAGGCAAGCTGGCCGTACTGGTCATCGGCCTGTGCTGGCTGGCCGTCCTCTTCGACGGCCTCGACATGTTCATCTACGGCTCGGTGCTGCCGCACATGCTGGCCGAGAAGGCCCTCGGCCTCACCCCGGACCAGGCCGGTGACCTCGGCAGCTACGCCACCTTCGGCATGCTCGTCGGCGCTCTGACCGCCGGGACGGTCGCCGACCGGATCGGCCGCCAGAAGCTGATGGTCGCCTGCGTCACGCTGTTCTCGCTGGCCTCCGGGCTCTGCGCGATGGCCAACAGCGTCGGCGTGTTCGGCCTCGGCCGCACCCTCGCCGGCATCGGCCTCGGCGGGCTGCTGCCGACCGCGATCAGCATGGTCTCCGACTACGCCCCGCGCGGTCGCGCCGCCCTCACCATCGGGATGCTGATGACCGCCCACCACGCGGGCGGCATCCTCTCCGCGTACGTCGCCCTGTGGGTCGTGGAACCCCTCGGCTGGCGTGCCGCCTTCTGGGTCTGCGTGGCCCCGCTGCTGTTCGTGCCGGTGCTCGTCACGTTCATGCCCGAGTCGCTGAGCTTCCTCGTCGCCAAGGGCCGCCTCGACGAGGCGGGACAGCTCGCCCGCCGCTTCGACGTCGAACTGCCCGCCGCCGAGAAGAAGGACCCCGCCGACCGCTGGAACTCCCTCGCCAACCTCTTCCGCGGCGGTGAGTGGACCCAGACCCTGCTCTACTGGGTGGCCTCCTTCGGCGGACTGCTGCTCGTCTACGGCGTCGCCACCTGGCTGCCCACCCTGATGCGCAGCGAGGGCTACGAACTGGGCTCCGCGCTGACCTTCGTGGTGCTGTTCAACCTCGGCGGCATCGTGGGCATGCTGGTCGCGGGCCGCGCCGCCGACCGCTTCGGTGCCCCGCGCATCTCGGCGATCTGGTTCGCGCTGACCGCCGCCGGAGTCTTCCTGCTCAGTGTGCGGATGCCGCTCGGCGTGACCTTCCTGGTCGTCTTCCTCACCGGTGTCTTCCTCAACAGCGCCCAGACCATGATCTACGCGACGGTCTCCATCCGCTCCGACCCGGAGAACCGGGCCACCGCCGTCGGCTGGACCTCCGGCATGGGCCGCTTCGGTGCCGTCTTCGGCCCCTGGCTCGGCGGTCAGCTCCTCGCGGCGGGCAACGGCGACTGGGGCTTCACCGCCTTCGCCCTGGCCGGCGTCTCGTCCATGGTCTTCATCGGCATCGCCTCCCTGCGCGGACCCCGGCAGACGCAGCCGAGCGACCCCGAGAAGTCGCTGTCACCGGCCGGCTGAGCGGCACGGCGAAGTGAGCCTCAAGACCCCCTCCGCCGCCCCGGACGTCACAGCCGAGACCTCGTCCGGGCACCCCGCGGCCCGTCTCGTGCCCCGGGCCCTGCTGCGGATCCCGCACGACGGACCGGCAGCCTTCGGCGGCGACACGACCACCTTCGCCGAGGCCGTCGCCACCACCCTGAGCACCCTGAAGGGCCCACCGGCCGCGGACGACACCGAGGGACCGTCCTACTCGGGCGAACGCAGCGCGGCGGTGGCAGCGGAAAGGGGTGCCAAGGGCATTCCGGTGGCGTCGAAGCCATGGCGCGATTTGACGGAGCGAGCCAAGGGCCTGGGGGTCACCGTCACGCCCTGAAGGGGGGTGCGGGACGTACTCGTCAACGAGCAGATGAATTTACTTGAGTTAGGCAATAAGATGGTAAACTGGGTCCCATGTCCCCATCACCGCCACCGTCCGACCCCGCCTCCCCGGAAGTGATCGAGATCGAGCGAGCCCTCACTCGCATCACCTACCTCAGCACCCGTGCCCGGGCCCATGAGCGCCTGATGGCGCTGGCCGGTGTGCCGCTGGACCGCGCCGCCGTGGCACTGCTGCGGCAGATCGCCGACACCGAGCCGCTGCGCCCCGGGGAGCTGGCCAACCGTCTGGGCGTCGAGGCCTCCCATGTCACCCGCCAGGTCCAGCAGCTGCAGAAGTCCGGCTACGTCACCCGCGTACCCGACCCGGACGACCGCCGCGCCCAGCGCATCGAGCTGACCGCCCTCGGCCAGGAGGCCATAGGCCGTATCCGTGAGGCCGGTGTCAGAGGGATGCAGATGGCCCTGGCCGACTGGTCGCCCGAGGAGCTCCAGCAGCTCGCCGGACTCTTCCACCGGATGGTCGACGACTTCCTCGCCCACGCCAACGACAACGTGGAACCGGAGACCGCGCAGCCGGCGCCCAGCGCCTGACGACGTAGGACGGCCCGCACCGGCAGCCCCGGCCCGCACCAGCGCGAGCCGGGGCTGCGTGTTCGTCAGGGTTGCGTTCGTCATGGGGCCCGCCCGGGCCCGTCGTCCACCGGCCACTGGTACCTGGGTACCACCGGCGCCCCGAAGTGTCTCCCTCGGTACCGGGGGCGCGATCGCTCGCGTCCCTGGATTTTCAGGCACGGGCCACGGACCGACCGGGGCCGAGTGCGAGGCGACAGGACAGGCGTTCCCATGATCGAAGTAATGGACGGCATCGAGGCGACCCGGCGCCGGCGGCTTCCTGCTCAAGGACGCGCGCCCCGAGGAACTCGTCGCGGGCATCCGGGCGGTGGCCGCCCCGACCCCCGGCCGGCGTCGCTCGGCGAGCGCGAGCACGAGATGCTGGTCGCCATCGGCCAGGGCTGGACGAACACGGAGACAGCCGAGCGGCTGGTGCTGACGGAGTCCACCGTGAAGAAGCACGTGGGCCGCGTCCTCGCCGAGATCGGCGCCCGCGACCGGATCCAGGCCGTCATCGCGGCGTACGACGCCGGCCTGGTCCGCCCGCAGAGCCGAGCACGAGCCGAGGCCCCCCGGTCCGGAGCTGAGCACGCGCCGAGGCCCCCGCTCCCGGAGCTGATCGCGCCCCGAAGCCCCGAGCGAGGCCCGATCCTCAGGCGGAGTAACCCAGTTGCTTCCGTATGAACGGCGTCATCAGTGTCCTGGCCTTGGCGAGGGTGGCGGTGCGGCCACCGAGTACGGCCGTCTCGCCGCCCGGCACCGGGACCAGGGCGACCCCGTCGGCCGAGCCGAACGGCACGATCAGCGGGGTGCGCTGGATCGGCCGGTACAGGCGCGGCTCCTTGCGGTGCCTGCCCGAACTCCCCAGATACGTACGGATGTTGTGGGCGGCGATGTCCGCCTGGGCGAGAGCGGCCGGGGAGATCTTCAGCTCGGTGGCGTCGTTCACGTCACCGATCGCGAACACGTCGAGCCGTCCGTCGACCCGCAGCATCCGGTCGACCTTGATGTGCCCGGACGCGTTCAGCCAGTCGCCGTGCCCGCCCAGCCGCAGCCAGAGCGTGTTCGGGGTGGTGCCGGTGGCCCAGAAGGACAGATCGGCCTCGATGAGGTTGCCGCGGCCGTCCCGGTAGGTGTCGAAGTCCGGCCCGGGGGAGATGAACGAGTCCAGCCGCACCTCCACGTCATGGGCCTCCAGCCACTCCAGCGCCCGCCGCCCGGCCCGCCTGCTGCCCGTGGAGTTCAGCAGCACCGACCCGGCGTGCGCGAGCGTCACCCGCGCTTTTGGCCGGGCCAGCCGGATCTCGGCGGCCAGCTCCACTCCGCCGGGTCCACCGCCGACGACCAGCACATGCTCGGCGGCGGCGATGTTCTCCTGGTGCGCGGTGAACGTCTTGGCCGCCTCGTCGATGGTCGTGCCGAGGAACCGCGCGGGCTCGGGATAGTCGGCGCCGGTGGCGATCACCACCACGTCGTACGGCAGCCGCTCACCGGTGGCCAGCCGCACCTGCCGCTCACTTGTGTCGATGCCGACCACCTTGTCCACGACCACCCGGCCGTTGCGCAGCAGACGGTCGTAGGGGATGAAGGGCGCCGTCGTCCAGTCCTCGCGCACGCCGGCGCGCAGCGACGCGACGCGATGGAAGAAGACCTCCTTGCGGTCCACGAGAGTGACCCGTGCGAATTCGTCCAATCGCCTGGCCAGGCGGATGCCCCCGTATCCGCCGCCGATCACGATTACTTCGCCGTCAAGCACATCAATTCTCCTGTGCTGGTGGGGGGAGAGATGACGAGCCTAACGCTTGAAACTTAAAGCTGCGCGAGGGGTTTGTGTTTCTCGTGTGAAGTGACGACACATATGGCGGCGGGACTCGGCCTGCCTAGGCTGCCCCCGTGACCGAAACCGACATCGACACCGCCGCTGACAACGACCGCCCCCTCGCCGTGTTCGACCTGGACAACACCCTCGCCGACACCGCGCACCGGCAGCGGTTCCTGGAGCGCAAGCCACGCGACTGGGACGCCTTCTTCGCCGCCGCCCCACAGGACCCGCCGCTCGCCGAGGGCATCGCGCTGGCGGTGGCGAGCGCCGAGGAGTGCGAGGTCGTCTACCTCACCGGGCGCCCCGAACGCTGCCGCCGCGACACCGTCGACTGGCTCGCCGCCCACGGCCTCCCCGAGGGCCGCGTCTGGATGCGCCGCGACGGCGACCGCAGACCCGCCCGCCGCACCAAGCTCGAAATCCTCCGCCGACTCGCCAGAACCCGCGAGATCCGCGTCCTCGTGGACGACGACGAACTCGTGTGCGAGGACGCGGAACAGGCGGGCTTCCCCGTCGTACGAGCCCGCTGGGCCGCCACCTCCGCGGCGCTCAAGGAGGCACAGGAGCGGGAGGGGCGCACCTGAGCGCAAGGTCGTGGTCGGCAGGCCAATCGGCGTCCTCCGGCGATCAGTCGGTGTCCTCCAGCCGGAACCCCACCTTCAGCCCGACCTGATAGTGCGCGATCTCCCCGCTCTCGATGTGCCCCCGAACCTGAGTCACCTCGAACCAGTCGAGATTCCGCAACGTCTGCGCGGCCCGGGCCACCCCATTCCGAATGGCCTGATCAACGCTCTCCCCCGAACTCCCGACAATCTCCGTGACCCGGTAAACATGATCGGACATACGCTTCCTCCTTGTTCAAGTCCTCCACTGCGGCCGATATGCCACACATCACTCCACGGTGCCCCAGACCACAGAACTCCGCGAGCCGCGCCCCATAAGGGGCGTGGGGCTGTGCCGATTTGCGGCTCCGCCGCGTGGGCGCGACAAGCCGCGACGAACCAGCACCCGCCAACAAACCCGAGGGACCACTCACCGCACCACACTCAACGACAACGCGAACCTCCCTTCCCGATCGGTCCACCAGTGCCCCAACTCCAACCCGACGGCAGCCAGCTCACTCCGCACACCGTCCTTCCGGAACTTCGCCGAAACCTCGGTCCGCATCTCCTCACCCGCCACGAAATCAACCGCGAGATCCAGCGCCGGAATCTTCACGCTCTGATCCGCCCGCGCCCGCAACCGCATCTCGATCCACTCCCGCTCGGCATCCCACAGCGCGACATGCTCGAACGCCCCGAGGTCGAAATCGGCGCCCAGCTCACGGTTGACGACGTTCAGCACGTTCTTGTTGAACGCGGCCGTGACACCCGCCGCGTCGTCGTACGCGGCAACCAGCACATCCGCGTCCTTGACCAGATCCGTACCGAGCAACAACGCGTCCCCCGGCGCCAGCAGCCCACGTACGGAGGCGAGGAACACGGCGCGCTCCGCGGGCACCAGATTGCCGATGGTGCCCCCCAGAAACGCCACAAGCCGCGGTCCCGGAGTCTTTGGCAGCCGTATCGCGCCGGTGAAGTCGGCGATGAGCGCATGCACGTTCAACCCCGGCCGCTCGGCGATCAGCGCCGCACCGGCCTGCCGCAGCGCGCTCTCACTCACATCGACGGGCACATACGTGTGCAGCCCGGGCATCGCGTCCAGCAGATGCCGGGTCTTGTCGGAGGACCCGGATCCCAGCTCGACCAGCGTGCGCGCACCGCTGGCCGCGGCGATCTCCCCCGCCCGGTCGAGCAGGATCTCGCGCTCCGCACGGGTCGGGTAGTACTCGGGCAGTTCGGTGATCCGCTCGAACAACTCGCTGCCGTGGGCGTCGTAGAACCACTTGGGCGGCAATGTCTTGGGCGTACGGGTGAGGCCTGCGAGGACATCGGCGCGCAGGGCCGCGTCCGTGGCGTCCTCGGGCAGGGTGCGGGTGAGAAGGAACGGGCTCACGCAGGGGGCTCCTTCGGTGGTGCGGATACCGAGTCGTGGTGTGAGGGATTCGAGCGATTCGAGGGAGCCGGACGGTCGGCTTCTTCCAACTCCTTGAGCGGCGTGAGGAGTACGTCCGTACGATCGGCCACCAGCAGCGTCCGGTCCGGCACCTCCACCCAGCGCGGGTCGTCGTCGTACGGCTCGGAGGCCACGACCGTGCCGCCGCCGGGCTCGGTGAGATACCAGAGCGTGTCGCCCCAGGCCGTCGCGGCGATGGTGTCGCCGTTGGTGAGCAGCAGATTGAGCCGGGAGCCGGGGGCCGCCCGGGCGACCTCCGGAACCGTGTCGGCGAGGGCCTGACCCTCCTCGTCGCCACCCCGCAGCCGGTTCACCACCAGGGCCCAGACGAGCGCCGAGTCGTTGCGGGCCTCCATCGACAGCACCTCGACGGCGGGCAACCGGGCGACGAGCGGCGCCAGGGACGCGGGCCATCCGACGACGGCCCCGTTGTGGCTGAACAGCCATGGCCCGGCGGCGTACGGAGCCGCCGCGGCCTCGTTGTCCGCGCCCGGCACGGTGGCGTCCCGTACGGCGGCGAGGAGCGCCCCCGTACGGACGACCCGGGCGAGGTCGGTGAAGGACAGGTCGCCCCAGATGGGCCCGGCCCGCCGGTACCGCGCCGGCACCGGGTCGCCCTCGGCGTACCAACCGACCCCGAAACCATCGGCGTTGACGGTCCCGTACCGCTGGCGCCGGGGTGCCCACGACTGCCGGAACAGACTGTGCGGCGGATCCACGAGCACCCTGCCCAGCGGCAGCGAGGGTCCGAGGAAAGCGAGATGGCGGCACATCAGACGGCCTCCGGGGAGGCGTCCCGCGCGGTGCGGAATCCGCAGAAGATCTGCCGTCGGATCGGATAGTCCCAGTTGCGGAACGTCCCCCGGCAGGCCACCGGGTCCACGGCGAACGAACCACCGCGCAGCACCTTGTACTCGGGGCCGAAGAACACCTCCGAGTACTCCTTGTACGGGAACGCCGTGAACCCCGGATACGGCAGGAAGTCGCTCGCCGTCCACTCCCACACATCGCCGATCAACTGCCGTACGCCCAGCGGTGATTCCCCCGCCGGGTAGCTGCCGACGGGCGCCGGACGCAGATGGCGCTGCCCGAGGTTCGCGTGCTCGGGCGTGGGGTCGGCGTCGCCCCACGGATAGCGTGTCGAGCGGCCGGTGACCGGGTCGTGCCGGGCGGCCTTCTCCCACTCGGCCTCCGTGGGCAGCCGCCGCCCCGCCCAGCGGGCGTACGCGTCGGCCTCGTACCAGCACACGTGCAGCACCGGCTCGTCGCCCGGTACGACCTCGGTGGCACCGAAACGCCGCCGCAGCCACTGCCGGCCGTCGCGCCGCCAGAACAGGGGCGCCCGAATGTCGTGCGCGCGGATGTGGTCCCACCCCTCGGCGGTCCACCAGCGCTGGTCGTCGTAGCCGCCGTCCTCGATGAACGCCTGGTACGCGGCGTTCGTCACCGGCGTGGTGTCGATGTGGAAGGGCGGGACGACCCGCCGGTGCACGGGCCGCTCGTTGTCCAGCGCCCATGGCTCGACGGAGGTGCCCATCATGAACTCCCCGCCGGGTACGAGGACTTCGGCGGGCCCGGTGAACAGCGGCGCGGGCTCCGGATCCGGCGCCGTCAGCACGGCGGGTCCCTTGCGCAGCTGATGGGTGATCAGCATCGTCTCGTCGTGCTGCTGTTCGTGCTGGGCGATCATGCCGAAGGCGAAGCCCGCCTCGGTGAGCCGGGTGCCGTGGAAGTCGGTGCTCTCCAGCACGTCCAGGGCCCGGCCGCGCACCTCGGTGAGGTACTGCCGGGCCTCCGCGGGCGGCAGCAGCGGCAGCGAGGGCCGCTCGGCGCGCGGATGTTCGAAAGCGTCGTACAGTCCGTCGATCTCGGGCCGCATCGCCTCCCGGCCCGCGACGTTCCGCAGCAGCCACAGCTCCTCCTGGTTGCCGATGTGGGCGAGGTCCCACACCAGCGGGGACATCAGCGGGGAGTGCTGCGCGGTGAGGTCCGGGTCGTCGACGGCGGTGGTGAGGAGCGCGGTGCGGGCGCGGGCGGTGGTCAGCGCCTGAAGCGCACGCTCCCGGAGTATGTCGGGGTCGGGGTCGGCGTCGTGGGTCGACACGGGGGTCTCGGGCGCGGTCATGCCGGGATGTCCTTCCCGTGGAACAGATCGAGCAGATCGTCGGCGGGGCAGCGGCCCCGGGTCACATAACGGTCGGTGAACTCCACGACCGCTTTCCGCACTTCGGCGCTCGCGCCGAGTCTGGGCAGCGCCTCGGCCGCCGCGGCGAAGCACACGGCCGCCGCCTCCCGCAGCTCGGGATCGGCCAGGCCCGAACGGGCGGCCGTGATCCACAGTGGATCACGCGGCGGCAACAGCGAACCGGACCGCTCGGCGAGGGGTTTCACGGTCCGATAGGCGATCTCGGCGGCCTCCGCGTCGTCGAACAGCGCCGCCGTCACCGCGAGCGGCACGATCCACCCGTCCTCACCCGGCTGGGCGTCGATCATCCGCAACTCGATATGACCACGCGGCCGTACGGGCGGGAACAGGGTCGTCAGGTGATAGTCCAGATCGGCGCGGCTCGGCGGCACATCGGTCCGGGTCCACTCCCGGAACGTCATCCCGCCCGGCACACCCCAGGGCCCGTCGTCGGACCGGACGCACATCACCGGCGCGTCCAGCACCAGCCGCGCCCAGGCCCCGCGCGGATCGCCGTCCAGCGGCGGCGCGGTCGTACGGCCGGGGTCCATCGCCGCCCACAGCGCCTGCCGCGTCGAACGCCAGCCGGTGACCCGGCCGCGCGCCAGCGGGGAGTGCGCGAACGCGGCCATCAGCACCGCGCCGAGCTGATGCGCCAGCCACCAGCGCCGCTCATGGCCCAGCGGCCCGGGCTCCTCGTACCCGGCGTCCAGACACACCTGCACGGAGGCCGACGAGCACATCATGGACCGCCCCTCGGGCCCGAAGCGGTCGAGGTACACCTCCATCGCGTCGTACCGGGGCTCACGCAGATACCGGGTCGGGGGGTTCCACGGGTCGTGGCCGAAGCCGCTGATGCCGAGATCCACCTCGCGCAACGTGGCGCGTACGGCGTCCAGGTCGGCCGAGACGGACCTCACGCACTCCGTCAGGGAGGCGGCCGGCGCCGAGCTGATCTCCAGCTGGCCACCCGGCTCGACGGTCAGTGCCGAGGTCAGGGGCAGGGTCCGCAGTGCGGCGTAGGCCGCCGCGAGTCGTGCGGGTGGTGCCGGGAGCCGCGGGTCGCGCAGCTCGTGGACGTGCCATTCCACTTCGACACCGAGGGTGCGGGGTGGACCGGTCTTGAAGCAGATGCCCCGCACCAGGGCCTCCGCCTCGGCCTCGGTGACCGCGGAGCGCTGCTCCGTACAGCCACTCAACGAATCTGACATATCGGGATCCTCCTGAGATGCCAACGTGCCGCCGATCCGATGCCGGTCGGGCCGGATCGACAGTGCTCGTCCCACCCAAGACCCTCACCCGGCTCCGCACAAGGGTACGGATCACCACAACACGGATCATCGATCTCTGTTCCCCGGCTCTTCAGGCACCTCTTCCCGGGCCCGTACAGGCCCGTTCACACCGGAAAACTCCGTTGCGGTCACTCACCAGCATCACCCACGATGCGTCCATGAGCACGACGGGGGAGCACGCGCCGACCGCGCGCGTGGCACACACAGGGGTGGTGGCGTCATGAGCGCCCGCCTGCGCGGAATCGCACGAGAAACCGAACAAATCGTCGCGGCGGGCCGCTATCGCGCCCCCGACGGCCGCGAGGTGTCCCTGGCGAAGGCGGTGTCGGCCGCAAGGGCCGGCACTCGCCTGTACGGCCCGCAACCGCTGGAAATCCCCCAGCTCAGTCCTGTCAAGACGCTGATCGAGGTAACCGGCGAGAGCAGCCTCCAGGCCGCCCACCGCCTGTACGGCGACACCCCCGTGGCCGTCCTCAACTTCGCCTCGGCCAGAAACCCGGGCGGCGGCTTCCTGAACGGCGCCCAGGCCCAGGAGGAGGCCCTCTGCCGAGCCTCCGCCCTGTACGCGTGCATCCGCGAAGCCCGCGGCTTCTACGACCACCACCGCACCCACCGGGACCCGTTCTACACGGACCGCGTCATCCACTCACCTGGCGTACCCGTCTTCCGGGACGACAGGGGCGACCTCCTCACCGAGCCCTACACCGTGGGCTTTCTGACATCACCCGCCCCGAACGCGTCGGTGGTCCTGCGCACGACACCGGAGCGCGCACCGCAGCTCCCCGGAGCCCTTGCCACGCGGGCGGAACGGGTACTGGAGGTGGCGGCGGCCCATGGCTACCGGCGGCTCGTGCTGGGTGCCTGGGGCTGCGGGGTGTTCGGCAACGATCCGACGCACGTGGCGGGAGCGTTCCGCGGGTTGTTGGTGGGGGGCCGCTTCGAGGGCCACTTCGAGCACGTGGTGTTCGGAGTACTGGACCGTACGAGGGACGCGGTGGTCCGGGGTGTCTTCGAACGCGAGTTCAGCGCCTGACGCTCAACGCCAGCCGTACCGCTCCCTCAACCGATGCACCACGGAGTTGAACCGCATCCGGTCGAGCGCGCAGGCCTCCCGGCGCATCCCCGCCTCATGCAGCCGCAGCACTCGGTCCACATCCACCCATGAATCCCGCCCGGACCGGTCCCACGGCCCACTCCCGATCGGCACCCACTCCCGATCCCCGTCGTGCCGCTTACTGGACAACTGCACGGCGAGCAGGGTCCCGCCGGCCTCCCGAGCCACGACGAGCACGGGCCGATCCTTCCCCCGCCCGTCGTTCTCCTCGAACGGCACCCAGGTCCACACGATCTCCCCGGGATCGGGATCCCCGTCATGGGCGGGCGAGTACTCGGTACGTACCCGCCCCACGTCACGGGGATCGGCTTCGGTGGTGGCGGAGGACCCGTAGCGACCGGGCACATCTTGCTCAGCGAAGGAAGTCACGCGCAAACGGTAACCCGCGCCCCGAAAGGGGCGCGGGACGATATCAAGGTGCAGCTCCGCCACGTGGGCGCGACGAGCCACGAACAACCCGCAGCCGGCCACCGGCAGTCGGAGCCACGGCGACAACGTACGACCCACCTCCCGCGCTATGACTCCCGATCCACAGCCACCTTCTCCACGACGGCCTTCTCCACCGGCACCCCGTTGACCCCGGCGGAGCCACCCGCGGCCGAGCTGTTCATCGACGCCAACAACTGCCGAGCCAACCCCAACCCGGTTCCCCCCATGGTGAGCGCCTTGGCGAACATGTCGGCCATCCCGTCGGCCCCGTTGAGCAGCACCATGTTGTCGACGTTCCCGAACGCACTGGCCCCGGCCTCGACGATCTCCGGCCACCTCTCGGCCAACTGCTGGGCGATCACGGCTTCCTGGTTCTCCGCCAGCGCGGCGCTCCGCGCCTTGATGCCATCGGCCTCGGCGAGCCCCTTCGCACGGGTGGCCTCGGCCTCGGCGAGTCCCTTGGCCTGCCGGGCGGCGGCCTCGGCCTCACCGGTGGCGCGGGTGGCGTTCGCGTCGGCGGCGGCCGCGAGTTCCGTCTCCTTGGCCTGGGCCTGCGCGGCGGAGATACGGGCGTCGCGCTCGGCCTCGGCGAGGGTCCGCTTCTCGTAGGCCTTGGCGTCGGCCGGCTTGCGGACGTCGGCCTGGAGCTGCTGCTCGCGCCGGTAGGCCTCGAGCTCGGCGACGCGGGTCTCCTGGACGACGACCTCCTGTCGAGCCCCGGCCTCGGCGAGGGGGCCGGCCTGCTTGGCCGTCGCGGCGGCCTTGTCCCGCTCCGCCTGGTAGCCGGCCTGCAGGATCTCGCTGTCCCGGGTGGCCTCCGCCATCCGCGCGGCGGCCTGCTGTTCGGCCTCGGTGGCGAGCCGGTTGGCCTCGGCCTGGGCGATACGGGCGTCCCGCTGGACGGCGGCGGCGTGCGGCATGGCGAGGTTCTTGATGTAGCCGGTCGGGTCCTCGATCTCGTGGATCTGCAGCGAGTCGACGATGAGACCGAGCTTCTCCATCTCGGTGCCGCAGGCCGCCCGGGTCTGCCCGGTGAGTTTCTCGCGGTCGCGGATCATGTCCTCCACCGTCAAACCGCCCACGATGGACCGGAGATGACCGGCGAACACGTTGTGCACCCGCTCGGAGACGCGTTTTTGCTGGTCGAGGAAGCGGCGGGCCGCGTTGGCGATGGACACGAAGTCGTCGCCCACCTTGAAGATGACCACGCCGCGGATCTTCAGCGGAATGCCCTGATGGGTCACGCACTCCACGGCCAACTCGGTCTGGTTGAGGTCGAGCGAGAGCTTGCGCACCGCCTGCATCCCGGGCAACACGAGCGTGCCGCGCCCGGTGACGATGCGGAAGCCCATGCCTTCCTCCAGGCCCTCCATCTTGTGCTTGGAGCCGGAGATGATCAGCGCTTCGTTGGGTTCGGCGACCCGCCACATCAGTTTGAACAGCCCGATCAGTACCAGGACGGCACCGACGGCCGCCCCCGCGATGATGCCGACGAACATCGGCAGACCCCCTTGGCCAGGTGCCCTTTCGGCACCGAACGTCGGGAGTGTCCCGCGTGGCACAGC
>NZ_AEJC01000482.1 GCF_000317595.1 Streptomyces ipomoeae 91-03 | reverse complement strand
GGTATCAGTAGCGGGGACAGGATTTGAACCTGCGACCTCTGGGTTATGAGCCCAGCGAGCTACCGAGCTGCTCCACCCCGCGTCGGTAAACGCAACCTTACGTCCCCCCACCCACCAGCGCAAATCAACAACGCCCGCCGGTCACACCACCACCGAGCCAGCCACGCTCAGCCGCACCACCGGGCCCAGCCGCACCCCTGCGCCACTGCGAGCAGTCGTGGCTGCGGGCAGTCGTGCCGCTGGGGCAATGGGGGTACCTCCCGCTCATGGGGGCCCCTCCCGCTCGAGCGAAGTCGAGAGTGGGGGAGAAGCCGAGAGTGGGGAGGAGCCGAGAGTGGGGGAGGGTGGGCGCGGCGGCACCCTGCACGCGCCGGCAAGCGAAACCCACCCCCGCCCAACCACAGCGCCGGGCACCCCACAACCAAGGACCCGCCCGGCACCAACCCCGGGCACCCCCATCCACCCCGTAAGCCTCCAGGCACCCCCGCCCCGGCGGAGCCCTACGCCGACAGCTCCTCCCCCAACGCATCCCGCAACCGAGCCGCCCGCTCCGCAACCTCAGCCGGCCCGAGCGCAACGGCCCGATCGGCCCACCGCTTCCCCTCCACCAGCTCCCCCCGACGCGCGTAGACGAGAGCAAGCCGCAACGCAGCCCGCCCATGCCCCGCATCGGCGGCCCGAGCCCACCACACCGCGGCCTCCGGCTCACTCCCCTCCCGAGCCAGCAGCAGCCCAAGATTGAACGCCCCGTTCCGGGATCCGGCCTCGGCCGCCACCCGGTACCACCGAGCCGCCTCCACCACATCCCCCCGCCCCGCCGCAAGCATCCCGACCCGCACCTGAGCCCGCCGATGCCCTTGGGACGCGGCCCGCTCGTACCACTCCTCGCACTCGTTCCTCTCCCGCACCGGCTCCCCCAGCTCATGCGCGGGCGCGGGCGGACGCCGGGCGTCGAGCACGGCGGCCAGCCGGTACGCGGCCTCCGCACTCCCCCCACCCGCGGCACACCGCAGATGCCGCTCGGCGGCCCGCTCGTCGCCCTCCCGCAGCCGCGCGATGGCGACCTGGAGCGCGGCGTCGGTGTGCCCGGCGGCAGCCGCCCGCTCGTACCAGACGAGCGCGGTCGCGTCGTCCCCCCGCCCGGCGTGCAGGATGCCGAGGTTGAACGCGGCGTCCACGCTGCCGGCCTCCGCGGCCTTGGAGAACCACGGCTCGGCCCCGGACGCGTCGCCGACCTGGAGCAACAGGATCGCCAGCGCGTTCGCCGCCTCCCGGTGCCCGGCGTACGCGGCGCGCCGGTACCACTGCTCGGCCTGCGCGGTCCGCCCCTGCTCGGCGCAGAGCAGCCCGAGGTTGTACGCGCCGTTGACGTCCCCGGCGTCCATGGCGGCCCGGTACCACCGCTCGGCGGTCTGCGTCTCACCGCGCTCGGCGTGCAGCGCGCCCAGCGCGTTCGCCGCGTTGCCGTCGCCGTCCTGGGCGGCCCGCAGCCACCACACGGCCGCGCTCTCGGTGTCCCCGGCGTCGCGCAGCAGGAACCCGAGGGCGCACGCGGCGCGCGGCTCGCCGTCCTTGGCGGAGGTCAGGTACCAGCGCCCGGCCTCCTTGAGCTCTCCGCGCCGCTCCAGGATCGCCCCGAGATGCAGCGCGGCCCGCCGATGCCCGCGCGCGGCGGCCTGGCGGTACCACTGCTCGGCCTCCTCGGCCGCGGACACCCCGACACCGCTGTCAGCGCCGGGCTCTCCCTCTCGTACGGCAGCACGACCTTCTCGTACGCCGGCACGCCCGTCCCGTGCGGAAGCGCGCCCTTCGCGCCCCTCTGGCTCCGCCTCGCGCCCCTCACGACCGACCTCACGCCCCTCGCGTACGGTCTCGCGGCTCGCGCCACCGATCTCGAGCGCCGCCCGCGCGATCCTGCGCCCCTCACGCACAGCCGCGCGCTCTTCCCGCTGCGCACGATGGTCGAGCGCCCGCGCGAGCCGGTACGCGGCCTCGCGGTGTCCCCGCTCGGCGGCGGCCCGCATCCACCGCTCGGCGGCCGGGTCGCTGCGGTGTTCCAGCAGATCGGCGAGGGCGTACGCGCCCAGCGCGTGCCCCTGCTCGGCGGACTGACGCAGCCAGTACTCGGCGGCGGGTTCGTCACCGCGCTCGCGGTGGTGCCGTCCGAGCGCGTGCGCGGCGGCGGCGGAACCGGCGACGGCGGCGATCCGCCACCAGTTGGCGGCCTCGTCGGCGTACCCGCGCTGGTGCAGCAGGACACCCAGGTTGTTGGCGGCGGCGCGATCCCCTGCGGCGGTGGCACCCCGCAGATACGGCTCGGCTCCGTCGAGGTCGCCGCGGCGCAGGAGCATGGCCCCCAGGACGCTCATCGCCTCGGTGTCACCGGCCTCGGCGGCGAGTCTCTGACGTGCCTCCTCGACGGCGTCGCCCGCCTCGTCCGGGTCCAGGTCCGTCGGCTGCGCGGCGTCGTCCGCCGCTCGCGACGGACCGGCGGACGTCGCGGACTCGGCCGGCAGCCCGGACTCCGCGGGCAGCACAACATCGGCAGGCAGCGCAAAGTCGGCATGCTGCGCAAACCGCCCCGTCTCCAACAGAGTTGCCTTGTCCCCCATAACGTCCATCGTCGCACCACCTGCAACCTGGGTACACCTGGTATACCGCAGCCATTGAGGTCACTACAGCGTTTTGTCGACATGCCCACAGAGCGACAAGTCAAACACAGTTTTCTCCACACCCCCCGGCAACACGTCGAAGGCCCGGATCCTTTGGAGGATCCGGGCCTTCAACTTCAGTAGCGGGGACAGGATTTGAACCTGCGACCTCTGGGTTATGAGCCCAGCGAGCTACCGAGCTGCTCCACCCCGCGCCGTTGCTCGGCAACCGTATCACGGCGCGGGGTGGGCCTCTGAATCACCCGCTCCCAGGGCTCTCCTCGCCGCTCTGGGAGCTCTCCTCCTCGCTTCCACCGCCGCTGCCGGCGTCGTCCGTCCTGGACTGTGCCTCCTCGGCCCGCTTCAGCGCGTCCTCCAGGTCCTGCTGGGCCCGCCCGTACGCCTCCCAGTCGCCGTCCTTGAGGGCCTGCTGGCCCTCGTCGAAGGCCTTCTGGGCGTCCTCCAGGGCCTGTTGGACCGTCGGGTCGCCGGAAGTCGGCGGCTCGTCGGTGCCCTCGTCGCCGTCGTCCGCCGGTGGCTCGGTGGTCGAACCCTCCGTCTCGAACACCTTGTTGAGCGCCTCGTCGAGGGTGTCCTCGAAGGCCGTGTTGCCGCCGTAGGTCACCAGGACCTTGCGCAGCAGCGGGTACTTGAGTCCGCCACCGCGTACGTAGACGGGCTCCACGTACAGCAGTCCGCCGTCGAGCGGGACCGTCAGGAGGTTGCCGTACTCGACCTGGGAGTCACCTCTCTTGAGGAGGCTGATGGTCTCGGCGATGTCCTGTTCGGAGTTGAACTGGCTCTGGACCTGTTTCGGGCCGTCGATCGGTTCGCTGGTGGGCAGTTTCAGGATTCTGATCTTGCCGTAATCCTTGGTGCCCGCCTCGGCGTTGACCGACACGAAGGCACTGAGGTTGTCCCGGCCGTTCGGAGTGAGCGTCGTGGTCAGCGAGAACGCCTGCTGCTGCTGGCCGGGCAGCCTCATGCTCAGGTAGTACGGCGGCACCGCGTTGCCCGAGGTGTTGGTCGGGTCGTCCGGGACCTGCCAGACCTCACTGCCGCTGAGGAACGTCTCGGCGTCCTTCACGTGGTAGCGGGTCAGCAGCTCGCGCTGGACCTTGAACAGGTCCTGCGGGTACCGCAGATGCACCATCAGCGAGTCGGAGATGTCCTTCTTCGGCTCGACCGTGCCCGGGAACGCCTTCATCCAGGTCTTCAGGACCGGGTCCTCGGTGTCCCACTGGTAGAGCTTGACCTGGCCGGTGTACGCGTCGACGGTCGCCTTCACCGAGTTGCGGATGTAGTTGACCTGGTTCTGCTGGGCCACCACCGCGCGCTGGCTGTTGTCCGCGGTCAGCGAGTCGGCCGTCGTGTCGCCCAGGGTGGTGCGGGAGGCGTACGGGTAGCCGTTGGTGGTGGTGTACGCGTCGACGATCCACTGGATCTTCCCGTCGACGACGGCCGGGTAGGCGTCGCCGTCGATGGTCAGCCAGGGGGCGACCGCCTCGACGCGCTCCTTGGGCGTGCGGTTGTACAGAATCCGCGAGCCCTCGCCGATGGCGCCCGAGTAGAGGATCTGCGGCTCGTTGAACGCCACCGCGTACGCGGCCCGGTTGACCGGGTTGGAGAGGTTGACCCCGCTGTCGCCCTGGTAGCTGGTGGTCTTCTCACCGCTGTCGTCGGAGTAGTCGATCTCCTTCTGGGGACCGCCGACGATCGAGTACTGGGTGGTCTTCTCGCCGTAGTAGATCCGCTGCTGGTACTTGCCCAGGTCGCCCTTGGACGGCAGGTCGGACTCCGTGAACACCGGCCGGCCGCCGGAGGTGGCCTCGGTGCCCTTGGCGGCGACCACGCCGTAGCCGTGGGTGTAGCGGAAGTGGTCGTTGATCCAGTTGTTCTTCGGGATGCCGGCGAGGTTCAGCTCGCGCAGACCGATGACGGTGTCCTGCTCCGCGCCGTCCTCACCGCTGTACCGGTCGACGTCCAGGTTGGTGGGGAACGCGTAGTAGTTCCTCATCTGCTGGAGCTGCTGGAACGTCGGCGAGACGATGTTCGGGTCGAGCAGGCGGATGCTCGCCGTGGTCTCGGCGTCCTCACGGAGCTTGGCCTTGTCCGTGGTGTCGCTCGTGCCCGAGTACTCCTCGACGTCGGTGCCGTCGATGCCGTAGGCCTGACGGGTCGCCTCCAGGTTCTTCTCGACGTACGGCGCTTCCTTGGCCTGCTCGTTCGGCTGGACCTGGAACTTCTGGACGATCGCCGGGTACAGCCCGCCGATGAGGATCGCGGAGAGCACCATCAGGCCGAAGCCGATCACGGGCAGCTGCCAGGTGCGCCGCCAGATGGTGGCGAAGAACAGCAGCGCGCAGATCACGGCGATGCAGAACAGGATCGTCTTGGCCGGCAGATACGCGTTGGCGTCGACGTACCGCAGGCCCGTCCAGTTGCCCGTCGCCTTGAAATCGCTGGACTTCACCGCGAGGCCGTACCGGTCGAGCCAGTACGCGACCGCCTTCAGGGCGACGAAGATGCCGATCAGCACCGACAGATGCCCCGTGGCCGCGGCCGTGGCACGCGCGCCCGGGGACGTGACCCTCAGGCCGCCGTACAGATAGTGCGTGAGCGCGGCGGCGATCACCGAGAGCACGGCGGCGGCGAAGCCGAAGCCGAGCAGGAAGCGGTACCAGGGCAGGTCGAAGGCGTAGAAGGAGACGTCCAGGCCGAACTGGGGGTCCTTCTTGCCGAACGACACTCCGTTGACCCACATCAGCCACGTACGCCACTGCCCGGAGGCTGAGGCGCCGGCGATCAGGCCCACCAGGGAGGTGATCCCGAGGAGCAGCCACTTCTTGTAGGGCGCGATGCCCATGCGGTACCGGTCGAGGCTCTGCTGCTCCATCGACATGGCGCTCAGTGGCGGGCGCAGCCGGTGTGCCAGCCAGATGTTGAAGCCGACCGACGCCGCCATCAGCAGACCGAAGACGAAGAAGAGCCCGATCTTCGTCCAGAGCGTGGTCGTGAAGACGGAGGAGTACTTCACCGACCGGTACCAGAGCCAGTCCGTCCAGAATCCCGCGAACATGACGAACGCCATGCCGAGGACGGCAAGGACGCCCAGCGTCATGAGCAGTGTCCGGACGCGTCGGGACGGTCGGCCCACTCTGATCCGCGGCCCCGTCGGGCCTCCGCCGCGGTCCGGCATCTGGAAAGCCAAGGTGCGCACCTCGAAGTTCGCTGTCGATACGTCAGGCCCGCGTCTACGGACCCTCCAGCGGGCCCCCCGTGATCGTGGGGCCTCACCTATGCAACTTACTCACGCTTTACTCGGTTCCCGGTTCCGATAACGAACGAGGCAGGATTGTGACCATGTCCAACACTCCCATGGCAGCGAACCCCCTCACCCGGGCCGTGCTCGAGATCGACGAGTACGCCTCGGGCCTCGGCTGGGACCAGCCCGCTCGCCTCTTCGCCCTCGTAGACACCGCGCGCCTCAAGGCCCAGGAGCCCGCGCTCGCGGCCCAGCTCGGCCTGGAGGACGAGTCCGAGACCGCCGGTCTCACCCCGATCGAGCAGGATGAGATCCCCGCCGACAAGGCGCTGGACGAGTTCCTCGGCACCATCGCCTGGCCCGACGCGGTGGTGGGCTGCGCACTGACCGTGGAGCGGCTGATGCTGCCGCCGTCCGCCGAGGCCTCCGTGCCGGAGGACCTCGACGGTGCTCGCCTCACCGAGTGGGTCGCCTCCCACCCGGACCGCCAGGAGGTCCGCATGACGGTCGCCGTCCTCCGCGACGGCTCCCGCGACTCGGCCCTGCGCCTGCGTGAGAAGGACTCCGCGACCGAGGTCCTCACCGGCCCCGAGTTGGTCCCCGGCCTGGCGGAGGCCCTGGCGGCGACGTTCGCGGCCTGACCCCGGTTCACGGACCGATCGATCGCCGATTCACCGACCGGCCGCCGACTCGCAGACCGGCCGACCACTCGTGGAGTGGCCTGCGGAGCCTTGCGCTTACGGCCTTCGTACGACGATGGGGGC
>NZ_AEJC01000481.1 GCF_000317595.1 Streptomyces ipomoeae 91-03 | reverse complement strand
CCGGTAGGTCCCTTCGGCAGCGCCGCCCGCACCTCGGACAGCAGCCGCAACGTGAGCGGATGCCGCGCATCGGCCCCGGAGAGCGCCCCTTCGGGGATCCCGTACCGCAGCCGGGCCCGCCGAGCCTCCTCCTCGCTCAGATCCCCCAGCCGCACACAGGCGGGCAGCGACAGCCCCTCCCCGGTCGCCTGTCCCTCCCCCGCCGACATGCCTCCATGCAACAGCTCCGCCGGGAACTCCGCCCCGGCCCGCTCCCAGTACTCGGCCCGACAGGCCACGACCAGCCGCGCCCCGTTCTCCCGCAGCCAGTCGACCGTCCCGGCGGTCCACTCCCCCAGCCGATGGGCGAGCGTGGGCGGCATCTCCTCGGGCCCGTCGAGGAGCAGCAACAGGGGACGCCCCTCGTCCAACGCCAGCCCGGCGAGCCGCTCGGGCCGAATGTCCCCGAGCTCCCCGTCGTACCGCCCGGCAACGGCCGGCTGCTCAGCCCCGACGCACAGCTCCCGCGCCTCGGCCGAACCCGAACCCGAACCCGAAGCAGACGCCGAAGCCCAAGCAGACGCGGACACCGATGTCGCAGCCGCACCGGATACCGAAGCAGACGCGGCTGCCCCAGCCGACGCCGACGCGGCCACGATCCGCCCCGCCCGTTCCAGTGCCCGCCGTGCCGCGTCCCTCACGGAGGTGTCGTCGGCCAGCAGATCGGCGCCGCGCAGCCACAGCGTGGGCGTCGGCGCGGGGCCGCGGGCGCGGCGTGCGGCGAGGGCGGCCAGTTCGGTCGTACGACCGGAGCCGGGCGGGCCGACGAGGGCCAGGACGGTGGCCGGCCCGTCCACGAAGGCGGTGAACTCCTCGACGACATCGGCCCGTTCGACGGGCTCGGCACCGGCCGCAGCGGCGGGCCCGGCGCCCGCCCTCGGCCTCTCCGACCCGACCGTCGTGGCCGTGAGCTCCAGCACCCCCGCCAGGTTCAGGTCGACCCCGTACGCGGGGACGGTCGCCGCGTTGCGCGCCAGCAGCTCGGCGAGCGGCGGCTCGGCCCGCCACTCCCGCAGGGGTACGGCGAAGCCGTGGGCCCGGTGCCGGTCCTCCAGCTCCGTGCCGAGAACGCCCACCACCGTCCCGGTGGTCGTGTCGAGCACGGGTCCCCCGGCCGCTCCCCCACCCGGCCGCAGCGCCTCGCGCCCGGCGGTGCCGATCGCCAACTCCAGGGCGCCGCACAGCAGATGGAAACCGTCGGTCGCGGTGTAGACGACGTCCGCCGTGCCCAGTACCCGTGCCTCGCGCCAGCCGCCGGCCGCGATACGGACGTACGCCCCGGTCTCGATCTCGTCCCGCAAGGAGAACGGCAGCGGGTCCACGCGCAGGCCCTCGGTGCGGATGAGCGCGAGGTCGAGGGCGGGCAGCGGGATCACCGCGTCGGAGGTCACCACGCAGGTGCGGTCCCCGGTGGCGTGCAGCACGATCCTGGCCAGCCCGTCCACCGCCTCATGGCTGGTGACGACCGTCCCGTGGTGATCGGCCACGAAGCCCGTACCGCGCGGTCGTCCCGCCGGATCGCCGACCCGCACCAGGACCTCGTCCCGCGCCGCCCGGCGGCCGTCGTCGGTTGCCCGACGGCCCCGTACCGCCATTTCGTGACCTCCCCGTCGTACCTCTGTTCCGACGGTAGGCACGTGAAGATCAGCAAAACAGGTGAGCAGGCAAACGCGCCCCCTTCCGCTCCCTCGGTTCACTCCAAGCGCCTGCACGAAGGGGTGAATAGCCGTGGGCGGATGGATACACCTCTGGGTGGGGGAACCGAGGGGGGACCGTGGAGCGGCGGGAACAGCAAGCCCCGTGAACGCCGCTCCACGCTCGCCGCCGGGCTCAGCCGAAGACGGCCAGGCTCTTCGCCTTGCCCTTCAGGTGCTCGACGAGGGCCAGGAAGCGGCCCTCCGGGTCGAAGACGGCGACGGCCCCGCCGCCCGCGTACTCCTCGGGCATCTCCAGCCGTACCCCGTTCAGGAGCAGCCGCGCCCGCTTGGCGTCCACGTCCCAGCGGGGGAACGCGGCAGCGGCGGCCTCGGCGATCGGCATCACGGTCAGCTCCTCCTGGAGCTGGTCGAGGGTCCGCGCGGAGTCCAGCTTGTACGGCCCGACACGCGTCCGGCGCAGCGCGGTGAGATGGCCTCCGACGCCCAGACCGGCGCCGAGGTCGCGGGCGAGGGCCCTGATGTACGTCCCGGAGGAGCACACCACCGACACCACCAGGTCGAGCACCGGGGTGCCGTCCTCGGCGACGGCGTCGCGGACGTCGTACACGGCGAAGGAGGAGATGGTGACGGGCCGGGCGGGGATCTCGAACTCCTCGCCCTCCCGGGCCCGCTTGTACGACCGTACGCCGTCGATCTTGATGGCGCTGACCTTGGACGGAACCTGCATGATGTCGCCGGTCAGTTTGGCGATACCGGTGTCGATGGCGTCGCGGGTGACCTTGGAGGCGTCCGTGGAGGAGGTGATCTCCCCCTCGGCGTCATCCGTGACGGTCGTCTGGCCGAGCCGGATGGTCCCCAGGTACTCCTTCTCGGTGAGCGCGAGGTGACCGAGGAGCTTGGTCGCCTTCTCCACCCCGAGGACGAGGACACCCGTGGCCATGGGGTCGAGCGTGCCCGCGTGCCCGACCCGCCGCGTACGGGCGATGCCCCGCATCTTGGCGACGACGTCGTGCGAAGTGAAGCCCGACGGCTTGTCGACGATGACAAGTCCGTCGGGCGTGGTGCTCTTCTGGCGCTGCTGGGTCATTCGGCGATGTCGTCCTCGTCGTCGCCCGGCTTGCGGTACGGGTCGGCGTCACCGGCGTACTGCGCCCCCGAGGCACTCTCGCGGACCTTGGCGTCCGAGGCCCGCGCCTTGTCGAGGAGGTCCTCGATGGTCTTGGCGGTGTCCGGGAGGGCGTCGGCCACGAAGGCGAGGGTCGGCGTGAACTTCACACCCGCGGCCCGCCCGACCTCGGAACGGAGGATGCCCTTGGCGCTCTCCAGTCCCGCGGCGGCGGCAGCCCGCTCCTCGTCGTCCCCGTACACCGTGTAGAAGACGGTCGCCTCCCGCAGGTCCCCGGTGACCCGGGTGTCCGTGATGGTGACGTGTGAGCCGAGCCGCGGGTCCTTGATCCCGCGCTGCAGCTTCTGGGCCACCACCTCTCGGATGAGGTCCGCCAGCCTCTTGGCACGCGCGTTGTCGGCCACTGGTCCGTCTCCTAGCTCGTTCCGCGTTACTGCTGTTTCTTGAATTGTCTCGGTGGCTGTATCCGCCGCCGATCAGTCGTCGTCGCCGTGCAGGCGCCGTCTGGCCGAGAGCAGTTCCACCTCGGGCCTGCCGGCGACCAGCCGCTCGCATCGGTCCAGTACGTCGGTGATGTGCCCGATGTCGCCCGAGACCACCGCCAGGCCGATACCGGCTCGGCGGTGCAGATCCATGTGGTCGATCTCCGCCACGCTGATCGCGAACTTTCGTTGGAGTTCGGCCACGATCGGGCGGACGACGGAGCGCTTCTCCTTCAGTGACCGTACGTCGCCGAGGAGGAGGTCGAAGGACAGAGTCCCCACATACATGTGTGTATCCGGTTCACCCGCCGGTACGGGATAGATGGCCTGCCGGGCGATGTGCCTGGGCAGGAACATCAGAACCGTACATCGAACCGGGCGGGCGGCTCGACGGGATTTGTTTCGCCCCCGCCGCCCCTACCCGTCCCATCCCCATGTCTTTGCGGGACATGTCTTTGAGGGGCGCGGGG
>NZ_AEJC01000480.1 GCF_000317595.1 Streptomyces ipomoeae 91-03 | reverse complement strand
CCCCTGGGGTTCAGGACGCGGCTTCCGTGAGGGCCCGCATCACTCGTTCGTCCTCGCCCATCTCCGGATGCCACTGAACCCCCAGCACCCAGGCGGAGCCGGGGAGCTCGACGGCCTCCACGGTGCCGTCGTCGGTGGCGTGGGCAGAGGCGAGCAGACCGTCGCCCAGGCGGTCCACCGCCTGGTGGTGATAGGTCGGCACGGCCGTCTCCTCGGGGACGATCTCCGCGTAGCGCGTGCCGGGGACGGGCTTGACCGGATGGTGGCCGAAGACGCCCACCTCGGTGACGTGGTCGTCGATGTGCTGGACCAGCGTGCCGCCGAGGGCGACGTTCAGGAGTTGCATGCCCCGGCAGATGCCCAGCAGCGGTGTGCCGGAGGCGAGCGCCGCGCCGATCAGGGCCAGCTCCCAGGCGTCCCGCGCCGGCGCCGGCGGCCCCGTACGCGGAGAGCGCTCGGCGCCGTAGCGGGCCGGGTCGACGTCGGGCCCGCCCGCGATCACCAGCCCGTCGAGCCGGGCGACGGTCTCGGCGGCGTACGACGGGTCGTCCGGCGGCAGCATCGCGGCCAGCCCGCCCGCCGCCTGCACCAGCCGTGGGTAGCCGACCGGCAGCAGCGCCGCATCCAGCTCCCACACCCCCCAGCGCGCACCGGACTCCAGATACGTACTGACACCGATCAGCGGCCTGGCCACGCGACTCTCCCTCGCGCTCGACGGGACCCGGGCCCGCACACCACCCGGTTCACCAATGGAAAACGTTCATACCTTTGGACGCCGGGCGCTTGCAAGACCACACTCCCGCGCCCGCTATGCCAAGAACCCCCGCAACAGCGCCGCCGTCCCCGCGCAGTGCTCCCGCATGATCTCGCGGGCCCCGTCCGCGTCGCCGTCGAGGATGGCCTCGACCAGGGCGACGTGCTGGCGCTGGGAGTGCTCCAGGTTGCGTACGAGGAGGGGGATGCAGTCGAGGAGGTCGTTGACGGAGGCGCGTACGGCGGCGTACTGGGCGGTCAGGCTGGGGGAGCCGCACAGCTCGGCGAGGGTGAGGTGAAGGAGGGTGTCGAGGCGGCGGTACTCGGCGAGCGGCGCGTCATGCGTACGGGCCAGCGCCTCGCGCAGCCGTCCCGCCTGCTCGTCGGTGAGCCCGTGCGCCGCGCACAGCCCGGCCGCGCCGACCTCCAGCACCTCCCGGAAGCGCAGTACGTCCTCGATGTCGACCTCGGAGCCACGGCGCCGCAGCTCGTCCTCGCCACCCACGTCCGTGCGCGGCAGCACGAACGTTCCGCCGTACCGCCCGCGCCGCGACTCCACCAGCCCCTGGTCCTGCAGGACCTTCAGCACCTCGCGCAGGGTCACCCGGCTGATCCCCAGCCGCTCGGCCAGCTCGCGCTCCGCGGGCAGCCGTCCGCCGCCGGGCACCAGTCCGAGCCGTACGACCTGGAGGATCTGTTCCAGGGCCTCCTCGAAGCCGTTGCCCGCCCGCACCGGCCGCAGCACCGGGGTCAGCCGGTCCTGCGGGCCGCCGTCCGGTTCCACCGACATATGGCCGTGCCCCCTTCCCAAGCAATGGTTCTCGGCAATACCTTATGTCTCCCGGTCCGGCTGAAGAAGCGCGCCGTACGAGCAGCGGCACGGCAGCCGCAGCAAGCCCAAGGAGGCCTCCCCGTGGCAGACCGCACAGCCCCGCTCGCCGTCGAGGAGCTGCACGCCCTCGTCGCGGGCGGTGAGATCGACACTGTCGTACTGGCCTTCCCCGATATGCAAGGGCGGCTCCAGGGCAAGCGGTTCGCCGCGCGTTTCTTCCTCGACGAGGTGCTCTCCCACGGCACCGAGGGCTGCAACTACCTGCTCGCCGTCGACACCGAGATGAACACCGTCGACGGATACGAGATGTCCTCCTGGGAACGGGGCTACGGCGACTTCGCCATGCACCCGGACCTGAACACCCTGCGCCGCGTGCCCTGGAACGCGGGCACGGCCATGCTGATCGCCGACCTCGCCTGGCACGACGGCTCACCCGTCGTCGCCGCGCCCCGCCAGATCCTGCGCCGCCAGCTGGAGCGTCTCGCCGAGCTGGGCTACACGGCCAACGTCGGCACGGAGCTGGAGTTCATCGTCTTCAAGGACACCTACGAGCAGGCCTGGGACGCCGGTTACAAGGGCCTGACACCGGCGAACCAGTACAACATCGACTACTCCGTCCTCGGGACGGGCCGTATCGAGCCCCTGCTGCGCCGGATCCGCAACGAGATGGCGGGCGCCGGACTGACCGTCGAGTCCGCCAAGGGCGAGTGCAACCCCGGCCAGCACGAGATCGCCTTCAAGTACGACGAGGCCCTGGTCACCTGCGACCAGCACGCGATCTACAAGACCGGAGCCAAGGAGATCGCCGCCCAGGAGGGCGTCTCGCTCACCTTCATGGCCAAGTACAACGAGCGCGAGGGCAACTCCTGCCACATCCACCTCTCCCTCGCGGACGCCGACGGCACCAACGTCATGGCCGACGGCCATGGAATGTCCCAGGTCATGCGGCACTTCCTCGCCGGGCAGCTCGCCGCCCTCCGTGACTTCTCGCTGCTCTACGCGCCCAACATCAACTCGTACAAGAGGTTCCAGCCGGGCTCCTTCGCGCCGACCGCCGTCGCCTGGGGGTACGACAACCGGACCTGCGCCCTGCGGGTCGTGGGCCACGGCCGCTCCATGCGCTTCGAGAACCGGCTCCCCGGCGGTGACGTCAACCCGCACCTCGCCGTCGCCGGGCTCGTCGCGGCCGGGCTGTACGGCATCGAGCAGAAGCTGGAGCTGCCGGAGGTCTGCGAGGGCAACGCGTACACCGCCGAGTACGCGCATGTGCCGACCACCCTGCGCGAGGCCGCCGAGCTGTGGGAGAACAGCCCCATCGCCAAGGCCGCCTTCGGGGACGAAGTGGTCGCGCACTACCTCAACATGGCCCGTGTCGAACTGGCCGCCTTCGACGCCGCCGTGACCGACTGGGAGCTGCGCCGCTCCTTCGAACGCCTGTGAGAGGTCCTTCCTTGTCGTACGAGCACGAGCTCCAGGTACTCAACCCCGCGACCGAGGAGGTCGTCGCCACCGTCCCGGCCGTCGGCCCGGCGGGCGTCGACGCGGCCGTCCTCCTCGCGACGAAGGCCCAGCGCGCCTGGGCCGCCCTGGCCCCCGCCGAACGCGCCCGGCTGCTGCGCCGCTTCGCCGTCGCCGTGGACGAACACCTCGAGGAGCTGGCGCGGTTGGAGGTCCGCGAGGCCGGGCACACCATCGGCAACGCCCGCTGGGAGGCCGGCAACGTCCGCGATCTGCTCGACTACGCGGCCGGGGGTGTGGAACGCCTCACCGGACGCCAGATCCCCGTCCCCGGCGGCCTCGACGTCACCATCCTCGAACCGCTCGGCGTCGTCGGCGTGATCGCCCCCTGGAACTTCCCGATGCCCATCGCGGCCTGGGGTGTCGCCCCCGCGCTCGCGGCAGGCAACGCGGTGATCCTCAAGCCCGCCGAGACCACCCCGCTCACCGCCCTCCGCCTCGCCGAACTGGCGAGGGAGGCCGGGCTCCCCGAGGGCCTGTTCCAGGTGCTGCCCGGTCACGGCCCCGTCACCGGCAACGCCCTCGTCGAACACCCCGGCGTCGCGAAGATCGTCTTCACCGGGTCCACGGCCGTGGGCAAGCAGGTGCTGGCCAAGGGCTCGGCGCTGCTCAAGCGGGTCACCCTCGAACTCGGCGGCAAGAGCCCCAACATCGTCTTCGCCGACTCCGACCTCGAAGCCGCCGCGGCAGCCGCCCCCATGTCGTTCCTCGACAACTCCGGCCAGGACTGCTGCGCCCGCACCCGCATCCTCGTCCAGGCTTCCGTCCACGACCGCTTCCTCGAGCTCCTCGCCCCCGGCATCGAGTCGGTCCGCGTCGGCGACCCGGCCGACGAGGCCACCCAGATGGGTCCGCTGATCTCCCGGGTCCAGCTGGACCGCGTCCGCGGTTACGTCGACCCGGACGCGCCCGGCATCCGAGGCAAGGCACCCGAGGGCCCCGGCTTCTGGTTCCCGCCGACCGTCCTGACCGGCGTCGAGCCGCACGCGCGCGTGGCCGCCGAGGAGGTCTTCGGGCCGGTCGCCGTGGTCATCCCCTTCGAGGACGAGGCGGACGCGATCCGGCTCGCCAACGACACCCCGTACGGCCTGTCCGGCTCCATCTGGACCCGGGACGTCGGCCGCGCCCTGCGCGTCTCCCAGGCCGTCCGCGCGGGCAACCTGTCCGTCAACTCCCACTCCAGCGTCCGCTACTGGACCCCCTTCGGCGGCTTCAAGCAGTCGGGGATCGGCCGTGAACTCGGCCCGGACGCGCTCACCGCCTTCACCGAAACCAAGAACGTCTTCATCAGCACGGAGGGCCCCGCACAGTGACCGAACAGATTGTGTGCCGTCGCCTCGTCGGCCGTACCGCCGTCATCACCGGCGCCGGCAGCGGCATCGGCCTCGCCACCGCGCGCCGGCTCGCCTCCGAGGGCGCGCACGTCGTCTGCGCCGACGTGGACGAGGCCCGCGGCAAGGCGGTCGCCGAGGAGGTCGGCGGGCTCTTCGTGAAGGTCGACGTCACCGACGCCGAGCAGGTCGAGGCGCTGTTCAAGACCGCGTACGACACCTACGGCAGCGTCGACATCGCCTTCAACAACGCGGGCATCTCACCGCCCGACGACGACTCCATCCTGGAGACCGGACTGGAGGCCTGGAAGCGGGTCCAGGAGGTCAACCTCACCTCCGTGTACCTGTGCTGCAAGGCCGCGATCCCCTACATGCGGCGTCAGGGCAAGGGCTCCATCATCAACACGGCGTCCTTCGTGGCCCGCATGGGCGCGGCGACCTCCCAGATCTCGTACACGGCCTCCAAGGGCGGTGTCCTCGCCATGTCCCGTGAGCTGGGCGTGCAGTTCGCGCGGGAGGGCATCCGCGTGAACGCGCTGTGCCCCGGGCCGGTCAACACCCCCCTCCTGCAGGAACTGTTCGCCAAGGACCCGGAGCGGGCGGCCCGCCGCCTCGTCCACATCCCCGTCGGACGGTTCGCCGAGGCCACCGAGATCGCCGCCGCGGTCGCCTTCCTCGCCAGCGACGACTCGTCCTTCGTCAACGCCACCGACTTCCTTGTCGACGGCGGCATTTCGGGCGCGTACGTCACACCGCTGTAGCCATGGAAGCACCGGCTCCGGAACTCCGTCGGCGCAGGCCCCGATACTCCGGGCATCCGCACAGTCGGTGTGATTAAAGTGCCGGGATGAGCAGTTCGCCGCCGCCCGGCTGGTATCGCGACCCGTCCTACCCGCTCACCGAACGCTGGTGGGACGGGACCGCGTGGACCGACCACCGGCGCCAACCGGAGCAGCTTCCCCAGCCCCTGGCACAGCCGCCGGCGCCCAGGGGCCCCGGCCGCACCAAGGTCGTCGCCCTCGCGGCAGCCGGTGCCGTACTGGTCGCCGGGGCCGTCACGGGTGGCGTCCTCGTCCTCGGGAAGGACGGCGACGGCGGCCGGAATACGCAGACCACGACGTCCACGCCGACAGCCCCGACCTCCGCCGCCGACGCAAGCGACAGTCCGTCCCCGTCCCCCTCCGCCACCGACGGCGCGGCCGTCGTCGCGGACGACCTCAACGGCATCACGTTCCCGATCCCCGACGGCTGGATCAACGGCGAGGAATCCGGTCGGCAGGACGCCGTCCTGGTCACCGACGGCACCTACGACTGCCCCGGCGACGGCGCCCTGTGCCGCCACGGCTGGGTCTTCTCCCGGACCGTCACCGGCAGCGCCGAGACGGACCCGAAGACGCTGGCCGAGAACGACATCCAGGACGCGGCAAACGACGCGTACGACCGTGACAAGCTGGACCGCCGCCCGTACAACGGCATCACCGGGCACGAGGTCGTCGACTCCGGCTCGGTCGCCGTCGCGGGCCGCGCCGGGTACTTCGTCCGCTGGCGCGTCACCACCGAGGCCGGACCCGGTGGCTACGTCCAGTCCCTCGCCTTCCCGTCCAGCAGCGGCTCCGAGGCGCCCGTCATCGTCCGGTTCGCCCTGGACGCGGGCGACGACAGCCCGCCGGTCAGCGACATCGACGAGATCGTCAAGGGCATCCGATCGGTGGACGACGCGGACACGAGCGGGGGAGTGGGCAGCAGCATCGGCCCGTAGCGACCCGTGACCGGTGAGGGCTACAGGAACGTGTGGCCCTCACCGCGGTACGTCGGTACGGTCGCCGTCACCTCGTCGCCCTCCACCAGGTGCAGCACGTCGAACCGCTCGCACAGCTCACCGGCCTTGGCGTGCCGGAACCACACCTTGTCGCCGAGGAGCAGATCGTCGGCGGGAGCCCCCAGCAGCGGGGTCTGCACCTCACCGGGGCCCTCCTGAGGGTCGTACTTCAGCCCCTCCGGGAGGTACGGCACGGGCAGTCGGTCGCGTCCGGGGGCACCGGAGGCCGGGTAACCGCCGCCCAGGACCGTGACGACACCGACCCCCGGACGCCGTACGACGGGCATCGCGAACAGCGCGGCCGGACGACCGCTGAACGAGGTGTAGTTGTCGAAGAGACGAGGCACGTACAGGCCCGAACCGGCGCCGATCTCGGTGACCGCGTCCTCGGCCGCCGTGTGCTGCACGCTGCCCGTACCGCCGCCGTTGACGAACTCCAGGTCCGGCGCCACCGCCCGTACGGCACGCACCACTTCGGCCCGCCGCGCGGCCAGCTCCTTCTTCGCCGTGGCCTGCATCAGCCGCACGGCACGCGAACGGAACGGCCGCCCCGCCACCGAGTCCCCGACACCGGCGATATGACCCTCGTACGCCATGATTCCGACCAGCTTGAACCCCGGGCGCTCGGCGACCGCGCGGGCCATCCCGGCGACCTGGGCGGGCGAGTGCAGCGGCGACCGCCGGGCCCCGACCCGCACTCGGCCCCCGAGCAGCTTCAGCGAGGTGTCCAACTCCAGGCAGACCCGCACCACTTCACCGCCGCCGCGCCGGGAGTCGTCGATCAGCTGGAGCTGGGAGGGGTCGTCGACCATGACGGTGACGGCGGCGGCGAGCTTCGGGTCACCGGCGAGCTCGGCGAAGGCCTCGCGATCGGCCGACGGATAGGCGAGCAGGATGTCCTCGAACCCGGAGCGCGCCAGCCACAGCGACTCGGCGAGGGTGAACGACATGATGCCCTGGAAGCCCTCCCGGGCCAGGACCCGCTCCAGCAGCGTCCGGCAGCGAACGGACTTGCTCGCGACGCGGATCGGCTTGCCGCCGGCCCTGCGGACGAGATCGTCGGCGTTCGCGTCGAAGGCGTCGAGGTCGACGATCGCGAGAGGTGCGTCGAGATGAGCGGTGGCCCGGTCGTAGCGGGCCCGGTCGGCGGCGCGCGCAGTCATGAACGAAGCCTGCCAGACATGATTACCGCAGGGTAGGGGGACGTTCCGGGCTAAAGCCACGGTCCGGCCGACTGGTTCCCGTTCGACGGGGGCCAAGCCGTAGAGTGACGCGAACGCAGGGACGACCTCCACGGGGATGCCGCTCCGCTGCCACGGGTATGGGTTTGCCCGTGGTGTGCCGGCCGGCGACGGGGGGCCGCCACCTGCGACGAGGACCGCTCCCCACGGGCGGTCGGCCACCCGGACCAGCTCCGGACCGGCCCGGGTACGAGGAAACGGGGGGTGCATGAGCACGGAAGCGCGCCGCGCCTCCATCCCCCCGCGCCCACCCCGGCCCCCGCGCCCGTCGCCATCACCGACCGCCGACGACACGTCGACGACGTCACTCCGACGCGACGAGCCCCAGCCGCCATCGCGCGAGCCCGCGCCGGGCGACGGCGCCGGGGGCGCGTCGAGTTCACGTTCATCCACGGGTGGTGCTTCGGGTTCGTCCGCGGGTGACGGGTCGGTCTCGCGTTGGTTTGTCGGCCGTGCGCCGACGTCAGGCCCCCGTTCGTCGTCCCCGGGCAGGGGTTCGGGCGCGTTGCCGCCGATGCGGGACGGCGGATCGGTGCCTCCGTCGTCGGCGAGGAGCGGCGGGCCGGTGCCCGCGCCGCCGCGTGAGCCCGCGTCGGCCGCCGGTACGGCAGGACCCCTGCCCCCGCTCGTATCCGGCCCGGAGGGGGGCTCACCGGCACTGCCGCCCCGTCCGGACCGCGCCCC
>NZ_AEJC01000479.1 GCF_000317595.1 Streptomyces ipomoeae 91-03 | reverse complement strand
CGCGTCCGTCCACGGCCGACCCGCCGTAGGGGTGCGGAGGGCGGCACGCTCCCCCGCGTCCGTCCACGGCCGACCCGCCGTGGGGGTGCGAGGGGACACGTGCTCCCCGGCATCCGTCCACGGCCGACCCGCCGTAGGGGTGCGGGGGGCGGCGCACTCCCCCGCATCCGTACACGGCCGAACCGTCGTGGGGGCACGGTGGACGGCATGGTCCCCCGCGTCCGTACGCGGCCGGGCCGCCGTGGGGGTGCGAGGGGCGGCGCACTCCCCCGCGTCCGTATGCGGGTGAATCGCCGTGGGGGGCTGCGTGGCCTCGCCTTGTGGGGGCGGGGTCATTGGGGGGCCTCCTCCAGGGCCGCGCCCGCCTCTCCGTTGACCGTCCAGCCTGCGTCGAAGCCGGGGAAGAAGAGAGGGACGTTGGCCTGGACCTCGGCTTGCATGATCGTGCCGTTGGCGGTGCAGTCGATGGAGGTGTCGCTCCAGGCGCCGGGGAGGTTCTCGGCGCCGGCGGACTGGCAGGCGCCCGCGACGTCGCCGTTCACCGCGTACGCCGCTGTCGCCGCGCGGGCCGCCTGGTCGGCCGCGTTGCCGACCAGGGTGTAGGTGTAGCCGTAGAGGGCGGCCTGCCAGAGGATCGTCATGACGACGAGGACGAGGGGGAACATCCCGGCGAATTCGAGGGTCACCGAACCCCGGTCGCCGCCCTTGCGGCGCAGGACGAGGGCGCCGCGGTCGCCCGGGGCCTTGCGGCGTCGGCCGCCTCCGCCGGCGTCCTGGGGTGTCACCAGTTCCAGTTCGCCTGCCAGCGACCACAGGGCCTGCTTCACGGCCGAGCGGGCGTCCAGGTCCTGCAACCGGCCCGTGTCCACCACCGACTGGAGTTCCTTGAAGGCGGCGGGGACGGCGTTGCGGGCCACCTTCGTGCCGGTGACCTTCTCGACGAGGGACGGCTGGATCTCCGTACCGCGTGAGTGGCGGTTGACGACCGTCAGTGTCTCCTCGGCCTTGCGGATCTGGAGGCGGTCCCACAGGCGGACCATGCGTTTGGCGGCGCGGATGGCGACGACGTCCGGGGTCACGAGCAGGAGTGCCTGGTCGGCCATTTCCACGGCGGCGGCTGTCGCGGCGTTCATCTGGGAACCGCAGTCGACGATCACCACGTCGTGGCGGGAGCGGAGGGCGGCCAGGATCTGGCGGGCGACGCGGTCCGTCACCTCCTCGCCCCGCTCGCCCTCACCGGGGGCGAGCAGCAGGGCGATCCCGGTGTCGTGGGCGTACACCGCCTCCTGCAGGACCCGGGGGTTGATGTCCGTGATGCCGGCGAGGTCGGCGACCGAGCGGCGGAACTGTACGTCCAGGTACGACGCCACGTCCCCGGACTGGAGGTCGAGGTCCAGCAGGGCGACCGTACGGCCCGACGCGCGTGCCGCCAGGGCGAGGTGGACCGCCGTGACCGTGGCGCCGACGCCGCCCTTGGCTCCGCTGACCGTGACGACGGTGCCGCCGGGGCCCGTGTACAGCTCGGGCGTACCGCTGCCGAGGTGGCGACGCATGCCGGCCGACCAGGCGGCGGCTGCCTGGACGCGTTCGGCGAGGGCGTCGTAGGAGAGGGGGAGGGTGACGATGCCGCGGGCACCGGAGTCCATGGCGGCGGTGAGGACGCCGGTGCTGGTGTCGGAGGTGACGAGGACGACCCCGACCGCCGGGAAGCGCAGCACGAGGTCGCGGACCAGGTCCAGCGCCGGGACGGGGCCGATCCGTTCATGGACCAGCACCACCTCCGGCAGCTCGTCCAGCGACTCGACGGCGAGGCGGGCGAGGGTGTCGAGCAGGGAGGTGGAGTCGGACACGGGCGGCGCCGGTTCGGCGTCGGCCAGCTGGCCGAGCAGGGTGGTCAGGGCCCGCGCCGAGTCGATGTCCCCGACGGCGGGGAGGATGCGGATGGTCATCGGCACATCCCCGTTCCGGTGGCAGTGGCGGAGCCGATGGGTGTCGCCGCTTCGGGCACGCCTGCCTCCCTGTTGCGTCGCCCCCTCAGCAGCATGCCCAGCCGCAGGGGCATTCGACGCACCCCCGTTCGAGGCGTCGTCGTACGGACATCCCGTACCGACCTCATCGCGCGGCCTCCTACTTGTCCTCGTCGAGGGTGTACGAACGGTCGTCCGGTACGACCACGGTGGCCTCGTCGCCGCCCGCGACCAGGGCCAGACGGACGTGCTCCGCGAACGACTCGGCGAACGCGACGCGCTGGGCGTCGGCGGTGTCGAGGGCGAAGGTGATCGGGACGGCCTCGGTCGCCGTACGGCGGCGGTCGCTGCTGGACTGGTTCGGTTCGAGGGGGGTGAGCCTGCCGACGTCGATCACGCGGGCGTCGGTGACGAGCAGCTTGGACGTGTCCTTGCCCGAGTCGCTGTCCTTCTCCTCGAACGTGGCGTAGATGTTGACCCGCGACCCCGGGTTGATCTTCCCGGCGACACCCGTGGACGCGTCGATCATGATGGCGATCTCCTGCTGCCCGGGGTCGAGTTCGGGCCGGTCGACGATCATGTCGGACTGGAGCAGTGAGCCCTTCTCCAGCTGCGTCACGGCGATCTTGCCGCGTATGTCCGCGAGATCGGTGACCGCCGTGTCCGACAGCCACCGCTTCGGCATCGAGATCTTCTCGAACTGGCCCGCCGTCAGCTCCTTGTACGGCGCGATGTCCCCTTTCAGCCGGTACGCCGTCACCTCGGGCCCGACCTTCGAGTTCACGTCACGGATCACCGAGAGCACCCCGGCGAAGGCGGCCAGGGCGCACAGGGCCGACAGGACCAGCAGGATGACGCCACGGCGCTGGCGCGAGTTCATGACTCTGAGAACCTCGATCGGGGCGGGGGCGGACGGGATCGGGCGGGGTCGGGCGGTCCGGCCGTTGCCGGGCAGCGCTTGTGGCTACGGGCAGCCCTTACTGCTCACGGCCATGGAGTTCGCGGAGTTGTCATGTGATCCCCCGTGGCAGCGCCCGGACGGACATCGGCGGTTCCGGCTCTCGCAGCGGGGCCGCGCAGAAGCCGCAGCGGTCGCCGATGAGTTCCAGACCGCACCAGTGGCAGGTCTCGCGGCGTACGGAGGAGACGAGCTGGTAGAGCACGGAGACGTCGGAGAGGCCGGCGGCGAACTCGACGAGCTTGCCGGTGCCCCACCAGCGCGTGGACCCCTCGGGCAGCGGGACGGGGGCCGCGCTCTGCACCTGCCAGGCGGGGGCGAGGGTCGCGGTGACCCAGTCGGACGGGGGCTGCGGGCCCTGGGCGACCAGCAGCCGGGTGCCGAACTCCGGTCCGGCGAGGGGTTCCTGCGCGGCGCCGAGGCGTACGAGCTGGGGGCGCGGGTTGGCCAGTACGGCGAACTGGGCGCCCGGCATCCAGGACTTGGCGTGCGACTTGAGGGTGACCGGAATCCGGTCGAGCTTGGCGACCGAGCCGAGGAGGGCGCCGGCGTAGATGTAGTGCGCGAGGAGGCGTACGGAGGAGGCGAGCACGCCGGGGCTGAAGTCGCACACGGACAGCTGGCGTAACTGCTGGGCGAGCAGGGCGAGTCCGAGGGGCGGCAGATCGACGCCGAGGAGGGCGATGCGGTCGCTCTCCAGCACGGAGCGCACGGTGTGCAGCCGTCGGGCGACCGCCAGCTCCTCGGGGTTCGTCCGCGCCGCCGAGTGGAGCGCGATGACGTATCCGTGCTGTTCGATCAGCGCGTGCATGCCGAGGAGGGAGCCTTCGAGGGTGTCCTGCGGCTGTACGACTGCGGGCGGGGTCTGCCGGTCGTGCGGTGGGAGCACCAGATCGGAACTGGTGACGGCTATCGCGGTCGGCACGCTGCACACCACCCCGTTCACTGCGGCGAGGTGATGGACCACCGCCCCAGTTGGCCCCTGCGAGATCTGACTGGTCTCTTGCATCAGCACCATATCCACGGCATGCCCCGATCAACACCGAATCTCCTTGATCAACTCACCGAAGGTGTGGGCCGTATCCACACAGAGTGAGACGCATATGCCCCAACTCGGCAGTCCCGCAAGGCGCGTTGGGGCACCCGGAAGGGTGAACGGGTCTCGGGCGCACGTATTGACAGCCTGATGGGTCGGAACCGACGCCGACCGGGCCGCGTAGCCAGGTGGCCGGTCTGCGCCCCCGTACCGTCTTGCCCGCTGTGGCACAGGTCACCCGGAACCACCCCCACCTCCCGGACAGGCAAGGGTGTGAGGTGTATGAGGTGCATACGACATGAGTGACCCTTTGCGGGCGCGGATACGGGCCGGGGACCGGGAGGCCTTCTCGGAGCTCTACGACGCCTACGCGCGCGCCGTCTACAACCATGCCCAGCGGCTGACCGGCGACTGGTCCACGGCCGAGGAGGTGATGGCCGACACCTTCCTCGACGCCTGGCGGAACCGGGAGCGACTGGAGCCGGACGGCGGCACGTTGAAGCCGTGGCTGCTGGGCATGGCGACCAACAAGGCCCGCAACGCCAACCGCGGCCTCGGCCGCCGCCTGGCCTTCCTGGCCCGCCGCCCCGCGCCGCCCCCGGTCGCCGACTTCGCCGACGAGACCGCCGGGCGCCTCGACGACGCGCGCCGGCTCGCCGCCGTACGCCAGGTGTACGGCAGGCTGCGGCGCGGGGAGCGGGAGGTGCTGGCGCTGTGCGTGTGGTCCGGCCTGGACTACGCCCAGGCCGCCGAGGCGCTGGGGGTTCCGGTGGGGACGGTGCGGTCGCGGCTGTCCCGGGCGAGGGAGCGGCTGCGGCGGCTCACGGACGAGCGGCTGAGGGAGGAGCAGGGCGACAGCGGCGCAAGACATAGGGAACCGGGCCGCCGTCGCGGAGAGGTGGAAGGTGAGGTCACATCCGTGGCCCTTCCCTTTCCCTACCAGGAGATTCAGGAGGGATCCCGATGAACGAGGAGCTGGCCCGACTTCTGCCGCCCCCGCCCGAACGGGACCTGCCGCCTGATCGCCTCTCCCACCACAAGGACCGCTTGATGCAGCTCATCGACGACGAACAGACCACCGGCCAGGCCCACGGCGACAGCGAGGGACACGTCCATGGCCGTATCCCCGGCCGTGACCGTACGCCCGCTCCGGCCAAGCCGTCCCGTGCCGTACGCCCGGCGCTCTGGATGCCCGTCGCCGCCCTGGCGCTGGCCGGAGCACTGACCGTGGGACTCGTCACGAGCATGGATTCCGGCTACGGGCTGCGGCGGTCCGACGACGAGACGGCCGTCGTCCTGCTCGACCGCATCGCCGACATCGCCGCGAAGACGGAGGTCACGCCGGTACGGGACGACCAGTTGGTGTACGTCAAGAGCCTGACGGCCGGGGCGGAGGCCAAGGAGGACGGGGTCTACGTACCGGGCAAGCTGCAGGAGCGGGAGGCGTGGGTGTCGCAGGAGCCGGGGCCGGTGAAGCGGTTGGCCCTGTTCTACGAGAACGGTGCCTACGTTCCGCTGCGGGAACTGCTGCCGCCGGGTTCGCCCGGCACCCCGGCGGGCATCGACCGCCCCACCTACAAGTGGCTGGCCTCCCTGCCCACCGACCCCGACGAACTGCTCGCCGAGCTGCGTCGTCTGGCCGAGCCGGTGGCGGGCCAGGAGGAGGACCAGGCCGTCTTCGACCGGATCGGCGAACTTCTCAACGCGTCGGTCATGCCGCCGGAGACCGCCGCCGCGCTGTACGAGGCCGCCGCGAAGATCCCCGGGGTGGCCCGCTTCGACGACGCCGTCGACCCCGCGGGCCGGCACGGCATCGGCATCCGCCGCGTCGACGAACGGGCGTCCTGGGCCACCGAGTGGTTCTTCGACCGGGACACCCTGACGTACCTCGGCGAACGCAGCTATCTGACGGCGGACGGCGAGATGGGCAAGAAGGGCACGGTCATGGACGAGACGGCTGTGCTGGAGCGGGCCGTCGTCGACGAGTACCGGGAGCGGCCGGGGGCGTAGGGCGCCGGGGCGCCGGGGCGCCGGGGCGCCGGGGCGCCGGGGCGCCGGGGGCAGCGTAGGGCCGAGTCCGAGTCCGAGTCCCAGTCCTGGCTGACTGCGGGCAACAGCGCCTGACATCCGCCGACGTCCCTACGGGAACCCGCCGTACCCGAAGGCCCGCCCCTCGCCTCCCCGGCGTTCCCCCTGCCACAAGGGACTGCTGAGCCCTACCGGAAAGGAATGTTGAGCCAGGGACTCCCGGGCTCGGACATCAGGATCCGGTGCGCCTCGACCATGTCCGTGTACCAGTCGCCGAACTCCTCCTCGTCGAAGTGGAGGCAGCGCCCGAGGATGTACCCGGCGGAGAAGTCCCGCCAGGACCGATACTCCAGAGCCGCCTTCCGCCCCGCCTCGACGACGGCGGACTCGGCTTCCTTCAACGTCCCGAACCTGGCCCCGAGCCCCCACCGCGCCATCTTCGAGGCGCGCCCCAAGTCCCAGGCCTCGACGGAGATGACGTACCGCCCCTCGTCGAGGATTCCGTCGGCGCGCATCCGGGCCTCGTACCGGGTGATCCGCCCGATCAGCCGCTGTACGCCCTCGATCCGCGCCTCGGTCTCCGCCTCGGGGCGCGGTTCGATCGTGGTGACCCCGTCGGGGCTCAGCACGGTCGACCCACCGGCCTTGGCACGCAGCACGTTCTCGGCGGCCTGCCGCCAGTACCCCACGTCGACGTGTCCGCCGAAGTCCCGGGCGATGGCACGCCGCAGTCCGAGGGCGAACTCCCAGACCGGACTGGAACCTTCGCAGTCGAGAAGCTCGCGCAGCCGGCCCTGCCACTCCTCCCGCGTCGTGATCCCCCACCATTCGCGGAGCCGTCGGCGCTCGCCGCGGTAGCCGGTGCCGTGCCAGGCCATGGCGTTCCACAACGAGCCGTTGTTGACGCACAGCAGGGCACCGCAGGCCAGTCCATGGGCGACGGGGCCGTGCAGAGGTCCGCCGACTCGGAGCGCCCGTAGTGTGGCTGGGCTCGAGGGAGAACCCACCCGCTCGGAGTGCTGTGCCCAGGCTGCGGAGTGTGGAGGAGCGGCGGGCAGAAACGCCTCGCACGGGCTCCCGGGATTGACCACGATCGTCGGTGGATCACCAGGTCTCCACACGCGAGCGAACCAGTTCAGCGCTTCACGGGCGAACACTCGCCGCGGCTCCGGCGCGGGCAGCATCCCCTCGGTGAACACGGCCCAGACGCGCCCTCCGACCACCCGCCGGTCGTGTCCGAACACGAGATACGTCTGGCTGGGCGTCGCGTCCGCCCCGTCCCGCTCTATCTCGAAGTAGACCCAACTGCGCGCCAGCGTGTCGAAGTAGGCCGCCCAGTCCCCGCGTTCCCTGGCCTCGAACAACGCCTGTTCGATGGCGGTCGGTGGTATCCAGGTGGGTGACGGGGCCCAAGTGGGCGACGGGGCCCCCGTGGGCGACGCGGTGGGCCCGAACCCGGCGGGCGGCGGCCCGAACGACATGCTTCCCCCTCTTCTCTGCCACACGTTGCCGCGTTGCCGCGTGCACACGTACTCGTACTCGTACTACGCGGCGGCAAAGGCAACGGCGTTGCAGCCCGCAGTACGCCGATGCGATGATCGCACACATGTCTGATCAAGGGGCGGGCAGCGGACCGGCGGACGACATACCCAGGTCGAGGATCTCCGACTACGTGGAGATAACCGCCCCACCGAAGACGACACATGGCGAAGCCCGGGGGCCCCAGGACAACCGGGAAGCCGGGGAAACCGGGGAAGCCCCGGTAGCCGTCCCCACCCCCGACGAGGCCGAGGCCGCTCTCGTCCGTCGCCGCAGGCGCGAAGCCGCCGCCCTGCTCGGCGAGTTCCGTCGTACGGCGGTCCTGGTGCCCCTCGGCGAGGACGGCTCGCCGCTGACCGCCGACTTCGGCGGCATCCGCTGGATCCACACCTTCTCCGACGAGTCGGCCCTCGCCCGCTTCGCCATCGCAAGGGGCGAAGGGTCCCGGCGGTGGACGTACGACCGCGCCCTGGGCGCACGCCTGCTGGACGTCGTGATCCCGGCGATGCCGACGCCGTACGGGGTGGCCCTGGACGCCGGCACGGAGGGCGAGGGCGCGCTGTTCCCGCCGGTGCGGGGCATCGTCCCGGACGCGGCGGCGGTGGACGCCGAGCCGCCGGGCTCCCCCGCCCCCGGCACCAACAGGCGTGACGAGAACGCGGAGTCGGCCCGGTGAACGACGGCGGAGGCGGCGCGGGCGCCGGCAACGGCAACGGCAACGCCGCTGTCGGTGGCGTCGAAGGCGCCAAGGACCTGCAGATCCAAGGCCTGGAGCAGATCGCCCAGGGCATCACGCTGGCCCTGGACGAGCTGCGCGAACTCGGCATGATCGGCGAGGCGAGCGTGGGCCGAGGCTTCTCCGATCTGGCGCTGTCGGGACTGGAGTTGGGCCACGAGGGCCTGACGTCGGCGCCGGCCTACCGACCGAGATCACGGACCCGCTCGGCGCGGTGACCCGCTACGAACGCGACGCCTTCGGCAGACCCGTCACCATCACGGACCCCACGGGCGCGGTGACCCACCTGGAATGGACGGTCGAGGGCCACCTCGCCCGTCGCACGGCCGCCGACGGCACGACGGAGTCCTGGACCTACGACGGCGAAGGCAACTGCACCACCCACACCGACCCGATGGGCGCCGTCTCCCACTTCGAATACACCCACTTCGACCTCCTCTCCGCCCGCACGGGCCCGGACGGCGTCCGCTACGAGTTCGAACACGACATGGAGCTACGCCTGACGAGGGTGACCAACCCGCAGGGGCTGACGTGGGACTACGAGTACGACGAGGCAGGCAACCTGACCTCGGAGACGGACTTCGACGACCGCACCCTCACGTACGAGCACGACGCGACGGGGCGCCTGGCCTCCCGCACGAACGCGCTCGGCCAGGTGGTGTCGTACGAGCGCAACGCTCTGGGCCAGGTCACCCGCAAGGACGCGGCGGGCAAGGTCACGACGTACGCGTACGACATGACGGACCAGCTCGCGCAGGCGACGGGCCCGGACACGACCTTGCAGATCCTGCGAGACCGCTTCGGCCGGGTGCGCTCGGAGACGGTGAACGGCCGCGAACTCGCTTACCGCTACGACGAGTTCGGCCGCCTCACCGGCCGTACGACTCCGACGGGCGCGACGACGACGTGGACGTACGACGCGACCGGCCGCCGCACAGGCATGACGGCCTCGGGCCGCACGATCGACTTCACGTACGACGAGGCAGGCCGCGAACTGTCGCGCCGAATCGGCGAGACGGTCACTTTGGAGCACACCTTCGACGCACTGGGCAGGCTGACAACCCAGTCGGTACGGGGCTCCGGCGGCCACGCGATCCAACACCGCGCGTACACGTACCGAGCCGACGGCAACCTGATCGGCATCGACGACCAACTGTCCGGCACCCGCCACTTCGATGTCGACGCGGCCGGCCGCGTAACGGCGGTCCACGCGACGAACTGGACGGAGACATACGCCTACGACGAGGCCGGCAACCAGACATCGGCGTCCTGGCCACCGGACCACCCGGGCCAGGAGGCAACGGGCCCACGCACCTACGAGGGCACCCGCATCACCCGCGCAGGCAAGATCCGCTACGAACACGACGAGCTCGGCCGCATAACCCTCCGCCAAAAAACCCGCCTGTCCCGCAAACCGGACACCTGGCGCTACGAGTGGGACGCCGAGGACCGCCTGACGGCGGTAACGACCCCGGACGGCACGCGCTGGTGCTACACATACGACCCCCTGGGGCGCCGCACGTCGAAGTCGCGCCTGGCAGCCGACGGCGAAACTGTGGTCGAGCGAGTCGACTTCACCTGGGACGGCACGACCCTCTGCGAACAGACAACCTCATCCCCGGACTTGCCGAACCCGGTGACTCTGACCTGAGACCACCGGGGTTTGCACCCCATCGCCCAGACAGAACGCATCACCGCAGCCGACGCCCCGCAGGAGGAAATCGACTCCCGCTTCTTCGCCATCGTCACGGACTTGGTGGGAACCCCCAGCGAACTCGTCGACGAACAGGGCGAGATCGCCTGGCGGACGCGCAGCACCCTGTGGGGCACAACGGCTTGGGCAAGAGACAGCACGGCCTACACACCCCTCCGCTTCCCGGGCCAGTACTACGACCCGGAAACGGGCCTCCACTACAACTACTTCCGCCACTACGATCCCGAAGCAGCCCGATACCTCACGACAGATCCCCCTGGGACTGGCACCAGCTCCGAATCCGGCGACTTACGTCCAAAATCCCTGTATCTGGATCGACTATCTCGGGCTCGCTCCCGCATGCCTTCCGAGAACAGACTCCGAGCGAGCCGAAGTCGATGATTCACCATCTGGGTTGGAACGCAGAACTGCGAATACAGGAGAATTTTCGGAATTGCAGGTTGCCATGCAGAAACGCGTGGTAAACCAAGTCGCCGAGCAGGCAGGTGTCGGACTTGAGGGTGTGACTGTAAAGATCAACCGGGACGCAGATCTGATCGGACGTGGACTTTACGGACACACGTCACCCGATGGAACGATCACGCTATACCCGGACGCTTTCAGTACCATGGAGAACCTCGTCCGGACAATTGGCCATGAGCGAATGCACGTGATGCAACTCGAGCTGTACGGTCGCCCTTCCTCATTGGAGCAGGAAGGCGCCTGGGAGCGGGCCGCGTTTGGATCGGAGGATCAATTCTGGAACTACTACAATGGAAGATTGGGCTAATGAGTGACCGCACCGCGTGGCTGAAGGCACTGTCTCGATTCAACACTGGAGACAAGGAAAACACTGAGCCCTGCCCGAACTGCGGCCGGAGCCAGCTGAGAGTTCAATACCTCGCGAATATGGAGAGCCGAGTGGGCTATGCCCTATTCTGGTGTGACGCCTGCCTGCATGGCATCTCCGTCTCTCGCGTCCAGGTCCCCGAAGGCGCGCCCGTCCGACCCATTGATGATCCGGAATCCCTGGCCGACATCCCCCATTTCGAGCGCATCGAGTGAGCCCGGAACAAAAACCTTTAACCGGGCGAAGTGCCTTACATGGAGCTATAGAGCCACCCTCCACGTCAAAGCTACGAGCGTGACAGGCATGGTAGACGAGTTGTTCACCCGCCTACCACAAACCTGGATTCACACGGGTCAGTTGCGAAGGCTCGACAACTCGAACCACACCACCTTCCAGCCGCGCTTCCGAAAGTCTCCGATGACCGGGTAGCGGCCCCAGACGTCCGCCAGGGTTTCGACGAGGAACAGGCCGCGGCCGAATTCCTGGTCGGGGGTGGAGGGGACGGGGTTGGGGAGTTCGGGGTGGTTGTCCAGGACGGCTACGTGGACGTGGTCGGGGTGGGTTCGGAGGGTGACGGTGATGAGGCTGTCGGAGTGCTTCACCGAGTTGGAGAGCAGTTCCGAGGTCAGGAGTTCCGCCGTGTCGGTGAGGTCACGGGGGCAGGCCTGACCGAGGAGTGCCGCGCGGATCGCGTGGCGGGCGACGCCTGGGGTTCGGGGGTCGTTGGGCAGTTCAAGGCGGCATTGCCAGGTGCGGGAGGCGGTTGAGGGGGAGGGCGTGGACGGGATGGGGCAGGACGGGGTCGCTTCGGGCATGGGGGTTCCCTTCCAGGACGCAACTGCCGTGAGTGGCTGGCTTGTTACGGAATGTAGGGCTGCGGATGGTTACATTGCCACTCAATCTCTAAAATTGACCCGTTCGGGGTCCGGCATGCCTCATCGGCGGCAGACTGCTTGCGAGCGGTTGAGGAAGGAAGGGCATGCCACCGAGGACGACACCCACGGAGCGTCAGAAGCGCCTGGGCAGTGAGCTGCGCAAGATGCGGACGGCTGCTGGGATGACGGCGGATCAGGCCGCCGGGCTGCTCGGGCTGGACCGGGCGAAGATCTCCAACATCGAGACGGGCATCCGTACGATCAGCCCCGAGCGGCTGCGCACACTGGCCTGCAACTGCGCCTGCTCGGACCAGGAGTACGTCGAGGCGCTCGTCGCGATGGCACGGCCCCGCGGGCGGGGATGGTGGGAGCGTTATCGCGGTGCCCTGTCCCCCAGATTGCTGGACATCGCCGAGTTGGAGTCCTACGCGGTACGCATGCGGACGGCACACACCGCGCACATCCCGGGGTTGTTCCAGACCAGTGACCACTCGCTCGAACTCTTCAGGGCTGTGCTGCCGCCACTGCCCGAGCATGAAGTCGCCCTGCGCTTGGCGTTTCGCGCGGAACGGCAGAAGGTGCTTGAGGGTGAGAATCCGCCCGAGTACGTCGGTGTCGTGCATGAAGCGGCGCTGCGCATGCAGTTCGGGGGGCGCAAGACTGCGCGGGCGCAGCTGGAGCACCTGTTGGCCGTGTCGGAGCGGCCAGCAGTACGGCTGCTTGTCATTCCGTTCTCCGCCGGGACGTTCCCCGGGGCCGGGGCGACCGTCAACTACCTCGAAGGTTCCGTACCCCAGTTGGACACGGCCCAGGTCGACAGCTCGCACGGGCCGGAATTCCTCAGTGATGACGCGCAGTTGGCCAAGTACCGTGCCCACTTGGACTGGATGGAGCGCATCGCGTTGTCGCCGGAGGCTTCGCGCGACTTCATCCGCGTCATCGCCAACGACCTGTGAGGAGACGCCCTGTGGACGACATCACGTGGGAGGAGCCCTTCTGCGGTGAGGGAGCCAGTTGCTTCCGCCTCGGCACCGACTCCACCGGCAACGCCTACATCGCCATAGCCGGCGCCGAGGACGCCTACCTCACCGACACCCGAGAAGCGCTTCGTACGCTCATCCTCGACATCAAGGCCGGCAAGGTCGATCACCTGTTGTGAGGTTCCGCTAACCCATCGGCCGGTAGTAGCCCAGCACCTGGGCCAGGTGGGCGAACCACTCGTGGAGGCGGGCTCGGGGTTTCGCCTCGATCGTGCACTCGTAGAAGCTGCCGTCGACGTGGACCACGGCGACCATGAGGGACTTGCCGTTGCCGCTCGCCTTGTAGTGGACGCTGCGGATCTCCGGCCAGGGGAAGTCGACGGATATGCCGTGGTCCTCGAAGGCGACCCCGCCCGCGTCGATCACCACGGAGTTGTGGCGGTCGACGGCCAGGAACTCCGGGCCCTGGGCCGGGGCCGGGGCTCCCGCTCCCGGGGGCATCGGCGGCTGGGCGTACGGCGGCTGCGGCTGCCCGGGCGGTGGCGCCGGGTGCGCGTACGGCTGCGGTGCCTGCGGGGGCTGGGCGTACGGCTGGGCCGGCTGCGCGTACGGCTGGCCTGACTGAGCATAGGGATGCGGAGGTTGGGCGTAGGGCTGTGCCGGTGGCGCGGGAGGGGGCCCCGGGGCGATGTAGGGCTGAGCCGGTGGTGCCGGAGGGGCCCCCGGGGCGACGTACGGCTGCGGCGGTGGGCCGAAGCCCGAGTGGCCCTCCGGCGGCGCCCACGGCTGCGATGGCTGTGCCGGCGGCGGTGACGGCGGTGATGACGGCGGTGGCGTCTGGTCGCCCTGCTCAGGCTGCTCCATGGTTCTTCGTCCTTCTGCCCCGTTGGTGAGCCCGGCTCGTGGGCCCTCTCGACCGGTTGGTGAGGCTCCGTTGCCCAGCTCCGCTGCTGAGCTCCTTCGATGAGCCCGGTGGTGTGATCCGTACCGCCGCACCGTATCCGTCCCCCGCCCATGAAACATTCCCCGGGGGCCACCGCATCAAAGAAGTGAAAGCGAGCAAGCGACGACGTGCCTACGCGAGCCCACCAGGGGAGCCACAGATGAGACAAGTCCGCGCGGACGGTTACCAGGAGTTCGCGGTGGCGCGGGCGGGGCATCTGTACCGGTCCGCGTGTCTGCTCACCGGTGGGGACACGCACCTCGCCGAGGATCTGGTGCAGGAGACGCTCGGGCGGCTGTACGTGAAGTGGGGGCGGGTGCAGCGCGTGGGCAACCCCGCCGGGTACGCGCAGACCGTGCTCACCCGTACCTTCCTCGCCCATCAGCGGCGGCGGAGCAGCAAGGAGCGGGCCACCGACGCCATTCCCGACGTGCCCGCCGCGCCCGGGTCGGACGCCTCGCTGCGGCTGACCCTCGTGGAGGCGCTGGCGCAGCTGCCGCCCAAGGACCGGGCCGTGGTCGTCCTGCGCTACTGGGAGGACCGGTCCATCGAGGAGACCGCCTCGGCGATGAACGCCAGCTCGTCGGCGGTACGGACACGTTGCGTACGCGCCCTCGCCCGGCTGCGGGTGCTGCTCGGGGACGGCATCGGTGAGTACGTCACTCCCTGAGCCCCACCCTCGAACGCCGACCCGCACCCACACGAACACCCGCACCTGTCATCCGGCACCCCCTACAAACGCAGGCTCACACGCAGAAACGGCGGTTCACCATGCCCGTTGAACAGCACGAAGACCCCTTCGAGGGCCGGCTCGGCGACGCCCTGCGACGGGCCGGCGATGCCTTCGAGACCGATGGGCACGCCCTGGTCGGCGGTGGTGCCGTACGCGGCCGGAGGATGATGTTCCGACGGCGGGCGGCCATGGTCGGCGGAGTGGCCGGCATCGCTCTCGTCGGAGTCGGCGGGACGATGCTCCTGCCGGACGGCGACACCGACGGCGGCGGAAGACAGTCCGTGGCCGCGAAGCCCACCGGGTCGGGCGGATCGGGGTCGGACGGCGGCGGCGAGGTGTCCGGCGACGAACTCGTCCGTACGCTCAAGGGACTGCTCCCGAAAGGGAAGTTCAGCGGGGAGTCCTCGCGCGGCACGGGCGCGAGGCTCGGGCCGTACGCGCGTGTCGTGTACGACGACGGCAGGGGCGGGGCGGCCGTGGAGGTCGGGCTCGGGCGGACCGACGCGGACAGCGAGCAGGCCCGGCAGCTGACCACATGCCCGGACAAGACCTTCGTCGAGTTCGACTCCTGCGAGGAGAGCACCCTGCCGGACGGCTCGCGGCTGATGCTCTTCAAGGGGTACGAGTACCCGGACCGCCGCGTGGACACCAAGCACTGGTACGCGCAGCTGGTCACCCGCGACGGCTACGACGTCAGCGTCATGGAGTGGAACGCCGAGACGCAGAAGAGCTCCCCGATCACGCGCGATGAACCGCCGCTGTCCACCGCCCAGTTGAAGGAGATCGCCCTGGACTCGGCGTGGCGCGAGGCCATCGACGCCATTCCGGAGGAGCCGGAGGAGGGGGAGAAGGAGAGCTCGTCGACGGCGGCGCCCGGCTCCAGCGGTTCCGCCGGTTCCACTGGTTCCGCCGGTTCCAGCGGCTCGGCCGACTCCGGTGGGTCCAAGGGTTCCTCCTCCGCCGATGCGCCGATGGTGTCCGGTGACGCGATCCAGAAGACGCTCCTCGAACTGCTGCCCGACGGGGTCGACGTCGTGCACAAGGGCGGTCAGGAGACCGACTTCGGGTACGTCGTCCTCGACGACGGCAAGGGGCAGAGCCTGGTGCAGATCAATGCGCAGCCGGGGATGGGGGACCTAGCGGGCTCGCTGTTCGGGGCCGACGCCGAGACCCTGCCCGACGGGACGAAGGTCGCCACGCAGCAGGGGCCCGGTGAGAAGGGCGGCGCGGGTGTCGTCATGTGGACCGTGGACACCCTGCGCACCGACGGTCTGCGGGTCGTGATCAGCGCCTTCAACTCCGGCGCCCAGCACACCGCCGCCACCCGCGACACCCCCGCGCTCACCATGGCCCAGCTGAAGGACATCGCCACGAGCGAGAAGTGGAAGACGCTCGGCTGACGGTACGGCCTGCGTCAACCGTTGACGGTACGACCCGCGTCAACCGTTCGGCCGAGCAGGGAAGGGGTCCCCGTCCTGGAGGAAGTCCGTCCGTCCCGGAAGAAGTCCCCGTCCTAGAAGAAGTCCCCCCACGGCTGGTCCCAGATCTGTTTCACGGCCAGGATCAGGAACAACAGGCCCGCGATCGCCAGCATGGCGTTGCTGACCAGCCCGTTGCGCCACTCGCGCGGGGTGCGGTCGGAGTTCAGCAGCCAGAGGAGGGTGGCGGCGAGGAAGGGGAGGAACGCGGCGCCGAGGACGCCGTAGATGATGATCAGGCGGAAGGGCTGGCCCTGGAAGAGCAGGATCATCGGCGGGAAGGTCAGCCAGAGCAGATACACGCGGAAGGGCCAGGACCGCTCACGCGTGCCGGAGGCGACCGCCTCCCCCGTCGCCTCACCCTTCGTACGGAAGCGCGCCACGAAGTCGGCGAACATCAGGCTCACCCCGTGCCAGACGCCGATGAGGGAGGTGTACGAGGTGGCGAAGAAGCCGATCAGGAAGAACTTGGCGGTGGCCGACCCGTACTCGTCCTCCAGGATGTCGCCGAGCTGGATGAGCCCCTTGTCGCCGCCGGCGAGGGCGATGTTCGCGGAGTGCAGCAGCTCCGCGCCGACGAAGAGCATCGCGATCACGAAGATGCCGGTGGTGATGTACGCGACCCGGTTGTCGAGGCGCATGACCTTCATCCAGCCGGTGTTCGTCCAGCCCTTGGCGTTGACCCAGTAGCCGTACGCGGCCAGCGTGATCGTGCCGCCGACGCCGCCGATCAGGCCGAGGGTGTTGAGGATGGAGTCCTCCTCGTCGGGGATGACGGGCAACAACCCCGCCAACGCGTCGGGGAGGTTGGGGGTGACGCGGATCGCCAGATAGACCGTCACGACGAACATGACGCCGACCAGGACCGTCATGACCTTCTCGAAGACGGCGTACTTGTTGAACCAGACGAAGACCAGACCGGACAGGCCGCAGAGGATGGCCCACCATTCGAGGTCCATGACGTCCGGGAACAGCGCCTGGAGCGGAAGGGCGCTGGACGACATCGCGGCGGCGCCGTACACGAAGCCCCAGATCACGACGTACGCGACGAAGAACCACGTCGTCCAGCGGCCGAGGCTCGCCCAGCCGTCGAAGAGGGTGCGGCCGGTGGACAGATGCCAGCGGCCGGCCGCCTCGGCGAGGGAGATCTTGACGAGACAGCCGAGGACGGCGGCCCACAGGAGGGTGTAGCCGAAGTTGCTGCCGGCGATGAGGGTGGCCACGAGGTCACCGGCGCCGACACCCGTCGCGGCGACGACGATGCCGGGACCGATGTACTTCCAACTGGACTTTCGAGGGGGCGAAGTCGCGGCCCCGGTCGCCGTGTTGTCCGTGGTGTCAGCCATGCGGATCAAGAAAGCGTAAAGCGGGTGACGGCACAAGAGGGCGTGCGGTGAAGGAAGTCGGCCGACGGGGCGGACCCCGGCGGCTGGGCGTGCCGCCGGGGCCGGGGCTGTGGTTCCGGTGGCGCTGGACGGGTGCGCCTTTGGAACTCCACGGGTTACGTCGGCTGTCGCCGACCACAGCCGTCCAACCCGCACGTGCCGAGCTCGAACCACACGGTCTTGCCCGGCCCGTCCTGATGGCAGCCCCAGCGCCCGGCGAGCGCGTCCACCAGGAACATCCCCCTGCCGCTCTCCGATATCTCCGTGGTCCGGCGCACCCGGGGCGGGCGGCCGTCGGTGTCCGAGACCTCGCACCGCAGTACGCCGTGCGCGGCCGTCAGTGTCAGCTTCAGCCGGCTCTCGGCGTGTACCAGCGCGTTGGTGACCAGCTCGCTGACCAGTAGTTCCGCTGTCTCGGTCTGATCCAGCAGTCCCCATACCTCCAACTGCCTGCGCACCTCCGCGCGGGCCTGGGCGGCGGCAGTGGGACGGGGTTCGTACTCGACGCTCAAGTGACCCGCACGCATGGGCGGTTGTGGATACGAGGCGAAATGGGGACCGGAATCCGGAAGGAGTCCCCCGGAGAGTTGCAGCATGCTTCCAGGCTTGCCCCGGGGAGAGCGCGGCACACGGGGAGGAATACCCGTTTCCCGGCGTGCATATACCTGTTTTCCGCCCGGGTACGTCCGGAATTGGCGGCGTACGGGGCGGATAGGTAGTACGAGCATGTATGAGGCTTTACCTGTTCGCGTGGCCGCCTGGATGGTCGCCCACGCGGCGATCTGGCTGCGGCCGTGGAAGTCGAGCTTGTCGAGAATGCGTTCGACATGGCCCTCGGCGGTACGGCGGGCGATGACGAGACGGTCGGCGATCCGCTGGTTGGCGAGCCCTTTGGCGACGAGCCAGGCGCCTCGGCCTCACGGGCGGTGAGGGGGTGCGGGAGCCGGGGGGCCTCGTAGGGCACACGGCGCGCGGGGCGTTCCCTGCGCTCGCGGGGTTCACGGCACTCCGGGTATTCCCGACGTTCGGGGTGCTCGGGGCGTTCGGGGCGTTCGGGGTGCTCGGGGCGTTCGGAGGGCTCGGACCCACGGGCACCCCACGCGCCCCGCCGACTCCGCGCGGGCCGCGCCCTGGGCCTCCCTCACATCTGCCTGCCCCCGGCCATTTTCCGCCCCCTTCCAGCCACAGGAACCCGGCGGCCGACACTGTCACTCTTGACCTGGTCATGCCAGGGCTCCACCATGAGCGCCACACCCGCACCAGGGCCTGTCGGGCACCCCACGGTCACCGGCAGGCCCGAGGCACGTCGCAAGGATCCACCCCCCAGCTCCACTCCCCCACTTCCGGAGATCCCGGAACCCCTGGAGAAAGTAGGAGACTTCATGCGACTCCGCATACGCGGCAGGTCGGCCACGCCCGGCGGCGCGAGCAGGAGATCGGGTCGGCGCACCGCCGCCTTCGCCACCCTGCTGGCGATTGCCCTCGCCGCACCGGTCGCCGCGACCACCTCGGACGCGACGGCGACCAGCGCCGAACGGCCCAAGGCCTCGGCGGACGACATCCGCCAGTACGAGGTCCACATGCACTCGGACGTCGAGTCCCGCACGGCGCTGCAGAAGGCCGGCGTGACGGTGGACGACGCCGACGACCACTCGGTCTTCATCTCCGGCCGCGCCGACCAGATCAAGAAGCTGCGCCAGCAGGGCTACGAGGTCACGGCGATGGGCGCGGTGCCGGACCGGTCGAACGGCGAGGACGACGTACGGCTCTTCGACTTCCCGTCCGGCGACTCCCGTTACCACAACTACGCGGAGATGACGAGCGAGATCAACTCGATCGTCTCGGCGAACCCCTCCATCGTCAGCCAGCGGGTCATCGGCACCTCGTACCAGGGCCGGAACATCGTCGCCATCAAGATCAGCGACAACGTCGGCACCGACGAGTCCGAGCCCGAGGTGCTGTTCACCCATCACCAGCACGCCCGCGAACACCTCACCGTCGAGATGGCGCTCTATCTGCTCAACGAGCTGACCTCCGACTACGGCACCGACTCCCGCGTCACCAACATGGTGAACAACCGTGAGATCTGGATCATCCCGGACCTCAACCCGGACGGCGGCGAGTACGACATCGCCACCGGCTCCTACCGCTCGTGGCGCAAGAACCGGCAGCCCAACTCCGGTTCCTCGGCCGTCGGTACGGACCTCAACCGCAACTGGGCCTACCGGTGGGGCTGCTGCGGCGGCTCCTCCGGGTCGACGTCCTCCGACACCTACCGCGGCTCCGCGGCCGAGTCGGCGCCCGAGGTCAAGGTCGTCGCGAACTTCGTGCGCAGCCGGGTCGTCGGCGGGGTCCAGCAGATCAAGTCGGGCATCGACTTCCACACATACAGCGAACTGGTGCTGTGGCCCTACGGGTACACCACCGCGGACACGGCGACCGGGATGACGGCGGACGACAACGCCGCGTTCAAGGCGGTCGGGCAGAAGATGGCCGCGAGCAACGGGTACACGGCGGAGCAGGCGAGCGACCTGTACATCACCGACGGGTCGATCGACGACTACCTCTGGGGCTCGCACAAGATCTTCAGCTACACGTTCGAGATGTATCCGTCGTCGGCCTCGGGTGGTGGGTTCTACCCGCCCGACGAGGTCATCGCCCGGGAGACCGCGCGGAACCGGGACGCGGTGCTGCAGCTGCTGGAGAACTCGGACTGCATGTACCGGTCCATCGGCAAGGAGTCGCAGTATTGCTGAGCCGGGCGACCCGGTGTCGCTAGACCGGGCGGCATCGCCTGGCCGGTGAGCGCTCGGGCGCTTCTGTGAGGTGTGAGTGGGTTCCTGAAGCCCGGCCAGGTCGTACGGACCGTGGTCGAGGGTGTGGGGGAGTGCGTGAACACCGTCGTCGAGGACAAGCGGTGACCGTTGCCGACCGGGCCGAGGCCCTCGGCTGGGTCGAGGAGGGGCAACGCCGGCTGTCGCAGGCCGTCGACGCGCTGCCGGCCGACGCGGTCGCCGAACCGTCCGCCCTCCCCGGCTGGACCCGCGGCCACCTCCTCACCCACCTCGCCCGCAACGCCGACGCCCTGGGTCAACCTGCTGACCTGGGC
>NZ_AEJC01000478.1 GCF_000317595.1 Streptomyces ipomoeae 91-03 | reverse complement strand
CCGGCGCGATGCCGTCCGTCCAGTCCACGGCGACCGTCTTCGTGAACACCGAGGACATGCCGAACGCGACACCGGATGCGACCGCCAGCAGGATGCTGCGCGTCGCCGGGTGCCGCTGCGCGGCGTGTGCCGCCACCATCAGCGCGGCCACCGCGCCACCGCTGACCACGGCCACCAGCACCCGCTGGGCGGTGTCCAGGGACTGCGCGTCGGCCGAGCCGGCCAGGGAGAGCAGGCCCGCGAGGCCCACCGTCGCCATGATCGCGCCCCGCCAGGCCGTCGCCCCGGCCCTGCGCCCCACGAACAGCGCCGCCATGGGCAGCGCGAACACGATGGTCAGGGCGCCCAGCGGCTGCACCAGGCTCAGCGGACCGTAGGCCAGGGCCACCACATGCAGCAGGCCGCCGAGGCCGTTCAGCGCGACCGCGACCCACCAGCCCGGCCGGCGCAGCGGCGCGTAGGACTGCCCGGGGGAGGACACCGCGACACGCTCCTGCACGATCGCCCCACCCGCGTACGCGACGGCGGAGACGAACGACAGCAGCACGGCCAACGCGAGGGCGCTCATGATCGGCTCCTCTGCGCGGGGCCGGAGCCCTTGGCCCGGCGCGACGATGGGTCGGCTTTCATGACGTCCACGATGCCTCGCGAAAGTGTTCGCGTCGTCGTACCTGAGCACTCATTGCGTCCTACTGCCGATGGAGTAGGCCGGGTTCCGCGTCATCCCCTGGGTGGGCGGCACGGAGTGCAGGACTCCGCGTCAAGGAATCCACAGGCCCTGGTACTACTCGACCTCGTGGATCACGACCCCGCCCTCACTCGTCTCTCCGCCCTCGGCGGCTTCTTCGTACTACGCGCGGGAGAACCTCCGCACGGCCCGCTCCCCACCCTCGAAGAGGCCTACGCGGCACGCCATGCCGACCCGAAAAGAGAGGTTTATGAGAATTCTGTAATTTTGCGTGTGCGGAAGGTCGCGCACAGTGTGCGAGCCCCCGAGTTGCGCGTGGCCGCGTCCATCGCCCACCTCGGCTTCGCGGCCCGCCTGTGGTCGATCGCCCTCGGCGCCGCCGCGCTGTACGACCGTGTACCCGACCTCGACCCCCGGCTGCTGCGCTGGGACGCGGACGCGAGCGCCCCGGACGACCTGTGGCTGACCGAGGTACGGACCTTGCCCGCCGACCGGATCGGTGAGGTCGTACGGGATGCCCATCTGGTCCCCCTGGCGGCGGCCCTGCGCGCCCAACTGCCCATCTCTGCCCGGCTGCTGTGGGGCAACGCGGCCTCCGCGCTCATGGGCGCCGTACGCCGGCTCGACCGCTGGGGCCGCGCCAACGGCCGTACGGAGGTGGGCAGTCGGGCCCGCGCACTCGCCGCCGAACTCCTGGCGCATCCCGACCTCTCCGGCACCCTCGACCCCGCCACCCACCGCCGCCGCAGCTGCTGCCTCTACTACCGGCTGCCCGGCGGCGGACTGTGCGGCGACTGCTGCTTCGACCGGCCGCCCGGCCGGACTTGAAGCACCAGGTGCGCCGTCGGCGTGCCCCCGGTGCCCCGGCTTCGGAGGATCGCGGTCTTCCGCAATCACCCCCATCTGAGTGACCATGTGGGAATCAGCCGCTGAGACAGGGGGTTCCGGGTGCGAGTCGGCCTGCTGACCCGGGAGTATCCACCGGACGTCTACGGTGGCGCGGGCGTCCATGTCGAGTTCCTCGCCCACGAGTTGAGGTCCCTCGTCGACCTGGACGTGCACTGCTGGGGAGAAGGGGCCGCAGGCGGCGTCGTACGCCACCGGCCCTGGTCCACGCTCGACAGCGCGAACGACGCGCTGCGCACCTTCTCCGTGGACCTCTCCATCGCCGCCGGGCTCGAGGACCGCGAACTGGTCCACTCGCACACCTGGTACGCCAACCTCGCCGGCCACCTCGGCAAGCTGCTGCACGGCATCCCGCACGTGGTGACCGCGCACTCGCTGGAGCCGCTGCGCCCCTGGAAGGCCGAGCAACTGGGTGGCGGATACGCCCTGTCCAGCTGGGCCGAGCGCACCGCCGTCGAGGCCGCCGACGCGGTGATCGCCGTCTCCGGCGCCATGCGCGACGACATCCTCGGCTGCTACCCGGCCCTGGACCCGGCCAAGGTGCGTGTCGTGCACAACGGCATCGACACCTCCCTCTACAAGCCGGACCACGGCACCGACGTCCTCGACCGCATCGGTCTCGACGCCGACCGCCCCTATGTGCTGTTCGTCGGCCGTATCACCCGCCAGAAGGGCGTGCCCCATCTGCTGCGGGCCGTACGGGACATCGACCCGGCCGCACAGGTCGTGCTGTGCGCCGGAGCGCCCGACACACCTGAGATAGACAAGGAGTTCCGTGATCTCTTCGCGGAGCTGAGCCGGGTGCGCGAGGGTCTGTTCTGGATCCCGCAGATGCTGCCGCGCACGGATGTCATCCAACTCCTCACCCACGCCGCCGTGTTCGTCTGTCCGTCGGTGTACGAGCCACTGGGCATCGTCAATCTGGAGGCCATGGCCTGTGGGACGGCCGTGGTGGCCTCGCGGGTCGGCGGTATCCCGGAGGTCGTGGCGGACGGCGAGACGGGGCTGCTGGTGTCCGCCGAGGACGACTTCGAGGCGCGGCTGGCCCACGCCCTCGACTCGGTGCTGGCCGATCCCGACACCGCCGCCCGTATGGGTGAGGCCGGACGGGAGCGGGCGGTGCGCGAGTTCGGCTGGGACGCGGTGGCCCGGCGCACGGTCCAGTTGTACGAGGAAGTCCTCAAACAGGGGTAGAGCACAGAACAGCGTTTGGCACAACCGGGCGTAGAGGGGCGGCGGCATGCGGCGCGGTGGACCTTCGGTGCTGGGCATCGTACTGGCGGGTGGCGAGGGCAAGCGGTTGATGCCCCTCACCGCGGACCGGGCGAAACCAGCGGTGACTTTCGGCGGAACGTATCGCCTCGTGGACTTCGTACTCTCCAATCTCGTCAACGCCGACATCCTGCGCATCTGTGTGCTCACGCAGTACAAGTCGCACTCGCTGGACCGGCACATCACCACCACCTGGCGGATGTCGAGCCTGCTCGGCAACTACGTCACCCCGGTCCCCGCCCAGCAGCGGCTCGGCCCGCGCTGGTACCTGGGCAGCGCCGACGCCCTCCTGCAGTCCCTGAACCTGGTCCACGACGAACAGCCCGACTACGTGGCGGTGTTCGGCGCCGACCACGTCTACCGTATGGACCCCCGGCAGATGCTGGCCCAGCACATCGAGGGCGGCGCGGGCGTCACGGTCGCCGGGATACGGGTGCCGCGCACCGAGTCCTCCTCCTTCGGGGTGATCACGCCCGGCTCCGACGGCCGGATCGTGGAGCGCTTCCTGGAGAAGCCGGCCGACCCGCCGGGACTCGTCGACGACCCCCAGTCGGTGTACGCGTCGATGGGCAACTACATCTTCACCACCAAGACCCTGGTGGAGGCGTTGCAGCGGGACGCCGAGGACGAGCAGTCCGTGCACGACATGGGCGGCTCGATCCTGCCCCAGCTCACCGGCCGGGGCGAGGCGCAGCTGTACGACTTCAGCGCCAACCACGTCCCCGGCGAGACCACCCGCGACCAGGGCTACTGGCGGGACGTCGGCACCCTCGACGCCTACTACGACGCCCACATGGACCTCATCGCCGAGCGTCCCGCCTTCAACCTCTACAACCGCCAGTGGCCCATCTACACCCACTCCAACCAGCTCTCCCCGGCCCGCTTCAACGCGGGCGGCATGGCCAGCGAGTCGATCATCAGCGCGGGCTGTCTGATCCGGGGCCAGGTCACCCGCTCCGTGCTGTCCCCCGGGGTGGTGGTCGACCCGGGCGCGGTCGTGCAGGGGTCGGTCCTGCATGACAACGTCCACATCGGCCGGGGCGCGGTAGTCCGTGGCGCGGTCCTCGACAAGAACGTCCAGGTCCCTCCGGGAGCCACGATCGGCGTCAATCCGGAGCGGGACTCCGAGCTGTACACGGTCTCCAAGGGCGGAGTGATCGCGCTGGGGAAGGGCCAGCAGGTGTCGTAGGCCGTCCGTAGACCGTCGGAGCAGCCGACCGGCGCGGCCATGGGCGCCGTCCCTCCGGTTGCTCCTTCAGGGTGACTGCATGAGCACAGTGACCACAGATGTCCCATTAGTCCCGCCTTTCTCAGGAGGTGGGACTTAATCTGTTGTTAACTGTGTGTAGCGTGATCGTACTTGACCGTAATCGGCCAACGGCGATTGACTGCAGACCCACCCGTCGTCGACGCGAGGCAAGCCATTGAATTCTGACCTGCTCGCACCACTCGACCTGGCGTTCTGGAACATCGAGTCCGCCGGCCATCCGATGCATCTGGCCGCCCTCGGCGTCTTCACGGCGAACTCGCCCACCGCCGGAGCCCACGCCGCCGACCTGCTCGCCGCGCGTGCCGCCGGGGTGCCCGGGCTGCGGATGCGGATCCGGGACGTCTGGTTCCCGGGCGTACGACTGCCGCTGGCCTTCGGCGGTGCGGCCCGGGAGCCCGTCGCCGACTTCGAGCCCTACGACCACGTACGGCTGCACGCGCCGACCGCCGACTTCCACGCCGTCGCCGGACGACTGATGGAGCGCAGGCTCGAACGCGGTCGGCCACCGTGGGAGGCACACGTACTGCCGGGTGAGGACGGCACCTCCTTCGCCGTGCTGTTCAAGTTCCACCACGCCCTGGCCGACGGGCTGCGGGCGCTGACGCTGGCCGCCGCCGTCATGGACCCCATGGACATGCCCACACCCCGGCCACGCCCCGTGGACCCGCCGCGCGGACTCCTCGGCGAGGTGCGCAGGCTGCCCGACCGGGTCCGGGGCACGCTCTCCGACCTCGGCCGCGCCCTCGACATCGGCACCTCCGTCGCCCTCACGACCCTCGACGCGACCCTGGCCCCCCGGACCACCGACGCGCTGACCTCCCAGCCCAGCGGCACCCGCCGTACCGCCGGTGTGGTCGTGGACCTCGACGACGTGCACCGGATCCGCAAGACCGTCGGCGGCACCGTCAACGACGTTCTCATCGCCGTCGTCGCGGGTGCCCTGCGGCGCTGGCTCGACGAGCGTGGTGACGGCAGCGACGGCATCGCGCCCCGCGCCCTCATTCCCGTCTCCAATCGCCGTCCCCGCACCGCCCATCCCCAGGGCAACCGGCTCTCCGGCTACCTGATGAAGCTGCCCGTCGGCGATCCCGACCCGCTCGGGCGTCTGCGCACGGTCCGCCAGGCCATGGACCGCAACAAGGACGCCGGGCCCAATCGGGGTGCCGGGGCGGTGGCGCTGCTGGCGGACCATGTGCCGCCGCTGGGGCACCGCCTCGGTGGGCCGCTGGTCAGCCAGGCCGCCCGTCTCTGGTTCGACATCCTCGTCACCAGCGTGCCGCTGCCCAGTCTCGGCCTCCGCCTCGGCGGATGTCCCCTCGCCGAGGTGTATCCGCTCGCGCCTCTGGCCCATGGGCAGTCGCTGGCCGTCGCGGTGTCGACGTATCGGGGGAGCGTGCACTACGGGCTGGTGGCGGACGGGGCGGCGGTGCCGGACCTGGAGTCGCTGGCGAAGGCGGTGTCGGGGGAGGTGGAGGAACTGCTGGCGGCCTGCGCGCTCTGACCCGCTGGGGAGCCGCCGGTTTTCGACCCCGCTTCGCCTTACGGCTCGGTCGGGTCGGTGCGTCGGCGAGCGCGGGTGCGTGGGGGTTGATCGCGCCCACGCGGCGGAGCCGCACATGGACACAGCCCCGCGCCCCTTTCAGGGGCGCGGGGGCGACCCGGGTTTTGGTGGGTGAGCCCGGCGCTCCGTAGAATTCCGCGTTCGAAAGCAGGCGCGGTCGGAGCGCCGCGGGTGACCAACAGGGAACGGCAGCGCGATGACGGTGACAGAGGGCGGCTCGGCGGCCATGGACGAGGTCGTGTACGGGCCCGGTATCGACCCCGAGCGGCTCGCCGTATGCCTCAGCGTGCTCGAAGAGCTGGACAAGCTGGAGGTCGACCACCCGGACGCCATCGCGGTGCGCCGCGCCACGGCCGGTATCTACCGCACCGTGAAGCAGCGCCGCCGCCAGGAGCGCCGCGCCGCCAAGACCGCCCACGACAAGGCGGTCACCGAGGCCACCGCCACCGGCTCCGCCCAGCGCATCGACGACGAGACCGAGGGTCTTCTGCCGTCGTCCGGGACCGAGGCCGGGCAGATCGCGGGGATACTCCAGCGCCCCCGCTCCTGCTACGTCTGCAAGACCCGCTATGTCGAGGTCGACCACTTCTACCACCAGCTCTGCCAGAAGTGCGCCGCAGAGAACCGCGCCCGCCGCGACGCCCGCACCGACCTCACCGGCAAGCGCGCCCTGCTCACCGGCGGCCGTGCCAAGATCGGCATGTACATCGCGCTGCGGCTGCTGCGCGACGGCGCGCACACCACGATCACCACGCGGTTCCCGAAGGACGCCATCCGCCGCTTCAAGGCCATGGACGACTCGGCGGACTGGATCCACCGTCTGGAGGTCGTCGGCATCGATCTGCGCGACCCGGCCCAGGCCGTGGCCCTGGCCGACCAGGTCGCCGAGCAGGGTTCGCTCGACATCCTGATCAACAACGCGACCCAGACCGTACGCCGCCTCCCCTCCGCGTACGCCGCGCTCGTCGAGGGCGAGACCGCGCCGCTGCCGGCCGGTGAGCTGCCCGCCCATCACGTCATCGGCGCCTTCGGTTCCGGCGCGGTCGACGGCATCGCCGCGCTCCCCGTCGGCGGCAGCGGGCTCGACGCGCAGAAGGTGGCCGACCTCGCCCTGGTCGCGGGCAACGCCAGCGTCGCCAAGCACCTCGACGGCACCGCCATCGACGCCGGCGGGCTGGTCCCCGACGTCGTCGACACCAACACCTGGGTGCAGTCCATCGACCAGATCTCCCCGGTGGAGCTTCTGGAGACCCAGCTGTGCAACTACACGGCGCCGTTCATCCTGATCAGCAAGTTGCGGTCGGTGATGGCCGAGGCCGCGCGCAAGGCGTCCAGCAAGCGGGCGTACGTCGTCAACGTCTCGGCGATGGAGGGTGTGTTCAGCCGCGGTTACAAGGGCGCGGGCCACCCGAACACCAACGCCGCGAAGGCCGCCATGAACATGGTCACGCGGACCAGCGCCCAGGAGATGTTCGAGACCGACGGCATCCTGATGACCTCGGTCGACACCGGCTGGATCACCGACGAGCGCCCGCACTACGACAAGCTGCGCCTGGCCGAGGCGGGCTTCCACGCCCCGCTCGACCTCGTCGACGGCGCCGCCCGTGTCTACGACCCGATCGTCCGCGGCGAGCAGGGCGAGGACCTCTACGGCGTCTTCCTCAAGGACTACGCGCCCGGCAAGTGGTGATCGGCTCACGCGCCGGGAAGCTCAAGGGCCCGCTCGGCCTGCGCGCCCGGCGCGTCGCGAACGCTCTACGTGCCCGGCGTGAGGTGGGACGACGCGCTCACCCGGCTTGCCCGCCCGGCTCGGTCCGCCACCAGTTCCAGTACCGTGCGCCAGTCCTCCAGGACCCCGGCGTCCACCCCGGGGGTCCGGCCCGCCTCCTCCGCCTGCCGCAGTGTCAGTACGTCCTCGACGAGCACGGCGTCCACCAGACCGCCCGCGTGCAGGCGTACGAGGTCGTCGGGGCCCAGCGTGTGCAGTCGTACGAGACGGGCGACCCGTTCGCCGAGCAGCGGCCGTATCGCGTCGGCGGCCAGGTCCGCGTGACTCGTGTCGTCGCCCGGCCGCAGCAGTTGCCCTACGGTATGCACCAGACCGGCCACCTGGAGTTCCTTGTCGGCGGGCCGCCCCCGGCGCAGCAGCGCGGCGGTCTGGAGGGCGTGCTCCTGCGGATCCATCCGATCGACGGCGCGACTCGAACGGCCGTCCGGTGCCCCCCGGTGGCGGTCCGGTGCCTCCCGCCCGCCCCGGCGGGCGTGCAGCAGATCCATCAGCTCCTCGACGCTCCGCAGCTCCATGCGTCGGTCCTCCCGAGTCCGCCCGCGAGAAATGCCGTTGCGACAAGTCACCAGATCATGGTCGGCTTGCTATTCGGCCAACAGGACCTGAACTGCGTGCCGAGGACAGCGATCCGATGCTTCGTCGGACCGGCGCGGGGTTCGGGCACTGAGCCGAACGAGTGGTGGCAAAAGTAGCGAAAGGCGCTGAATCTCCGGGCGGCGGGAGGTAATGGAAGAGGAAAGACTTTGGTCGCTTGCCTCTTCTTTGCAGCCCCATCGAGCGGACCCCCGCTCATTTGGTTACTCTGTAGCGGACGGACAGCTTATCTGGGTCCCACCCACACCCACGGTCCGTCCCGGGACAAGCCGGTCATCACGGCCTGCTCTCACCCAAGCGATCTGGCGCCACCGCGTCCGAACTGACAACGACTCAGACCCGAGCGGACGTCGAGCGCACAGTGGCAGGCTGGGCCGATGTCCCGAGGGTGACCCGACACATAAGGAGTGCGCGGTGACACCAGAGAAGACGAATCGCGATGAGCGCCCCAAGGAACGCACGGAGCGCGGCGGCCGGTCGAAGAAGGAACTCGGCAGTCTGGACGTGTGGGCCAGGTCCGCGCCGATCCGCCTGGCGGGCTACGAGGACGACCTCGCCGAGCCGCACATCCTGCCCAGCGTGGACTGACCGGGCAGAAGCATCGCGATCACCGTCTGCATGGGCGTGACGGACTCACGTCCATGTGGATCGCGGAAGCCACCGCGAGCCACCGCGAGCCACCGCGAGCCACCGGCGAGGACAGGCCGCCGAGTCGTGGCCGGCCGCCGACCGATCGGCGCCGTCCGCTGCCAAGGGCGCAGCCGCTCCAACTGCCCGGCCACCTCCAGGAGTTCGAGTTCGGTACCCGGGCGGCCCACCAGCTGAATCGCGCAGGGGGCGCCCGACGGAAGCGTGCCGAAGGGGACCGACATCGCCGGCCAGCCCGTGAGGTTCCAAGGCGGGGTCAGCGGCGAGTAGTTGGTGTTCACCAGCAGATTGCGCAGCCATCCCCGCTCGTGCCAGTCCGCCGCGGCGGGCCCGCGCCGGGCGAGCGCCGGGGTGAGCAGTACGTCGTGCTCGGCGAAGAACGGCTCCATCCGCCGCCGCAACCGCTCCCGCCGGTCGCCCGTGCGGACCCCGTTCACGAAACGCCGCCCCACCGCCGCGTGCACCCGGGTGCGCCGGGTGAGCAGCCGAGGGGCAAGCCCTTCGGCCTCCACCGCGGTGCCCGCCGTCCAGTGCGCCAACGACGTCGTGGCCAGCCGGACGGGATACGGCGGATCGGCCCGCCGGACCCGATGCCCCGCCCTGGCCAGCAGTTCGGCCGCCTGGCGCGCGGCATCGGCGTACGGGCGGGTGACGGTCACTCCGAGCAGGGGGCTGCGTACGGACAGGGCGATGCCGCGAGGGGTCGGGTTCTCGGACGGCTGGTCGATCTCCGTGCCCGCCAGGACCTGGAACATCAGCCGGGTGTCCTCGACGGTCGTCGCGAGCGGCCCGTTCTCGGACATGCCGAACCAGGCGTCGCGCCCGATGTCCGCCGGGACGACACCGAAGCCCGGCTTCAGGCCGATCAGACCGCAGTTGGCGGCCGGTATGCGCAGCGAGCCCATGCCGTCGTTGCCGATGGCGATCGGCACCAGCCCGGCGGCGACCGCGGCGGCGCTGCCGCCCGACGAACCGCCGGCCGTGCGCGAGGTGTCCCACGGGTTGCGGGCGGTGCCGTGCACCCCGTCCGTGGTGCCGAAGACACACAGCTCGGGCACGTTCGTGAGGCCCACGACCACCGCGCCCGCGGCCCGCAGCCGGGCCACCGTGACATGGTCGGCGTCGGCCGCGGTGTCCGGCGTCGCGGCGGACCCGTTGCGGGTGGACTCACCGCGTACGGCGAGATTGTCCTTGACCGCCACCGGCACGCCCGCCAGGGGCAGTTCGGCCAGATCGGCACGGGCGGCCACGTCGTCGGCCTCGGCCAGGGCCGCCTCCGCCCGGACCGTGCGGAACGCCCCGATCCGCCCGTCCAGCGCCTCGATCCGGGCCAGATGCTCGGCCACCACCTCACGCGGAGTGGCCCGCTTCTCCCGTACGGCGGTGGCGATCTCGGCGGCGGTCCGGCCGGCCCAGCTGGTCACGGGCGCTCCCTGGCGGTGTCGTGCGCGTCGGTTTCGTACGCGACGGAGGGGTGTACTCGCGAGTAATGGCCGAGTACGAGGAGCACTGTGCCCTGTGGGACGGAGGTGCGTCGAGAGGTCGCCGTGAAGAATCCGGTCTACGACCTCCGCGCCGCCGATCCGGCCAACCGTGTCGGCGGCATGAACTCCCGTACGTAGGTCCGCTCCCAGCAGGCACCCGTCTCCCGGAGCTCCCGCCAGGTCGTGTAGCGGTAGCGGAAGAGGCGGGCGCGGACGAAGCGGGGCGGGGCGTCGGCGGGGAAGGGGGAGCGGCGGAGCAGTCGTAGCGTGTCGCGGTCGTTCTCCAGAAGGCGCTCCACCAGGGTCCCGAACCACGCGCCGGCGTACGCGGGGGAGAGCGCCGCGAACCACATCAGCCAGTCCAGCCGCAGATGGTACGGGGCGAACTGGCGCGGCCAGCGCCGTGGATCACCCGGTTTGCCCTTGAACTCGTACGCCAGCCACTCCGAGTCCTCGCGCGGCACATCGTCCGCCGTCCCCTCGACGACCACCTCGTACCGCACCCGGCTGACACTGCCGAACGCCCCGTAGGTGTTGACCAGATGCAGCGGGTCGAACGAGCGGTTCATGATCTGCCGGCGGGAGATCATGTTGCGGACCGGGTGGTAGCTCAGCCAGAGGACCAGCGCGGTGACGGCGAGGACCACGATCTCGTACCAGAGCGGTGAGCCGGGGGCCTTCGACGCGGTGGTCCCGAAGTCGATCGCGGGCAGGGCCAGCACGATCGTGATCCAGTTCAGCCAGGAGAAGTTGCCCGAGAGCACCAGCCACAGCTGGGTCAGGATCATCAGCGCGGCGGCGGCCGTCGCGATCGGCTGCGGGGTGAACAGCAGGACCGGGACGACGAGTTGGGTGACGTGGTTGGCGGCCACCTCGACCCGGTGGAACGGCTTCGGGAGGTGGTGGAAGAACCAGCTCAGCGGGCCCGGCATCGGCTGGGTCTCGTGGTGGTGGTCGAGGCAGGTCAGCTTCCGCCAGCACGCGTCGCCGCGCATCTTGATCAGCCCCGCGCCGAACTCGACCCGGAACAGCACCCAGCGCAGCAGGAACAGTACGACGATCGGCGGCGCCACCTCGTCGTTGCCGAGGAAGACGGCGAGGAAGCCGACCTCCAGGAGCAGTGACTCCCAGCCGAAGGAGTACCAGGTCTGGCCGACGTTCACGATCGACAGGTACATCGCCCACGGCACCAGCCACAGCAGCATGCCGCCCCAGAGCGGAAGCAGCGAGTCCAGCCCGGCCACGAGGGCCAGGGACACCGCGCAGCCCGTCCACGCCCAGGCGGCGAAGAAGCGGTCCGAGTAGTGGAGATGGAACACGCTGGGCGAGGCCCGGAACGGCACCCGCTCGACGAAGCGGGGGATCGGCAGCATGCCCCGTTCCCCGAGCAGCGCGCGGAACTGCAGGGACGCCGCCAGAAAGGCGACCAGATAGATCACGGCCAGGGCCCGCTGGAACAGCAGCCGGCTCAGCTCGTAGTCGGGTGCGGTGAACCACTCCATGGCTGTCGCGCTCCTGGATCGCGCGCCGGAATCGGGGCGGTGCTGACAATAGTGGGCGGCTTCCGGGTACCCACGCCACACGACTCAGGCATGTCGCGCGACCGGCCCCGGGCCGGTCTCTGCACCGACCCTGGCCGTGTGTCCCTCCACCGGGCTCCGGGCGGGCCGCCGCACCGGAGTTCAGTGGCGCCCTCCGTTCGAATGATCGGGCGAATGCCGACAAAATGGCCCCATGGTTGATCGGGGAGCGAGTGAGTCGCCGGTACCGGACGACTGGCTCGCCCATCCGGACCCGGTGCCGGCACTCAACCTGATGGGCGGCTTCGGCTGGACCTCGACGCCGGCCCGCAGACTCGGCACCGCGCCTGCTTCCGCATCAGGCTCCGCGACGGCACCCTGCGCTGAACCCACACCCAGGGCCGTATCCGCCGCGACGAGACGGGCCGCCCGTACCGCGTCATCGGCATCGCCCGCCGACGGCAGACCCA
>NZ_AEJC01000477.1 GCF_000317595.1 Streptomyces ipomoeae 91-03 | reverse complement strand
CCGGGACCTTCAGACGGGCGGCCATCCGGCGCACCATGCGCCGCACCTTGTCCCGGTCCAGGGCCTCCGGCGGCCCGCTCTGCAGCACGGCCCGCCGGAACAGACCCCGGGCGCGCGGGGCGGCCAGCAGCGCACCGATGCTGATGGCGCCCGCCGACTGGCCGAACACGGTGACCCGGTCCGGGTCGCCGCCGAACTCGGCGATCGACTCCCGTACCCACTCCAGCGCGGCCAGCTGGTCGCGCAGCCCGTTGTTGGCCGGGGCGTCCGGGAAGAGGCCGTAACCCTCCACGCCCAGCCGGTAGTTGAGGGACACCAGCACCACGCCGTCGCGTGCGAAGCGGCTGCCGTCGTACACCGGGATCGCCGACGAGCCCCGGGTCAGCGCGCCGCCGTGGATCCAGACCATGACGGGGAGCCGGGCCCCTCGGCCCGGCTCCGGTGTCCACACGTTGAGGTTGAGGCAGTCGTCACCCGCCACGACGGGATCGGACAGATAGCGGGCGAACGCCTCCGAGTACGGCGGTTTCGGGGACGTCGG
>NZ_AEJC01000476.1 GCF_000317595.1 Streptomyces ipomoeae 91-03 | reverse complement strand
GGAATCCCGCGCTCCGGGGCGCCGTACGGCGATGGCTGCCGGTCGTCGGGGTGGCGGGTGCCGGGTGGGTGCTGGTCGGCGGTCTCCTGGGGCTGTTGCTGGGGCTGGCCGCCGGGGGCGGGGCATGGTGGTGGTTGCGGCGGGCGCGGAGCGCCGGCGGTGGTCCGGCGGAGGCGTAGGACGTGGCAGAGGCCGCGCGCCAACTGCCTCTCGCCGCCGATCTGCTGGCCGCGTGTATCGCGGCCGGGGCGAGCCCCGTGGTGGCCGCGCAGGCCGTCGGGGAAGCCCTGGGCGGGCCCGTGGGGGAGCGGCTGGCCAGAGGTGCTGCCGAGGCGCGGCTCGGGGGCGAACCGGCCGAGGCGTGGCGGGCGTTGGCCGCGCTGCCGGGAGCCGGACCACTGGCCCGGCTCCTGGAACGGGCCGACAGCTCCGGCGTACCGGCCGCCGCCCCGGTCGCCCGCCTCGCCGCCGAGGCCCGCGCCGGGTGGGGTCGCTCGGCGACGGAACGGGCCCGCAAGGCCGCCGTGATGGTCACCGCACCGGTGGGCCTGTGCTTCCTGCCCGCCTTCATCGCGGTGGGCGTGCTGCCGGTGGTGATCGGACTTGCGGACGGGCTGTTGGGAGGGGGTGGTGGCGGATGACGAGCGATACGTGAACGACCGGTGGTCGGCAGTGACCAGTGGCCGGAGGCGGCCCGTCGCCGGTGACCAGCCGCGGTGGGCGACGAGCAGCAGTGACTGGCAGCGGCCAGTGATCAGCAGTGACCAATTGTCGACAGTCGACGGAACAGAGCCTCACGGGGGTTGAGATGTTCAAGGCAGTGCGAGAAGCCGTGCGGGTCCGGATGGTGCGGGCCGTGATGTGTCGGGTGCGGGCGGCGCGGAGGGATGCCGGAATGGTGACTTCCGAATACGCCGTCGGAATCATCGCGGCGGTGGCCTTCGCCGCTGTGCTCTACAAGGTGGTGACCAGCGGGCAGGTGCAGGCGGAGCTGCAGCAGATCGTGGGGAGGGCGCTCAGTGGCGGCGCGTGAGCCACGGCGGCGCGGCAGGGCCCTGGGCGGCGACCAGGGATTCGTGACGGCCGAGGCGGCCATGGCCCTGCCCGTGCTGGTGCTGTTCGCGATGGCGCTGGTGTGGGCCCTGCTCGCCGCCTGCGCGCAGATCCAGTGCGTGGACGCGGCGCGGGTCGGGGCCCGGGCCGCGGCACGACAGGATCCGCCGGGCGCGGTCGCGGCGGCGGCCCGGCGGGCGGCACCGGACGGGGCGAGGGTCAGCGTGGGCCGGGAGGGCGACTATGTGCGGGTGCTGGTCTCGGCCCGGTCGCCGGGGCCGGGTCGTCTGGGCCTCGACCTCAGCCATGAGGCCGTGGCGCTGGCGGAGGAGACGGTGGGGGTGGGTACCGGATGAGGAGGCTCTCGTGGCCGGGGCGGCTGTCGCGGGCCGCACGGTCGGACAGAGGCTCCGCGACCGCCTGGGTCGCCGGTGTGCTCGCCGTGCTGTGCGTCGTGTTCAGTGCCGTGCTGGCCATGGGCCAGGCCGTCGTGGTCCGACACCGGGTGGCCGGCGCGGCCGATCTCGCGGCCCTCGCCGCCGCTGACCACTGGATGAAGGGCAGCGAAGCCGCTTGCGCGACGGCGGAACGGGTGGCACGGGCCCAGGAGAGCCGACTGGTGCGATGTGAGGTGGAGGGAGAGATCTCGGACGTGACGGCGGTATCGGGCAGCGGCCCGCTCACCGCCGAGTCCAGGGCCCGAGCGGGCCCACCGGGTCCGCCCCGGTAGGGGCGAGGCGGTCGGCGTGCGGCTCTGTTCGAAGGATCGGCCCGAAGGGCCATCCAGGGGCGCCGGGCGCGGGGCTGTACGGATTGCGGCTCCGCCGCGTGGGTGCGACAGCCACACGCCACCCGCAGTCGCCACCCCCAGTTCCCCCCGAGCTCTAAGGCGCCTGGTCCTCCCGCGGAGCGTCAGGTGCTCGGCCCTCCCGCGGAGCGTCAGGCGCCTGGTCCTCCTGCGTAGCGCCGGGCGCCCTGTCCTCCGGAGGGGCTCCGCGCAACAGCTCGGCCAGCAGCCGCACGGCACCCCGTTTGTGCAACGGCTCGTTCCCGTTGCCGCACTTGGGGGACTGGATGCAGGACGGGCAGCCGGCGTCGCATTCGCAGGAGGCGATGGCCTGGCGGGTGGCGGTGAGCCAGGCGCGGGCGGTGTGGAAGGCGCGCTCCGCGAAGCCGGCGCCGCCGGGGTGGCCGTCGTAGACGAAGACCGTCGGCAGCAGGGTGTCCGGGTGGAGCGGGACGGAGACGCCGCCGATGTCCCAGCGGTCGCAGGTCGCGAACAGCGGGAGCATGCCGATGGACGCGTGCTCGGCGGCGTGCAGGGAGCCGCCGAGGATCTCCGGGCTGATCCGGGCGGCGTCCAGCTGATCCTCGGTGACCGTCCACCAGACGGCTCGGGTGCGCAGCGTACGAGGAGGGAGGTCGAGTTTGGTCTCGCCGAGCACCTCACCGGTGATGAGGCGTCGACGGAGGAAGGAGACGACCTGGTTGGTGACTTCGACGGAGCCGTAGCACAGGCGGCCGTCGCCCCAGGGGATCTCGGTGTCGGTCTCCAGGACGGAGATGGAGGTGGTGTCGCGGGCGACCGTCGAATAGGGCGGGTCGGCCTGTTCGACGAGGGCGACGGAGTCCTCCAGGGCCAGTTCGCGCACCAGGTACGTACGGCCCTGGTGCAGATGGACCGCGCCCTCGTGGACGGTGGTGTGGGCGGCGCCCGCGTCGACCGTGCCGAGGAGCCGGCCCGTCCCGGCCTCGACGATCTGGACGGGGCGTCCGCCCTGGCCCCGGATATCGGTCAGGTCGGCGGCCCGCTCCCGGCGTGTCCAGTGCCAGGCCTTGGCCCGGCGGCGAAGCAGTTTCGCGGCCTCCAGCTGCGGCAGCAGGCTCTCGCACTCGGGGCCGAACAGCTCCAGGTCCTCGTCCGTCAGGGGTAGTTCCGCGGCGGCTGCGCACAGGTGCGGGGCGAGGACGTAGGGATTGTCGGGGTCGAGGACGGTCGACTCGACCGGCCGGTCGAACAGGGCCTCGGGGTGGTGGACCAGGAAGGTGTCCAGGGGATCGTCGCGGGCGACAAGGACGGCCAGGGCGCCCCGGCCGGAGCGTCCGGCGCGGCCCGCCTGCTGCCACAGGGAGGCGCGGGTGCCGGGGTAGCCGGCGATGAGGACGGCGTCCAGGCCGGATACGTCGACGCCGAGTTCGAGGGCGGTCGTGGCGGCGAGGCCGAGGAGTTCGCCGGAGTGGAGTGCGCGTTCGAGGGCGCGGCGTTCCTCGGGGAGATAGCCGCCGCGGTAGGCGGCCACGCGGCGGGCGAGGGAGCGGGCGCCCGCGGCGTCAGCCGCTGATGTCACTGTGGCGAGGCGTTCCTGGGCGATCACGGAGATCAGCTCGGCGCCGCGCCGGGAGCGTACGAAGGCGACCGAGCGGACGCCTTGCAGAACCAGATCGGTCAGAAGTTCGGCTGTCTCCGCGGTCGCCGTACGCCGTACCGGCGCTCCCTTCTCGCTGTGCAGCTCGGTGAGCGGGGGCTCCCAGAGGGCGAACACCAGTTCACCCCGAGGGGAGGCGTCGTCGGCGACCTCGACGACCGGCAGGCCGGTGAGGCGGGACGCGGCTACCGACGGTTCGGCGGCGGTCGCGGAGGCCAGCAGGAAGACGGGGTCGGCGCCGTACCGGGCGCACAGTCGGCGCAGTCGGCGCAGCACCTGGGCGACGTGGGAGCCGAAGACGCCGCGGTAGGTGTGGCACTCGTCGATGACGACGTACTTCAGGGCGCGCAGGAAGGAGGACCAGCGGGGGTGGGAGGGGAGGATGCCCCGGTGGAGCATGTCGGGGTTGGTGAGGACGTAGTTGGCGTACTGGCGGATCCACTCGCGTTCCTCGACGGGGGTGTCGCCGTCGTACACGGCGGGGCGTACGACATTGCCGAGAGGTTGTGAAATTTCCTTCACGGATCTCCGCTGATCCGCCGCGAGCGCCTTGGTGGGGGCCAGGTAGAGCGCGGTCGTGCCTCGGCCGTTGGGGGCCTCGGCGCCGTCCAGCAGACGCGAGAGCACCGGCACCAGATAGGCCAGCGACTTGCCGGAGGCGGTGCCGGTGGCGACCACGACCGAGTCGCCGTCCAGGGCGTGCTCGGCGACGCGTGCCTGGTGGGACCAGGGGTGTTCGATTCCGGCGGCCTGTACGGCGGCGATGACTTCCGCGCGGATCCGGTCGGGCCAGACGGCATGGCGGCCCTCGCGCGGGGGCACATGCTCCGTATGAGTGATGCGCGAAGCCCGGCTCGGCCCCGAGGCGAGCCGGTCCAGGACCGTGCCCGGCGAGGGGCTGGGGGCGGTGTCCGTCGAGGATCGATCGGATTGGTGATTCTTGGCCATCGGCACCGAGTGTGTCACCGGCGTGACGGACAATGGACCCAAGGCGTCGTGCACGCCTGCCGGTAAGTGATTGAATGCCATCGCGGCTGGCGAACCGTCCCGGGGGCTTTCAAGCCGAGGTGTCCCGAGGGGCGAACGCTCGATAGCAAGGTGCTGGAGGATCCGTGGACCTGTCCCTGTCGACCCGTACCGTCGGCGATCGTACGGTCGTCGAGGTCGGTGGCGAAATCGACGTTTATACCGCGCCCAAGCTGCGTGAGCAGCTGGTCGAGCTGGTCAACGACGGGAGTTTCCACCTCGTCGTCGACATGGAGGGCGTCGACTTCCTCGACTCCACCGGGCTCGGCGTTCTGGTGGGCGGCCTGAAGCGAGTACGGGCCCATGAGGGCTCGCTGCGCCTGGTGTGCAACCAGGAGCGGATTTTGAAGATCTTCCGCATCACCGGTCTGACCAAGGTGTTCCCGATCCACACCTCGGTCGACGAAGCGGTGGCGGCCACCGACTGATCACGTCCGGACCGGGCCCCGCGCCCGGAACGGCCAGAGACAAATGAGGGGGGACCGGGCCCGAGGTCCCGGCCCCCTGACAGCACGCCCGAAGTTCCGAGGGGGATGCATGGCCACCGTTGAACTCCGCTTCAGCGCGCTGCCCGAACACGTCAGGACCGCCCGACTGGTGGCGGCAGCGGTGGCGCGCAGGGCCGGAGTGGACGAGGCCGTCCTCGACGAGGTCAGGCTCGCCGTCGGCGAGGCGTGCACCCGTGCCGTGGGACTGCATCAGAGCGGCGGCATCTCGGCGCCGGTGCATGTGTCGCTGATCGAGGAGGAGAAACAGTTCTCCATCGAGGTCGGCGACAAGGCGCCGCACGCCGTCCCCGGTGGCAAGGCATCGGGCGCCGGTGGCGACGCGGACATGGACAGCGAGGAGGACGACATGGGCCTCGCGGTCATCAGCGGCCTCGTCGACGACGTGGAGGTCACCGCCGGTGAGAACGGTGGGCTGATCCGTATGAGCTGGCCGACGGCGCCACCCACCGCGGTGCTGACCTGACCCCTCACGGCTTCACGTCGCACGCGAGCAGTGCGACGCGGTGCGACACGTAGTACGGCGCGCAGTACAAGCAAGGGCCCTGCTGAGCAGGGCCCTTTGCATTTATTCCGATCTCTGTTCCGATCTCCGTTCATCGGAACACCGGAATTCGTGAAGGAATTCACGATCGAACACCCGATGATTTGATCAAGGGTCAATGCCTTTGAGGTGTTACTTCTTTCGAGTAGTGTGGCGGTGTGCGGATCATTTGCTGAACGGCATGTGAAGGCCAATTCCATTTACCGCGCACTGTTTTGATCAGGTTCAGCTCCCTACAATCCGTCCACATCTTGAGCTCAGCCCAAGCGTCAAGGAGGACGAATGGCGGGGCTTTCTACCCCTCAACGGATTGATCAATCCACCAACTTCGCAGCCGCAGTGTTGACTGACGACAACCGGATCATCGTCATGGTGATCGGCGTCGTGGCACTGGCCGCGCTCGCCGTCGCCGGAGTCCTGGTACGCCAGGTGCTCGCGGCGGGCGAGGGTACCGACAGCATGAAGAAGATCGCGGCGGCCGTACAGGAAGGCGCGAACGCCTATCTGGCGCGGCAGTTGCGCACTCTTGGTGTATTCGCCGTCGTGGTGTTCTTCCTGCTCATGCTGCTGCCTGCGGACGACTGGAATCAGCGCGCCGGCCGATCGGTGTTCTTCTTGATCGGCGCGGCGTTCTCGGCGGCCACCGGTTATATCGGTATGTGGCTCGCTGTACGCAGCAACGTCCGTGTCGCCGCGGCGGCCCGGGAAGCGACACCGGGACCGGGTGAGCCGGAAAAAGATCTCACCACCGTCTCGCACAAAGCAATGAAGATCGCTTTTCGCACGGGCGGCGTCGTCGGCATGTTCACGGTGGGTCTCGGCCTCCTTGGCGCGTCCTGCGTGGTCCTGGTGTACGCGGCCGACGCGCCGAAGGTCCTGGAGGGCTTCGGTCTCGGTGCGGCCCTCATCGCCATGTTCATGCGTGTCGGAGGAGGCATCTTCACCAAGGCCGCCGACGTCGGCGCCGACCTGGTCGGCAAGGTCGAGCAGGGCATTCCGGAGGACGACCCGCGCAATGCCGCGACCATCGCCGACAATGTGGGCGACAACGTCGGCGACTGCGCGGGCATGGCGGCCGACCTCTTCGAGTCGTACGCCGTGACGCTCGTGGCCGCGCTGATCCTCGGCAAGGCCGCCTTCGGCGACTCCGGGCTCGCGTTCCCGCTGATCGTCCCCGCGATCGGCGTGCTCACCGCGATGATCGGCATCTTCGCCGTCGCCCCGCGCCGCAGCGACCGCAGCGGAATGAGCGCCATCAACCGTGGCTTCTTCATCTCCGCGATGATCTCCCTGGCGCTCGTCGCCATCGCCGTCTACGCCTATCTGCCGTCGACGTACGCCGGCCTGGAGGGTGTGGAGGACGACGCGATCCTCGGCAAGAGCGGCGACCCGCGGATCCTCGCGCTCGTCGCGGTGGCCATCGGCATCGTGCTGGCCGCGCTGATCCAGCAGCTGACCGGCTACTTCACCGAGACCACCCGACGGCCCGTCCGCGACATCGGCAAGACCTCGCTCACCGGCCCGGCCACCGTCGTCCTCGCCGGTATTTCCGTCGGCCTGGAATCGGCCGTCTACACCGCGCTGCTGATCGGTCTCGGCGTGTACGGGGCCTTCCTGCTCGGCGGGGCGTCGATCATGCTCGCGCTGTTCGCGGTGGCGCTCGCCGGCACCGGTCTGCTCACCACGGTCGGTGTCATCGTCGCCATGGACACCTTCGGACCCGTCTCCGACAACGCGCAGGGCATCGCCGAGATGTCCGGCGACGTCGAGGGCGCGGGCGCGCAGGTGCTCACCGATCTGGACGCCGTCGGCAACACCACCAAGGCGATCACCAAGGGCATCGCCATCGCCACCGCCGTCCTCGCGGCGGCGGCGCTCTTCGGCTCGTACCGGGACGCGATCGTCACGGCCGCGGACGACGTCGACGAGAAGGTCTCCGGTGCGGGTGCGCCCATGAACCTGATGATGGACATCTCGCAGCCCAACAACCTCGTCGGGCTCATCGCGGGCGCCGCGGTCGTCTTCCTCTTCTCGGGGCTGGCGATCAACGCGGTCTCCCGGTCCGCCGGGGCGGTGGTCTACGAGGTGCGGCGGCAGTTCCGTGAGCGGCCCGGGATCATGGACTACAGCGAGAAGCCGGAGTACGGCAGGGTCGTCGACATCTGCACGAAGGACGCCCTGCGCGAGTTGGCCACGCCCGGCCTGCTCGCCGTCATGGCGCCCATCGCGATCGGCTTCACGCTCGGCGTCGGCGCCCTGGGTGCCTATCTCGCGGGCGCCATCGGCACCGGGACACTGATGGCGGTGTTCCTCGCCAATTCCGGCGGCGCCTGGGACAACGCCAAGAAGCTCGTCGAGGACGGTCACCACGGCGGCAAGGGCAGTGAGGCCCACGCCGCGACCGTCATCGGGGACACGGTCGGCGACCCGTTCAAGGACACCGCCGGGCCTGCCATCAACCCGCTGCTGAAGGTGATGAACCTGGTCGCGCTGCTCATCGCACCCGCGGTCATCCAGTTCAGCTACGGCGAGGACAAGAGCGTCGGGCTGCGTGTCGCCATCGCCCTGCTCGCGATCGCCGTGATCATCGGGGCGGTGTATGTGTCCAAGCGGCGCGGAATCGCCGTGGGTGACGAAGGCAACTCCGAGCGGATGTCCGAGCCGACGGATCCAGCGGTGGTTTCGTAGGCGGTCCTCCGAGCGGTCGTACGAGGTCCCAGCTCAAGGGGCG